>CAZTUD010000083.1:0-10746 GCA_964616945.1 uncultured Prevotella sp. | reverse complement strand
GACTTCCATCGACTCTATGTCGTTAGGGTTGACAAGCGCGAAGTTGGTCATCACTACGCCATCCACCACATACAGAGGGTCGGAGCTGGCATTGATGGTTGCCATACCACGGATGATGACACGCGGTGTTGACGTGCCGAGGTCGTCGGAGTTTGAGAACACGTTCACACCTGCTGCCTTACCACGCAGGTTGTCAAGTGCGGAGAAGTTCTGGCTCTTGACGAGGTCTTCGCCCTTTGCCACGGAAATGGAACCGGTAACATCGCTCTTGCGCATCGTACCGTAACCCACGACAACCACTTCGTCGAGTGATTCATTGTCAGGTTCAAGCTTTACTTGCAGTGTGGAACCGCTGCCCACAGTGAGTGTCTGGTCCTTGTATCCAATATAGGAGACGCGGACTTGTGTGCCGGGCTGTGCCGTGATGGTGCAGTTGCCATCAAGGTCGGTGGCACCGCCGCTCTTGTCGGACAAGACGATGACGCTGGCGCCAATTACAGGCTCGCCGTTCTCATCGACAACGGTAACCACTACCTTGTTCTGCTGCTGCACAACTTCAACACCAGGGATGGTCTCAACCTTGGATGCCCCATCGGCCAGCACAGGTACTGACCAACCAAAAGCGCAAGCTGAAAGGACTAAAAGCGTACATGCTTTTGCCTTTTGAACAGTTTCGTTCTGTTTACTCATAGGTTTTTAATTTGAATTAATAAATTATGTACAAATCAGGTAACACAGTTTAAGTGATTTTTATATGTGGCGCAAAATTACTTATTCTTTTTTAAAAGCTTTGTGTAGATTTATGAAAAAAGTTCCCCTTTTGTTTTTTTTAACTGTTTTGCATTACCCTTTTAGTGTTGCGAAACGAAATATCAGCCATTCCCGTTGGCAATAAAAGAAGTTACGGTAAGGTTTTACCTTTTCAAGAAAAACCTTACCAACAGAAAGTTGACCGGCACGCAAATGCAGAACATTGGTATCGGAGCCCATGCCTTTGGCACGCCCACCCATAGGAAAAAGTTGAGCGTGAGCATCTGTAGGCAATAGTTCACCACGTGGCTGAAAAGGAAGCCCGCTCCGCGCTTGGCGTTAGCCTTGACGCGGAAAGTGAAGCGCGTGGAGGCGAAGAAATTGAAAATGAAACTCAGTACATAGCCAACGGTCATGGCTACGCTCGTAAGGAAATGCTGGCTGGCTGACGGGGCATCGTCGCCGATAAACTGTATCAATGCCCAGTAGATGGCATACTGCAACAGCGTGGCAGCAATGCCCACAATGCCAAAACGGACAACCTCGCCAAGCTTCCCGCGCCAGTCGTTGCCCAAACACTTGGCAAGCCTAACCCCTAAAAAGTTTGTAATAACCCTTGTCCGCATAGTCAAGCATTTCCTTGTCGCCACGGCTGTCGCCGTAGGCCGTTATATAATAATGTGTGCGAGGCTCAGCGAGCAACGCTTCCACACGTCTCACTTTCTCCGCTCCATAGCAGTTTGGCGTGAGGAAACGTCCTGTGAGCCGCCCATCTTTTACCTCTACCTGAGTGCCAACAATTTCGAGCCGCCTGTCGCCCTGAAAAAATGGGGTCACCCAGTTGTCGACGCTTGCCGACACCACCATCACCCGCTCCCCCTCAGCCAGTCCTTTCTCCACGGCAGAAATGCCATCGGCACGCAATAGTCTTTTGCGGTTATCATCGGCAAACCATTGACAAAGCAGGTTGAAATAATTTATGTCCATGTCCTTGAAGCAATAGGCAAACAACCGCTCCTTTACCCGTCCGTTGTTTGCCAATCGCAACTTCATGAGAACGAGCAAAGGCGAGAAACGTAACAACGCACACAGCAACACGCCCGTACCCCTGGCATGGCGTATGAACTCAAGCAACGTGTCGCATCGCGTCAGAGTGCCGTCGAAATCGAAAAGCAATACTTTTTCCTTCACCCTATTGATACTCCATCACATTAATATATTATCAGAACAAACGCCACAAGCCACGCCAGCACGTCGAGCTGTATGAAACGGTCGTGAAGAATGATTTTCGTCGGGTTGCCGCTCCGCTTGTCCACCACCGCAATCTGTATATAGCGCAACAGCCCGACAAGCACAAAGATGCTTGTGAGATAAAGGTAGTCGGAATTGAAACGCGCCGCAACATCTGGGCTTACGGTGTACATTATGTAACAGACCAATGTAACCGATGCCGTTATGGTGAGTGCCTGATCCATGAACGTAGAGTTGTAGCGGATGGTGTTCTTTCGGGGAGCCTCGCCCGTCTTCTCCATGCGCAGCACGTCGTCGCGCCGCTTGGCGAAGCTCATGAACAGCGTTATGAGGAATGTCATAAGCACTATCCACTTGCTCAAACCTATATCGGTTGCCTCGCCACCAGCAAGCATCCTAAGCACGAAGCCGAACGCCACCACACAGACATCGATTATGGCAAACTGCTTGAGCTTGGCGCAGTAAGCAAGGTTGAGACACCAGTAGAAAAGTATTACCAGCAAGGCACTTGTTCCAACTATAAGGCCCAGGGCAATGCTCAAGGCAAGCATGATGAACATCAGGGCATAGGCTTGTGGCACCGTTACCACCCCCGACGCTATGGGGCGGTTCCGCTTCTCAGGGTGGCGGCGGTCGTCAGCAACGTCGTAAATGTCGTTGAAACAATAGATGCTTGAGGCCGCAAAGCTGAAAGCAAAGAACGTGCCGACACCTTTCAGCAACACACTGCCGTCAAACAGTGCGCCGCCGAAGAGTATCGGCGCAAAAACAAAGAAGTTCTTTATCCACTGAGCTGGACGCAGCAAGCGCAGCAGGGCTTTCCTGCCATCCATCCTCGCGTCTGCCTGCCTTGCGTTGCCTCCACTGTTTTGTATGTGCTGGCTGTCCATATTGTAACTTTGGTTGTTTTATCGGTTGCAAATTTACGGAAAATCTGCCTACTTTCAAAGCTGAAACGTTTTTTTCTTGCCTCATGTGCCAAAGCTCCCAACTTTTTCGTAACTTTGCCATCATGGACAGGACATACCGTATAGTAGATTTCATGGAGCTTGAGCGGCCGGCCGTATATGCCGACAACCATTACTTTGCCCTGTCGCCGCTCGGAAGCTACAAGGAGCTGTGCAAGGGCATGAGCGTCAACGGGCTGCTTTTGCTCTTCTGCACCGACGGTTGCCTCTCCTTCTCGCTCAACGACAAGGCGCACACCATAGAGGCCGGAACTTGCGTGCTGTGCCCTCCCAACACCACGCTCACCAACATCAGGCAAATGAGACGGGGCAACTCTACGGTTGTGGGCTTCAGCATGGAGATACTGTCACGAATGCTGACGGGCGGCGAACGCGTTTACCAAGTGCTCAACGCCTTGTCGATGAGGCAGTTCATCAACAATGACCAGCGGTACATAATGGAGCGTGTCAACGTGTTCCTCAGCATACTGCGCTACCGCAACTCGTCTAACGACCTCTACCACGACGAACTTCTTTACCACTTGTTCGCCGCACTGCTATTCGACATCATCAACGACCTGCACATACCCGACGGCAGCAAGAAAAACAGTGGCAAGGAGGGCGCGCACTACCGCACGGAGCACATCTACAAGCAGTTCCTGACCATGCTCAGCCGCGACGACGGCCACAACCGCGCCGTAAGCTATTATGCCGACAAGCTGTTCATCACTCCAAAATACCTCTCGCGGATAACAAACATCTACGCCGGACGAGCAGCATTGGACATAATACTTGAACACGCCGTAGAAAGGCTGAAGATAGAGTTGAAATACACCGACCACCCTATGAAGGACATCGCCGACACGTTCGGCTTCGAAAGCTACTCCACATTCTGCAAGTTTATAAAGAAACACACTGGCATGACACCACAGCAATGCCGCAACGCCGACAAATAGACGCATGAAGAATACATTCAGACCATTTATCATAATGCTTGCCTTGTGCACCACCCTGTGCATGAGGGCTCAGCGACCCTGCCTTGCCAAGATGTCGCCGCTCGTGCGCGAGGCTTGTCTTTCGGCGAACGGCAGCAGCGGACACGGCGCAAAGGCATTCACGCCGAAAGACGAACGGCGAATAACTGCTTTCGTAAAGACCGAGGGCAACGCCCCTGACGCACTTGAAGGCTGCGACATATTCGCCTCCTACGGCAACCTCCACATTGCCAGCATTCCCATCGGTAGCCTCACACAACTGTCGCTCCGACCCGAAATATTGCGCATAGAGACAGGACGCGGCACGAGGGCGATGATGGACACCACAAACATCATCATCGGCTCCGACGCACTGCACAGCGGCATAAACTTGCCGCAAACCTACACGGGGAAAGGCATCGTGGTGGGCGTGCAGGACATTGGCTTTGATCTCACCCACCCCACGTTCTGGTCGCAAGACATGACACGCTACCGCATAAAGGCAATGTGGGACCAACTCTCTACCGACACCATCGGCAGCACCTTGCCCGTAGGGCGCGACTACCGCGACAGCTTGTCACTGCTGACTGCCGGGCATCCGCGCGACGGTCTCATCCAGACCCACGGCACCCACACGACAGGGATAGCGGCGGGAAGCGGAAGCGAGGGCGCAGAGCAAACCTCAAAGTATATTGGCATTGCCCCAGACGCCGACATCTGCCTCGTGTGCAACGCCACAAGCGACGACAACAGCATCATAAAGCCAGAGGACTACTACAAATACACGTATGCCCTCGACGCGTTGGGCTTCAAGTATCTCTTCGACTATGCCGACAGTGTGAACAAGCCGTGCGTCATCAACTTCAGCGAAGGCTCCTACCAGGACTTCCACGGCGACGACATGCTGTACTATGAGATGCTCGACTCTCTCACGGGGCCTGGACGCATCATTGTCTCGGCGGCGGGCAACGAGGGCGGCAAGACCAACTACCTGCACAAGCCACAAGGATGCAATACGGCTGAGATATTGGCTACAAGCCAGTGGCATGCCAATACGATGAGCTTCACGACCCGCGCCGACGCTGACTTCAAGCTAAGCCTACGCTCAAGCGACGGCACAAAAATAAACGAATACAAACTTGCCGACATAGTTGCCGCCTCCGACTCCACCCTACGCGACAGCATTACCACGGTCGGAGACTCGCTCGTCATCACCATTTCGGCATATCCTGACTGCTACGGCACTGGCTTGACAGTGGCAGACTGGGTAATAAGCTCCAACCACTACATCTATCCAAACAACCTGACAATAAAGCTCGACGGTGCCAACGCAGACGTGGAACTGTACGCCAATACCGCCTCGTTGAGCAACAGCAGCAACACCTCCAGCCCGTCAGGCGACAACAGCCACAGCATACTCTCTCCAGGAAGCGCACCATCCGTCATCTGCGTGGGTATAACAGGCTACCGCACTACCTACACCAACTACCTCGGCACGCTGATGGACTGGGGTGGCCCAACTGACGGCGCAATCAACCTTAGCTCAAGCGTCGGCCCCACCTACGACGGACGCACGAAGCCCGACGTTATGGCCCCAGGGCAGAACATCGTGTCGGCATACAGCAGCTACTACATAGAAAACAACCCCAACGCCGGCGACGTGAGAAGCGACGTGCGCCACTTCACCTACAACAACCGCACTTACGCCTGGAACTCCAACACTGGCACATCGATGTCGTCGCCAGTGGTCGCTGGCGTGATAGCCCTGTGGCTACAGGCGAACCCGCAGCTGACACCAAACGATTGCATAGACATCTTCGCCCATACATGCACACACTATGACCAAAGCCTCACCTATCCAAACAACCTGTACGGCTACGGGCAGATTGACGCCGAGGCAGGGTTGAGATACATATTGACGAAGACGGGAATAAAAAACATCGAAGCCAAAGGCAGAAGGCAAGGAATATATTCCATAGATGGCCGATATGTCGGCAAAGACACAAGACTGTTGCCCAAAGGCATCTATATAATCAACGGAAAAAAGATTGTGATATGAAGATATTTTGCGTAGGCATGAACTATGCCCTGCACAATAAAGAGTTGCACGGCACGTTATCAAAGACAGAGGTCCCTGTCATATTCTTCAAGCCCGACTCGAGCCTACTGAAAAACCACAAGCCATTCTTCATTCCTGACGATTTGGGACGGATAGAATACGAAACAGAGGTGGTGGTAAGGATTTGCAAGCTTGGCAAGACGGTGCCAGTGCGCTTCGCCCACCGCTACTACGATGCTGTAACTCTGGGCATAGACTTCACAGCCCGCGAGGTGCAAAAGCAATTAGCGGCACAAGGTCGCCCATGGGACTTGGCAAAAGGTTTCGACGGCTCGGCGTGCATAGGCGAATGGGTGGACAAGCAAGAGTTACCCGACATTCAACAACTGCACTTCCGCCTCGACATCAACAGGCAGACAGTACAACAGGGCTTCACGGGCGACATGCAACGCTCAGTGGACGAGATAGTGGCATACATAAGCCAATACTTCACGCTCAAGACTGGCGACCTGCTCTACACTGGCACGCCAGCTGGCGTAGGACCAGTACACATAGACGACCATCTTGAAGGATGGATAGAGGGGGAAAAAGTTCTCGAATTCAACTGCAAATGAAACATATACTAATATACAGGCTATTGGCACTGCTGATGTTGTTATCGGGAAGTGCCTCCATGTCAGCACAACGGTTCTTCAACCTCACCTCCGACGAGGTGAGCGTGGATAGCGTGCTGCCGACTTTCACTTATACGATACCCTTGTCCGACAATTATCGCGACTCCACATACACTGCCACGATACTCTACCCTGAGTTCATCGACATGACCGAACTCGACATTGCCAACTATCACAAGCTGTCCCAAGCCGAACTGCCCGCACTGCCCAAGGTGGAGCAAAGGATAATGCTCGACCGCAGACAGGGCAACCTGAGCGTCAGCTTCTGCCCATTGGTGTGCCGCGACGGCAAGTATCAGATCCTCGTGAGCTTTATGCTGCGGGTGGACGCAGAAGCAATTCAAAATTCAAAGTCAATTCAAAAATCAAAATTCAAAATTCAAAATTCAAAAGGAAGCCCTCAATTCTCAAACCTCAATTCTCAAACCTCGTCCCGCTATGCCTTCCACTCGGTGCTGAGACAAGGCACGTGGGCTAAAATACGCGTGCCTTCGTCTGGAGTATATGAGCTGACATCATCTCTCGTCCGCCGCGCCGGCTTTTCCGACCTCAGCCGCATACGCATCTACGGCTACGGCGGCAACTTGCAGGACGAGGTTTTAGATGGCGACTATCTACAGAGCCACGACGACTTGCAAGAGGTGCCGACATGCACTGTAGGCGGGCATCGCCTTTTCTATGCCCGCGGTCCCGTTAGCTGGAGTGGCAACAACGCCTCAAGGCGCACACGCAATCCCTATTCCGACTACGGCTACTATTTCATTACACAAAGCGACTCGCTGCCAGCAAGCGTGGACTCCACAACATTCATCAATTCTTTCTACCCGTCTGCCGACGACTACCACGAGCTGCACGAGACAGATGGCTTCAGCTGGTATCACGGTGGGCGTAACCTTTTTGACCCGCACACCATCAGCAACGGCTCGACACAACGGATAGTGCTGTCAAATCGTTCAGGTAGCACTACGGGCAGACTGTCAGTGAATGTAACCGCCGGCATGGCGGCAACAGCACAAGTGGCATTGAACGATTCTGTCTTGGGAACCATCAACATCTATGTTGACGCGAGCTATGACATGGGCAACGAGAACTCGGCAACATTCGCGGTAAGCAACCTGCACGCCACCGACACTGTTAAAATCACCGCGCTATCGGGGGGCCCGCTGCATCTCGACTATGTGTCGATGGCATGGGATCAGCCCGCCCCCGCCCCAAGTCTCACCGCGTTGTTCCCATCGCCCGAATACGTATATAACATCACCAACCAAGACCACCACGCCGACCCGCAGGCCGACATGGTAATCATAATACCAACCTCGCAGAAGTTGTTGGCACAGGCACAGCGGCTCGCACAGTTCCATGAACAGCACGACACTCTCAACGTCAACATTGTGCCTGCCGACGAGCTTTACAACGAATTCTCGAGTGGCACTCCCGACGCCAACGCCTACCGCCGCTACATGAAGATGCTCTACGACCGCGCCGAAAACGAGGCAGACATGCCAAAATACCTGCTGCTCTTTGGCGATGGCGTTTGGGACAATCGTATGCTGACCTCCGACTGCAGCCGCCTCGATGCCGACGACTACCTACTGTGTTACGAGAGCGAAAACTCGTTCAACGAACTGCATTGCTATGTCGATGACGGTTTCTTCGGCTACCTTGACGACGGCGAGGGCCTCAACCTGCAACACGGCTACTACAACAAGACCGACATGCTTGACGTGGCTGTGGGACGCTTCCCAGTCTCCACTGACGCAGAGGCGAAAGTCATGGTCGACAAGACCATAAACTACGCCAACAATGAAAATGCCGGCTCGTGGCAGAACACTATAATGTTCATGGGCGACGACGGCAACAACAACATACACATGCGCGATGCTAATGCCGCCGCCGAGGACATTGCCATGCGCTACCCCAACTACCAAATAAACAAGGTGATGTGGGATGCCTACACCGAGGAGACTTCGTCGACCGGCAACCGCTATCCGGAGGTTACGAGCATCATCAAGCAGCAACAGCAACAAGGCGCACTCATAATGGACTACGTCGGGCACGGCCGCGCCGACTGGATTTCGCATGAGGCAGTGCTTACCCTTTCCGACTTCCAATCGTTCACCAACAAGAACCTGCCACTGTGGATTACCGCCTCGTGCGACATCATGGCGTTCGACGGAGTGGAGGACAACATCGGCGAGGCGGCATTGATGAACGCCAACGGCGGTGTCATGGCATTCTTCGGCACCACGCGCACCGTGCAGTCCAGCTACAACCGCGTCATCAACATGGCGTTCCTACGCTATGTGCTTGGACAGCAAAACGGCAAGACCACCACGATAGGCGAGGCGGCGCGGCTGGCTAAAAACCTGATGATTACAAACGGGCAAGACCGCACCGACAACAAACTGCAATACACCCTGCTCGGCGACCCTGCTCTCGCGCTCAATACGCCCACCAGCACCATCGTCATCGATTCCATAAACGGGCAGTCCGTGTCTGGCACGGGGTACGTCACATTGGAGGCTGGCAGCGTCGCCAACGTGAAAGGACACATTTCCAGTCAAAACACTTTCAACGGGACAGTGACACTCAACGTGCTTGACTCGCGCGAACTCGTTTCATGCCGGCTAAACGCAAGCGCAAACAGCCCTGACAATGCCGACGAGGCTTTCCAATTCTACAACCGCACGAAGACTGTCTATAAAGGTTCGGACAGCATAGCCGCTGGGCACTTCGACATGTCGTTTGCTGTGCCTCTCGACCTAAACTACGCCAACGCCACAGGCAGGATATGCGCCTACGCCGTGAACACCAGCCACAGCCTCACCGCCCACGGTTCTACCGAAAACTTCATACTGGGAGGCACAAGCTCACAGCTCACCGACTCCATAGGCCCGAAAATATATTGCTACCTCAACGACCCCGATTTCGAGAACGGCGGCAACGTGAACGCCACGCCGTACTTCGTGGCGCGCATCAGCGACACGAGCGGCATCAACGCCACGGGCAACGGTGTGGGCCACAACCTTGAGCTGACAATAGACGGCGACGCAAGCAAGACCTATTCGCTAAACGACAACTTTTCCTTCGACTTCGGCTCATACACCTCTGGCTCCACATATTATAACATACCGATGCTCGAACCTGGCCACCACACGCTGCTCTTCCGCGCATGGGACACCATGAACAACGCCTCGACAGCCACCCTCGACTTCAACGTGGTGAAAGGCCTGAAACCATCGCTCTACAATGTCAACGTGTCGCGCAACCCGGCCTCAAACACGACTACATTCATAGTAAGCCACAACTTCGGCGGCAGCCAAATGGACGTGACGATAGACGTGTTCGACATGAGCGGACGACTGCTGTGGACACACACTGAGAACGGCGTTTCTACAAGCGACGGAGCTTACACCCTGGAATGGGACCTGACACAGGACAGCGGCGGACGGTTGCAGACTGGAGTTTACCTCTACCGCGCACGCGTGGCATCCGACGGCAGCGCGACGGCATCGAAAGCCAAGAAACTCATAGTAATCAACAATAATTAAAGGCAAAGAGCGTTATATGTCTATATGAGGAAAATTCTGTTTATATTGTCTATGCTGCTATTTGCCGCGTCGTTGCCGGCACAGGACAAGCATAATATGTTCAACCCGGTGAACACATCGGTGACATCGCAGACCATCGCCCCTGACGCACGCTCTGGCGGCATGGGCGACGTGGGAGCCGCCACCGACCCCGACGTAAACTCGCAATACTGGAACCCCGCCAAGTATCCTTTCGCCATAAGCCGCGCGGGAGTGTCGCTCAACTTCACTCCGTGGCTGCGCCAATTGGTCAACGACATCGACCTCGGCTACCTTGCGGGCTACTACCGCATAGGCGACTACTCGGCAATCTCTGGCTCGCTGCGCTATTTCTCGTTGGGCGAAGTGTCAACGAGCGAGAACATTAGTGCCGACGACCCTGGCATGACCATCAATCCCTATGAGATGTCGTTGGACGTGGCATATTCGCTCATGCTGAGCGAGAAGTTCTCCATTGCCGCAGCCGTGCGCTGGATTTACTCCGACCTCACCTATGACTTC
>CAZTUD010000082.1:0-10778 GCA_964616945.1 uncultured Prevotella sp. | reverse complement strand
GAAGAACGCTTTCCATCCGTCGGCGTTGAACACCATGGAGTCGTTTTGTGCCTTGTAGGTTACGAACACCGCAAGGGGCGTGAGCACTATCGGCGCCATCGTGTGGCCTATCCACACCGGCCACGACCCCTGCCGTGCCATGCGGTAGGCGGAGTTGTCGAGAATGTAATACACTATGAACACCAGCACCGAGATGATGATTGGCATGCCCAGTCCACCCTTGCGTATGATGGCTCCGAGTGGTGCTCCTATGAAGAAGAATATGAGGCATTGCAGTGAGAGGGCGAACTTGTTTTGCGCCTCCAACTGGTGGTTGCGTATCAAGCGGTCGTTGTCGCGGGTCATCATTGCCTTGAACTCCAGATCAGATGTCTCGCGCTGCACATTGCCCAATGCCGACGACATTGCCATCTGCCGCTTTTCTATATTCATCTTGCTGAAAATCTTGTCAATGTCGGCAGTGCCACCAACACGCATTTGCCTCGTGGAGTCTTTTTTGCTGATGTGGGGTGTCGGGAAATAGACGCGCCGTGCCTCGTTGTAGAAGGCGCGGCCTATGCTGTCGTATGTCTGGTTGAGCGAGTCTATGTCGTTGTTGATTTGACTGAGGCTCTTGCCGCGTGCGTTGTTCGACAGCAGCGACGCGTCGGTCATGGAGAAGTCGCCGTCGAAGTCGATGACAATCTTCTTGTTGGTGAATGTCTCACGGCGGTAGGGCACGGCGGCGGTGCCGGCAAACTCTGACTCGCGCATGTTCTCGAACCACTCGCCACTCCACAGCGTTAGCAGCAGGTGCTTTTTCTCGGCGGTGGACTGCAGCATCGCCGAGTCGGCGAGTATGATGGCAGCGTCCTCGTAGCTCTGCGTCATGCGGTATATCATCACGCCGTAGAGCATGCCCGTCTTCAAGTCTTTCTTTTGCACGTAGATGTTGGAATTTGGTATGCCGTCGTAGAACACGCCCTCCGGGATCTCAAGCTCCGGGCTTTTCTGTTTCATGGAAATAAGCAGCTGCGTAAGCTTCATGTTGGCCTGCGGGCCAATGTTGTTCTGGAAGTAAAACGACGTGAGTGCTATCGCCACAGTGATGACTATGAGCGAGCGGAAGCTTTGCATGAGCGAGATGCCCGCCGCCTTTATGGCAGTAAGCTCAGAGCTTTCGCCAAGGTTGCCGAAGGCTATCAGCGAACTCAGCAGTATGGCGAGCGGCAAAGCCTGCGGCACGAGCATGAGAGCCATGTACCAGAAGAATTGCGCCAGCACCTCTATCGACAACCCTTTTCCTATCAGCTGGTCGATGTAGCGCCACAAGAATTGCATCATCAGCACAAACTGGCAGATGAAGAATGTGCCCACAAACAGCAACCCGAACTGCTTGGCGATGAATATGTCGAGTTTCTTTATTCGGAAGTTCATAAACGTCTGTGTGGCCGGTGGTGTTTCCGCACCCTATCCGAACCATTGTGCAAAGGTAATGGAAATGGATGAAACAACAAAGAAAAACTCAGGTTTTTCTCATAGCCCAGTGTGGTGTTGCCTGGTTATGAGAAAAACCTGAGTAAGAAAAAACTGCCACCTGTTGCGGGCTTGGTCTTTTACGCCTGTTCCTCCATGAACTTCTTTGCCGAACGCAGTTGATGGCGCATGGTACTGAGCAGCTGTTGCGTTTCCTGCAAGATGTTGAGATAGACCATATCTACCTGCAAGTTGTGGTTGTCGCTGCTCATTTGCATACGGTTAAGGTGTTTCTTGCGTATTACGGAGAGCTGGTCCTTGCATACGTCGGCCTCGGCAAGCACGCTGCGGTATTGGTCGTAGCGGCCAGTCTCTATCTCTTCGCACGTCAGCTTCATCAAGTCGTTCACCGTTTGGCGCACAGGCTCAAACTCGTCATCGTATGTCTGCGGCACGGGGTTGAAGTTGTTGTCCACATGCTCTTTCACGGGATTGAGCATCCTGCGCAGGGTATAGACATACTGCTGGTCGCTGTTCATGCCCACGTGGTACCACGTGTTGCGCTCCACGGCAATCGCCAAGGGCGACCGTTTCAGTCCGAGCATCTCTTGGCGGCGCAGTTTCTTCAATATTGGCATTGTCTTGTGCAGCGACTTGTCGGCATGGCGTAGCAGCTTTACGTTCTCGTTGGTAAAACCGTCAAGAATGGCGTTGAATTGCTCCAGGGCGTATTGGCACATCTTTGCCTGTGTGTTGCGCACGTGCTTGCGTAGCATCTCCCACACCAATTCGGGGTCGTGCGTGCGCATCATCAGGCGGAAGCCGTCATCGTCGGCCTTGCTCTGCGCCTGCCTGCGGTTGTACTGCCTGTTGCTGCGCCACAGCATATATATCACAAGCACTATGAATGCACCCTGCACGACGAAGCCACCATACCACATGCACAGGCATACCAGGGCGCATGTCAAGAACGCCACACCTGCGGTGATGAACCATCCGCCTATGACGCTCAGCACGCCTGTAACGCGGAACACAGCACTCTCGCGACTCCAGGCACGGTCGGCGAGGCTTGAGCCCATAGCCACCATGAATGTTACGTAGGTCGTGGAGAGCGGCAGCTGGTGGTTGGTGCCGAATGTGATGAGCATCGACGCTATGACGAGGTTCACGGCGGCACGCACCACGTCGAAGGCGGCACCCTCTTCCGCCTTTCCCGAGGGTGAGGCGGCAAGCTCCACTTCATTTGAATTGAAGCGGCTGTTGACCCACTGCCGAATCCTGACGGGAAAGACATGCGCCACACCCACGACGAGCGACTGGCAGAAGCGCACTATGGCACGTGCGGCACGGCTGGAGCCGAACATCTCGTCGCCCTCGTCTTGGCGCGAGAGGTCGACAGAGGTCTTTATTACGTTCTGCGCCTTCTTTGACGTTGCCATAGCCACAATCATTATTATGCCGGCAGCCATCAGGTATAGCGGCGGTGTCTTTGCGCTCGACATGAGCGAGGTCATCATGAACTTGTCAGCGCCCACGCCGTTGCTGTTGGCAATAAAGTCCTGGTAGGAGTCGAGACCCGCAAGGGGCACGCCGATGAAGTTCACCAGGTCGTTGCCGGCAAATGCCATCGCAAGCGCGAAGGTACCCATGAGGACTACAAACTTGAATATGTTCACCTTCAGCAGGTGGAGCACCTCCATCGCCACCGACGACACGACGAACGTGTAGAGCAGCAGCATGTTTGTGTTGTCGTTGATGTACTGGCGTGCGGCCTCCGGGATGTACGGGCTCTTGCCAAGCCCTTTCATGAAAATGAAATAGGAGAGTGCGGTGAAGGCTATGCCGCCAAAGATGGCTATCGACCAGCGGCTATGTTTCTGATAGTTGAAGGTGAAGACAATGCGGCTCACCCACATCACCACCATGCCCACGACAAACGATATTGCCACCGACACGAAGATGGCAATTATCACTTGCAGGGCCTTGTTGGAGTTGAGCAGGTCGGCATAGTCGAGGCTGCCGTCGGCAACAACTTTCAGGAATGCGAGCATCGCAGTGCCGCCGAGCAGCTCGAATACAAGCGACACGGTGGTGGATGTTGGCATTCCGAGAGTGTTGAACACGTCGAGTATGATGACATCGGTCACCATTACGGCGAGGAAAATCGTCATCACCTCATGGAAGGAGTAATGGTCGGGCATCATTATGCCGTGCCGAGCCACGTCCATCATGCCAGTCGACATCACCGCGCCTATCACCACGCCCGCCGAGGCTATTATGAGTATTGTGCGGAATGTCGCCACACGTGCGCCCACCGCCGACTGAAGAAAGTTGACGGCATCGTTGCTCACGCCCACAAAGAGGTCAAATACCGCAAGGCAGAGCAGAAAGACAACGATGCAAAGAAAAATAGTTTCCATAACTTTGTCTGTAATGATTTTATTACGCTGCAAAGTTATCTATTGCTTGTTACAGACATTTGTCATCCATATTACAATGGCGTTACATTTTTATGTATTGAGCATCTCGTTTATCAGTCCGTCGGCAAGCCCTATGCTTGGCACTATTATCTCTTTCGCGCCGCAGCTTTCCGCCATGTGGAGGAAAATGACTGCCGCCGGCACTATCACGTCGGCTCTGTCGGGCTTTAGGTTGTAAGCTGCCATGCGCTCCTCTACGCTCATCTTCGAAAGCGAGTCGTAGAGGCGGCGCAATGTTGCCACTGGCAGTGTGTCAAGCTTCCTTCTTTTCGAGGCAAGGCGGTAAAGCTTGTTTATGTTTCCTCCCGATCCTATTATCCTTACTTCGTTGTGTCCTGACGCGACGTGTGCCACATCTTCTTTCATCTTCTCCACATCCTCCTTTGCCACCTTTCCTTTCAACATGCGTATCGTGCCTACGTTGAACGAGTGGCTGAAAAGCTTCTCGCCGTCGGCAATGAACGTCGTCTCCGTGGAGCCGCCGCCAACATCCACATATAGGAAGCATCCCTGCGACGGCAGGGCTGACAGGTGATTGTCGTAGATTATCTGCGACTCTTCGTCACCGCTGATGATGCGCAGCTTTATCTTTGCCTTGTCGTGTATGCGGCGTAACACCTGCTTGCCGTTCTTGGCATCACGCATCGCCGATGTAGCGCAGGCGCGATAGTCCCTCACCTGATAGACTTTCATCAGCTGGCGGTAGGCTTTCATCGCTGCCACAAACTCCCGTGTCCGTTCCTCTGAAATCTCTCCCGTGCCGAACACGTCCATGCCCAAGCGCAACGGCACACGGAGGAAAAGCCGTTTGCTGACATCCACCTTGCTGTCAACGTCTATGTTGACATGCTTTATGAGCAGCCTGGCGGCATTGGAACCTACGTCTATGGCTGCAAGATTGAAAGAATCTGTATTCATCTGTTGAAAAGATAATCTTCATAAAGTCTTTCCTGCGACCTGAATGGCTTCTCGTTATCGGCAATTTTGGGGAAAGCGTTTGTGCCTTTGCCGTCTATGATGCGCCCGTTTGTGTTGTCGGCCATGCCATATTCCACCGTACGCAGCAGGTCGCGGCGCAGGTCAGGGTCATAGACAGATGTATAAACCTCCACTCGGTTCACAAGGTTGCGAGGCATCCAGTCGGCAGAGCCTATAAAATATTTGTTGTGTCCGCCATTGCAGAAAATCAGTATGCGCGAATGCTCTAAGTAGCGGTCTATGATGCCAGTGCAGCGTATGTTGTCGCTCACGCCTTCCACGCCTGGAATTATCGAGCAGTTGCCCCGTATCACGATGTCAACCTTAACGCCAGCTTGCGACGCCTCGTAAAGCTTTTCCACCATGTCCTTGTCGGTTATGTGGTTTATCTTTATCTTCATCCACGCCTCCTTGCCAGCCTTGGCGTTCTTTATCTCTGTGTCCATCATTCTCAGCAGCCTCGCTTTCATGGAGTTGGGCGACACCATGAGCTCGCGGAACTGTGGGTGTATGTACGGATGTTCGATGAAGTTGAACACCCGCCCCACCTCTTTCACAATGCCGGCACGTGCTGTCATCATTATATAGTCGGTATATGTCTTGGCGTTGCCTTCATGGAAGTTGCCAGTCCCGATGCAGGCAATGTCGCCTTTCGCCGACTCTATGAGCAGCAGCTTGGAGTGTACTTTCAGTCCCTCAACGCCGAAAATCACGTTCACACCCTCGTCCTGCATGCGCTGGCTCCACTTTACGTTGCTCTCTTCGTCGAATCTGGCAAGCAGCTCCACCACGGCCGTCACTTTCTTACCGTTGCGTGCCGCGCTGATGAGAGCCCTTACCACCTTGGAATCCTTCGCCAGACGGTAGAGCGTAGTCTTTATAGCTTTCACTTCTGGCTTCAGCGCAGCTTCCTGTAGTACACGCAGATAGCCGTCGAACGAATGGTAAGGCACATGGATGAAGCGGTCCTTCGCCCGGATGTTGTCGAGTATGCTCTCCTGTGAGAGAAACTCAGGCTTCATAATGTGCTGCCATGCGGGATATTTCAGCTCGTCGTGCCCGCAGTCGGGAAACGACATCAAGTCCTTGTGGTTCTGGTAGCGTCCGCCCGCAAGCGATGTGTCAAGCTCGTCTATGTCGAGCCTCTCAAGAATTTTCTTCTGTATGTCGCGGGGCATTTCCTTGTCGTAAAGCACGCGTACTGCCTCACCGCGTCGTCGGCTTGCCACGCCAGCCTTAATCTTCTCAAGCACGCCGTAGTCTTGGTCGTTATCTATTTCCATCTCGGCGTCCTTGGTAAACTTGAACGAGTATGCACGGTAGGTGGCAGGCTTCATGCCGAGGAAGATAAGGGGCAGGCACTGGCGCACCACGTCGTCGAGGTACATTATGTTGGCGGAGCCGTCATCGGACGGCACCCTCACCCATCGTCCAACTTGGCGGCTTGGTATCTTCACTATGGCATATTTGGGCTTTGGCGCGTGTCCCTTTTCGCCTGGGCTCTGCACTGGCGTGCGCTCCACCACAAGGTATATGCGGTTGTCCTCAAGCTTGGCTATGTCGTCTATCTCGTTTAGCCACAAGGCGTTGACCGACCCGTTAAGCTTGTTGTAATAGAATTTGCGAAGGAAAGTCGTCTGCGCGTCGGTAAGGTTTTTCTCGTTGATGATGCGTATGCCATGTCCGCCTAAGAGCTCTACCACATGCTCTACGGCCTTGTTGTATTCCAGGCTGTAGTCCTCGTTGAGCTTGTTTATGGCCTTGAGGCTTCTTTTCAGCGCATGGTGCGCGTCCTTGTCCAAAGAAGGCTCCTCAAGCAGGCGGCTTATCGATGCCACGCGCACACGGAAAAACTCGTCGAGATTGTTGCTGTAGATGCCGAGAAATGACAGTCGCTCAAGTAGCGGCACGTTGTCTTTCTGTGCTTCCTGCAAAATGCGGTGGTTGAAGTACATCCAGCTCACGTCACGCTCAACATAATATTTTTTCAGTGCGTAGCTCATTGGTTCACGGTTTCAGCGTTGCTTCTCTCCACTATTTGGTATTCGTCGTCTTCTTCGTAGTGCAGTTTTTTTTGAAAGTAGGCAGCCGATTTCACGGGTACTACGATGCGGTGCAGGTCGTCGCTGTCGTCGAACGTGTGGCGGCTCAGGTGCTTTGGCGCACCCGCGAAAGTAACGCTTTTCAGATTGTCGCATTCGGCGAACGCATAGCCCCGCACGGTGGTCACCGAGGCGGGAATATACACGTTGTCAAGGTTGTCGCAGTCGTAGAAAGCGTCGTGTTCTATCACCTTTACCGTAGGCGGGATGATGACGCTGCGCAATGCTTTCTTCCGCCTGAATGCCATCTCGCCGACGACCTCCACGCCATTGGGTATGGCGAAGCTCTTCTTGTCTGACAGGCAGTAGATTATGACCTTGCGGTCGTCGCTGTAAACCGCATCGCCGTCGAAGTCAAAACTGTCGGAATCCACCTTTTGCAATGCCAGATTCAGCACAAGCATGTCAAATCTGTTGCCTTTTTTGCCGTCTTCGGAAAGCGCACGCAAAATGGCTTTCTTGCTTTCTTTCATAATGCCATAAAAAGTTTGTTGACGCTGCAAAGTTATCCCGCAGTTGTTACAATGGCATTACAATGGTGTGAAAGTATGGTTACGATTTGGATAGAGACGATAGTGGCGCAGCCCCCAAACTTCTTCTTCGTCGTTATCTTCTTCGTCAGTCTCGTCGTCTTTCCGCCTTTTCTTCGCTCCTATGGTTCCGCCGCCGCCCGACGGTGGGTCGGGATAATAGTAGTGGGAATCGGAGAGCATCTGCGGGTCAGCCATAGGCATGACGGTTGTCTCGGGTGGCATATAAGCGGCGGTCTTCATCTCACGATTACCTTTCGTCCGTTGTGGATGTAAATGCCCTTCTGCGTCGGCTCGCCGCCAAGCCACAGCACTGCCCGCATGGGTGCGCTGTAGGTGGTCTTGGTTACATGGAAGAACGTGCCTGCTTCTATTGCCGTCTTGTTGTCCGACAAGGTGTTGCCCGTGCCGTCGCTCGTCACCGACGGGTAGGTGTAAATCATGTACTGGTAGCCGAAGCCCTTGGCGCCTTTCGGGTCATTGTAGTTTATGCGCCGCTTGCCGCCCGCCTTACTGGTGGAGTCCGCCGTCTCGCCAAGCTCTTCTTGCGTGAAATACACCGTGTCGGCGCCCATCTTTATGACCTGCACCTTTGACACGTCGACGGGTGGCGGCGAGGTCTGCTGGTCGTCCTGGGCATGGGTGGCGGTCGGGAGCACCGCCACCACGAACATTAATAATAGAACGCGCAAATCCTTCATTGTCTTGCTTATTTGCCGAACGATGTCATGTTCTCCCATTTGTTGGTGATGTTGTCCATCCCGGACATGTCGCCGACATTCCCGCCATCATCCTCGTCGTCGTAGCCGCCGGGCTTGGCATACTCGGTGTCGCCACCATTACGGTTGCTGACAGGTATGTCAATCATTAGCTCGTCGGCATCCATGCAATAGACTCTTGATTCTGGCTTAATATAGTTTTTTTTTCATATAAATGCCCATCTTATGGTTGTTTGTGGTTTGTGCTGTACGAAAAATGCCGCACACTAAGCCTTTCCCCATGAAGCCGTCGCCGCTATGAGATAGCGACAGCTCCATGCGGTCAGACCGAAAGAAATGAATGTATATGAATGTATATGAATGTTATCTTGCCAAGAACTTCCGCCCATTCTGTATGACGATGCCCTTGTAGTCCTTGTCTACCACCAGTAAGTTGTTTGCCCGACATAGGCAACTTTTTTAACTTAAAAAGCCTAAAAAGTTGGAAAATGTAATATTCGTGGCGATGCGACGGCTTCGATTTGTAAATAAAAATAGCAAGAATCCGCGTACAGGAAAAAGGGGCAAGGAGATGTTAAAACCTTTAACATCTCGTGTTTTCGCCCTGTCGGAGACACTTGATTGCCGCAGCGGAGTCACCTTCGCGGCGCGAAGGCTGGTGCTTTACGCCGCAAAGGAGGTTGCTTGGCGGCGGCAAGAAGGGTTCTTCGCGGCGTAAAGCAGGCACCCTTACGCCGTAAGGAAGGCGGCGAAAAGCAAGATTTTTTGTATGAATTTTACAAGCCATTGGTAATCAACAGTTTGCAACCTCCTCTGAGAATCGCGTATTTGCGACCAAACCCTTGCTTCGTTGCAAATACGCCAACCACAGAGGGGGTGTTGTAAAAGTCTTTCATCGCACGAAGTTCGGAAGGAAAAATTGCGTATATACGCAAAAAATCACGAGACATTTGGTGATTCCAATTAATATGGCTAACTTTGCCAATGAAAAAATGCGTATGTACGCAAAAAATCGTGCTGTATGATAGGACGGGATTTCTATTTGGACAAATTGATTGAGAGACGTGGGAATGGACGGATAAAGGTTATCACTGGCATCCGCCGGTGTGGAAAATCGGTTTTGCTGTTTAACCTTTTCAGAGACTACCTGCGGCAGTTGGGAGTGGCCGAGGGACAAATTATTGCGCTGAGGCTTGATGTTGCGGTGAATGCCAGATACCGCAATCCCATGGAATTGGACCGTTTCGTTAGGGAACGCATTACAGAATCCGACAAGCAGTATTATGTTTTGTTGGACGAAATTCAAGAGGTGAAGCCTGTCCAGAACCCTTGGCTTGACGACAAGAATGAGACTATAGGTTTTGTTGATGTCCTTCTTGGGCTACAAGACTTGGAGAACGCCGACGTGTATGTTACAGGCAGCAACTCCAAGATGCTGTCTTCAGACATCATGACAGAGTTCAAGGACAGGGGTGACGAGATTCATGTGAATCCGCTTATGTATAAGGAGTTCTATGGTGCATACGATGGTAATAAAAGCGAGGCTTGGCAAGAGTTCGTTACATATGGTGGCTTGCCGCATGTCTTGGCTGAAAAGAATGATGAGGACAAGAGCCAGTATTTGCGAAACTTGATACAGAAGACCTATCTGACCGATGTCATTGAGCGAAACCACATCCAAAACGACATCTCTGTCCTTGATGACCTGCTCAACATCCTCGCCAGTTGTGTTGGTTCGTTGACCAACCCCACCAAGCTTGCAAACACTTTTGCTACAGTAAGGCACAAGAGAATTTCCGACTCTACAATCAGTACGTACCTGAACTACTTTTCCGAGGCGTACATGCTGCGCAAAGCCAGCCAATATGATATCAAGGGACGCAAGTATATCGGGACTCCCCAGAAATACTATTTCACTGACATTGGCTTGCGGAACGCACAGCTCAATTTCCGCCAGCAAGAGGAGAACCATATCATGGAGAACGTCCTGTACAACGAGCTGTGCATCCGTGGTTACAACGTCGATGTTGGCGTGGTGGAGTACAACTACAAGGATGGGGAAGGCAGAAGCAAACGTTCGAAGCTGGAGGTTGACTTTGTGGTCAACAAAGTTAACAGGCGATGCTACATCCAGTCGGCTTTCGCTATTCCCGACGAGGCCAAACGCTTGCAGGAGACCAATGCCCTCCGGCGCATAAGCGACTCTTACAGGAAGATAGTGGTGCTTCGCGACCACATAAAGCCTTGGTACGACGAGAACGGCATCTTTTTTATCGGCATAGAGGATTTTGCGCTAAAGTATATAGACGAAATTGGGAACGCATTTTGATTCCTAAAACTGTGCAGTTGGTTTTTACTGGATTGTAAACAGTAGCCTGTTTTTCACCTCAGCGTGAAGTCGAGGCGGAGGCCGCCGCCGGGGTTGTTGCTTGCCGTAATGGTGCCGCCATGCACGCGCACGGCGTTCTTCACTATGGCGAGGCCGAGGCCCGTGCCGCCCATCTTGCGGCTGCG
>CAZTUD010000081.1:0-10845 GCA_964616945.1 uncultured Prevotella sp. | reverse complement strand
GCATCATCGCCGTCAACGACACCGCCATAGCAGGCGTGAAAATGTCGAGGGAGGGAATCATGCGGCCTGTGCGCGGGCCAAAATGCACCAAGGTGAAGCTCGCCATCGTCAGGCGCGGCATCGGCGACAAGCTTACTTTCACCGTAACGCGCGACAAAATACCCGTGAAGACCCTGGATGCCTCTTACATGATTCGCCCGGAGGTGGGCTACATACGCATTGGCAGTTTCGGCGCAACCACCTACAAGGAGTTCATGGCGGCTGTTGACGCATTGAAGCAACAGGGCATGAGCGACCTCATACTCGACCTTGAGGACAACGGCGGCGGCTACTTGCAGGCAGCGGTGCAGATTGCCAACGAGTTCCTGCAACAAGGCGACCTCATTGTCTATACGCAAGGCCGACAGGCCACGCGCTACGACTATCGGGCACAGGGCAACGGCAGTCTTGTTGACGGAAAGATTGTTGTCCTCATAAACGAGTTCACCGCGTCGGCTGCCGAAATCGTTACGGGAGCCATACAAGACCAGGACCGTGGCACGGTAGTTGGCCGCCGCTCGTTCGGCAAGGGACTTGTGCAACGGCCCGTTGAGTTCCCCGACGGCTCGATGATGCGCCTCACCATCGCACATTATTACACTCCCTCCGGCCGGTGCATACAGAAACCTTACACCAAGGGGGACAAGAAAGACTACGACAAGGAGCTTGACACGCGCTTCAAGCATGGCGAGCTTTACTCAGCCGACAGCATCCACTTTGCCGACTCGCTGAAATACTACACACTTCGCAAGCACCGCACCGTCTATGGCGGCGGGGGCATAATGCCCGACTATTTCGTCCCGCTCGACACCATGCAATATACGACATTCCACCGCAAGCTCATGGCTAAGAACATCATCCTTGACGCAGACCTCAAGTTCATGGACACTCACCGCAAGGAGATAAAGGCAAAATACGCTGATTTCAACGACTATCTTAACGACTACGAAGTGCCGCAGTCGCTCACCGACAGCATCTTTGCTGTAGGCAAGCGGCAGAAGATAGAGCCGAAAGACTCGGCGGAGCTGGCACGCACCTTGCCATATCTGAGAACGCAGCTAAAGGCCCTTATCGCACGCGACGTGTGGGACATGAGCGAGTTTTACCAAGTTATGAACGAGCAAAACCACATCGTGATGCGTGCTGTTGACGTAATAAACCGCGAAAACAAAGAAAAATAAAGCTTAACCGATAAATTAATATAAAAATAAGGTAAAGTAGTTGTTTATTTGAAAGTTTTTGCGTAATTTTGGGCAGATTTTCGCTTATTTTATTATCAAACACTTTCAATATGAAGCAACTATTACTTTTTATTGCCTTGCTTGCGCCCATTTCGGCTATGGCACAGGTGTTCAACGTCAAGAGCGTTGAAAAGGTGGCTTTGCCTTCCGAGGGCAAGGTGGTGGCTGCCATAAGTCCAGATGGCAGCAAATTGCTTCTCACCGACGACACACAACGTGGGTTGGAGAGCTACGACCTTGCCACCAAGCAGACAAAGACTTTGACCACGGCTGCCGGGGCGGGCTACAACGTGAGCTATGCCGCCGACGGCAAGACCATCGTTTATCGTGAGACTTCGTTCACCCCGCTGCGCATGACCGCCCTAAAGAGCATCAACGCCGAGACGGGAGAGAGCAAGGAGCTTGTGCCTGCCACTCGCGACTTGCAGGGCGTGCGTGTAAAGGGAGCCACGGCTTCGATTATGAACGCCGGCAAGCACAAGGCCGTCGCACTGCAAGCAAAGCAGGCTACACTTGAGTCTGTTGATGCCGATGTGCCAGTACTTGGCATCAGCAACCGCCAGCTCATCATCTCCGACGGCAACGGCTCACGCATTCTTTCGCCAAACGGCCAGCAGTACAGCTACATTTGGCCGTCAATCTCCCCCAACGGGCAGAAAATCCTTTATTATGTAGGCGGTGTGGGCGCATTCGTGTGCGACCTTAACGGTGAGAACATCAAGCCGCTCGGCATAATCCGTGCGCCGAAATGGTACGACGACAACACTGTTGTAGGGATGCTCGACAAGGATGACGGGCTTGTAATCAAGTCGTCGTCGATAATCGCCAAGACGCTCGACGGCGACAGCCAGACGCTCACCGACGCTTCCGTCATAGCCCAATATCCCATGCCATCGTCAAAGGGCGGCAAGATTGCCTTCTCAACCCCCGACGGCAATGCTTATATTATTAATGTAACCAAATAAAAGACTGTTGCTATGAAGAAAATATTTTTACTTTGTGTGGCGGCAGTGTTTGTTGCCAGCACGATGACAGCCCAGACGGCAGACCAAGTTCGCATTTACATCAATCCAGGTCATGGCGGATGGGGTCCCGACGACCGCCCTATGGCAACCATCCCCTACCCGATGCTCGCATCTACAGGCCGCCCCGACACTTGCGGCTTCTACGAGTCGAACACCAACCTTTGGAAGTGTCTGGAGCTTGGAGCCTGCCTACAGCGCATGGGCGTGCAGAGATCCAACATAATGTACTCGCGCGTGAAGAATGGCCCGTACCCCTACAATGCATATGCTTCGGACGCAGAGGCATACGACAGGAACTTATCTGAAATCGCAGCCGAGGTGAACGCCAACAACATGGACATGTTCATTTCCATCCACTCTGATGCCGCATCCGACGGTTCCACCGCCAACTATCCGCTGTTCCTCTATCGTGGTTACGACTCAGGTGAGATTGTTTCTGGAAGCTACAACATGTGTTACTATTGTTGGGGGCCTCACTGGGAGAGCACCATCGACAGGACAAGCTACTACAGCGAGACCAACATGAACATCCGTGGTGACATATCGTTCTATCATGGCTCCAATTCGAACGGCTACCTTGGCGTGCTGAAGCACAGCACTCCGGGCTTCCTGCTTGAGGGCTATTTCCACACCTACCAGCCGGCACGCCACCGCGCCCTCAACAAGGACTATTGCGGGCAAGAAGGCATTCGTGTGGCACGCGGCGTATGCAACTACTTCGGCCTCAACCCCGAGACCACAGGCTACATAATGGGTACGATAAAGGACAAGAACGAGACCATATCCAACAGCCTCTTCACCTACGCCTCCGGCAGCAACGACCAGTATATGCCCGTTAATGGCGCAAAGGTGAAACTGCTGAAAGACGGCAATGTCGTAGCCACTTATCAAGTCGATTACAATTACAATGGCGTGTTCGTGTTCTCTGGTCTTGAACCGGGCTACTATTCTTTCTCCATAGAGAAGCAGGGGTACAACGACCTCCAAGGCAGCGAAAACGTCTCGGCGTGGGTTTCTGCCAATGCCACCACTTACGTAAACCTCCACGTGGTGAAAAACGGTGAGACAATAGTGGATGACAATCCTAACACAAGCACTGACACCAACACTGGCGTGACATTCCAAAGTGATTATCCCAACTACCGTGAACCAACGCTTGCCTCCGGAACTATGGCTCCTTCTGTGCTCTACATGAAGCAACAGTCGTCGAACCTTGCCCTCAGCGGCACCGTGAAGCGCATGCTCGTGCATGGCGACTCCACTGTCATCTTGACCAACGAGGGAACCACCCCACATCTGTATCTTGTTGACAACAACACGCGCTCCATCATAAAAGAGATGTCAACCAACGGCATTGCCGCAGCCGAGACCAGCAACGCAGGCTTCTATTCGCGTCTCAACGACATCGCCTTTGCCTCCGACGACAAGCTCATCGGCGTAAACAGCGTGCGCTGTCAGGACACCGACGACTATGTTGACGACGGCTACAATCGAGGCACGCTGAGGTTCTACCTCTGGGACAATGCCGATTCCAACCCGCAGACGTGGTTCACCACACAGGACGCAGGCTATTATTACCGTGCCGATATGGGTGGTGCCTTGGCAGTGAACGGACCGTCCTACAACTGCTATGTGGGTACTACAGCCATTACGTCAGGCTCGAGCCGTGGCATACGTTTCACATATTTCAGCCGTGTCAATGGTTCGACGACCGCCACAACTTGGTCAAACGAAGCGGGCAGTACTACATACTGCGAGAGTGCACAGGGCACAAACCTACAGCTCGCCATCTCGCCACGAAGCGACTACTATTGGGTGTTCAATGGCAATGCCACTTACCCGCTTGAGTACCAGTCGGGCAACGAGGAGACCGACGCTCCCATCATAGGCCGCTTTTCCGATGCCGAAGTGGGAGTCACCTCTGTTGGTATCCAGTTCTTCAAGTATGCCAAGCACCAGTTCATGGTCACGCCGTTTGTCAAGAACGACAGCATAGGCGGCGTGCGCCTGTACGACATCACCAACGGCTTCGACAAGGCCACCTTGGTAAACACCACCAACACTGAGCTTGTCGAGCACGACCCGTCAACGACGATGGGCGCGGGCGCGCAAGTCAAGGACGGCAAGATTTATCTCTACCTGCTCCACGGAAACACGTTCTCCTCTTTCGAGGTTGACGACAGAATAACCACGCTCATCGACAAGGTGGAGAACGGTGGTCTGTCGGCGGCATTCAATGGCGACGCGCTTGTAGTCAGTGCCCCTGAGCCAGTGAAGACTGTCAAGGTCTATAGCCCAAGCGGCTCTCTCGTGGCACAGGGCGCATCGTCAACGGTCAACGCCTCACAGCTCACCTCTGGCATCTATCTCGTCAAGGTCAACAACCTGCCGGTCGTGAAAGCCATGAAGAAATAGCCTGAGACAGAAGTAAATGTCTAAGACATAAAGACAAAAGAAACACATTTTTTAAGAAAGTACATTCATTTAAAGCCCCGTCTCATCTGTGCGCAAGCACAGTGAGGCGGGGCTTGTTATGTGAGGTGCGGCATCGACCCGTGAAGGTAGGGTTGCC
This sequence comes from uncultured Prevotella sp., assembly GCA_964616945.1. Taxonomy (GTDB): domain Bacteria; phylum Bacteroidota; class Bacteroidia; order Bacteroidales; family Bacteroidaceae; genus Prevotella. The sequence continues at coordinate 5,968 of CAZTUD010000081.1, read as the reverse complement.
TTTGCCTTTCGTGTCATCCGTGGCCACTTCAACGCTTTGGCAGAGTTACAGGATAGTCGACACTTTCGCGATGCTCACGATAGATAATCTCTATCATCTGACGCACTATGTCAGGATGGCTGGCGGCAACGTCGTGGTCCTCGTGCAGGTCGGTGGAGAGGTCGTAGAGGCGCGGCACGCCTTTCACCACGACGAGCTTCCAACTACCCATGCGCACACCTATCTGGTCGGTCTCAGAAAACTCCCAGTAGAGATGCTCATGCTCTTGCTGGTTAGGAATGCCAAGCATGGTGTTATACATTGAGATGCCATCGAAGCCATCGTCTGGCAGCTTGCGGTTGGCATAACGACGCGCGAAATTACGAATGCCAGCCAGGTCGCAGAACGTGGGCAACAGGTCGTAGAAAGCAAGCTGCGTGTCGTTCACCGCGCCCTCCGCCACATGACCAGGCCATCTAACAATGAACGGAATGCGTATGCCGCCCTCATAGCATTGCCGCTTGAGCCCACGCAATTTGCCGTCACGCCCGAAAAAGTCGGGGTCGGCTCCTCCTTCTTCATGCGGCCCGTTGTCGCTTGTGAATATCACGATGGTATTGTCGTCCAGTCCCTTCTGCCGCAGCTTCTCCAAAATCTGCCCCACATAGATGTCAAGGCGCGAAATCATTGCGGCAAACTGTGCGTGAGTGTGCGTCACGGCGTTGTAGCGGCTGCCTTCGTCGCCGCCCCACGTCTTATCTGCGAAGAAACGCCGTTCGTAGTATTGCAACAGCGAGTCGTCTGGTTGGCGCAGCTCGGCATGAGGCAACGTATAGGTGAAAATGCCAAGAAACGGCTGCTTGCCGTCCTGACGGTCAAGCCACTGCATGGCGCGGCCGTGTATAAGGTCGGCTGAATACTGGCTTCGATTGGCGTAGTCGCGCCCGAACATTGGCCAAGCGATGTTTTCTTGCAACACGATCCTGCCAACGGCGGTGTCACCCCGATGGCGGCAATACTCGTTGAGGAAATTGGGGAAATAGAGATGAGCCTGAAACTGGCAAATGTATCCGAAAAACTCGTCCACGCCGCGCTTGTCGGGGGTGGAACAGCTGCCCTCATAGCCGCCAGCCCACTTGCCGAACATGCCAACGCCATAGCCTGCGTCTTTCATTATCTCAGGCAAAATCTTGTGGCCAGGGTCGTAAGGTTGCTGCCCCACAACACCATAGTCGTGGTTTTCTCCGTACATCACCGTTGGCGACTTGGGCCAATATTCCTTGTTGCCACGCACCAAGGTGTGGCCCGTGTGCTGCCCCGTCATGAGCGTGGCGCGTGAGGGCGCGCTTACTGGTGCGCCAGCGTAGGCTTGGGTAAAGCGCATTCCCTCAGCCGCCATGCGGTCGATGTGGGGCGTACGGATGAACTGCTGGCCGTAGCACCCCAAGTCGCCATAGCCCATGTCGTCGGCCATGATGAAAATAATGTTTGGCGGCGGCACTGTTGCCAGCAAAGCCACGGGAAAGGCGGAGAAAGGGACTCCAGCCACGAAGAGGGCGTTTTTGTATTCCATAAATTTAAGTTGTTGCATGAAATTTCATAACGTTGGCAGGCGGACGGCCTTGCACCAACTCGTTTCTCATAAAGTCCATGTACGGCGCAACATGATGATAGAACATGCGGTAGCCCTCGCACAGATAATTGAGGCCTTTATCGCCGTAGCAATCGGTCAGAAACCTGTTCTTGGGGCATTCGCCGTGGCACGCAAACTCCACTTCGCACTCCTGGCACTGGCGCGGCAGCAAGGCTTGCTTCCTGCGGCTGAACTCTTGCTGGCGACAGCTATTGAGCAACTCGTAGATGGTCTCCTTATAGATGTTGCCAAGTCGGTATTCGGGAAACACAAAGTGGTCGCACGAATAAACGTCGCCATTAGGCTCCATAACCGCTGCGTTGCCGCATTCGCACGCATAGACGCAGATGCCAGGCGTGATGCCGCACCAGTTGGCAAGTGTGCAATCGAACAGCTCCACAAACATGCTGCCCACATCACAGCGCACCCATTCGTCGAATATGGCGTTGAGAAAGTTTCCCCATTGCACGGCATTTACCGACCAGTTGGCAACAGGATTGCCGCCAAGGTCGTCGGGTGAGGCCAGACGGCGACCGTCGGCATGGTCTGACAGACGCTCCACAATAGGCGAAAACTGAAGGTATTTGCAGCCGATGTCCTTGAAAAAGCGGTAGAAGCGAAGCGGATTGGCGACATTAAGGTTGTTTACCACGGCCATTGCGTTCCACTCCACTCCATGCTTCTGTAGCAAACTGATGCCCCACATGACCTTTTCCCACGTCGGCTTGCCCGACCGCGTGAGGCGGAAAGCGTCGTGAAACTCTTGCGGACCGTCGATTGAAACGCCCACGAGCCACCCATTGTCTTTCAAGAAACGACACCACTCATTGGTAAGCAGCGTGCCGTTGGTCTGGATTACGTTGTCCACCTGCCGCCCACGGGCATAACGCCGCTGCAGACGCATGGCCTTCTCATAGAAAGAAATGGGGCGCAAAAGCGGCTCGCCGCCATGCCATGTAAAAAGCACTTGGCCACCCGTTTGCGCCTCCATGTATCTCTGAACGAACAGCTCCAGCATGTCGTCGTCCATTACGGCTGCCGTCCCACCTTTGTAAAGGCAGGCTTTCTCCAAATAGTAGCAGTAGGCGCACCGCATGTTGCATGCTGCCCCTGCGGGCTTCAGCATGACGTACAGAGGACGCGAGAAAGGGGCTGCAACGTTCAATGTTTTCCTTTTTCTTTAGGTTATTTTGTCAGCCAGTTGAGGAACGGACGCAGCATCTTTGCTGACGGCTCGGCGAGCTGGCGCGTAAGCTTGATGTCGTTGCCCATGCCATTGAGCACGTCGAACTTGTATTTTTCACTGCTGTCAAACTCGCCGACGGCAGCCTTTGAGCCTTGCCCGTTGAGAAGCGTGGCGGCCAGACGGCTCATGTCGGCAACTTTCTCAACGAAAGGCCTAAGCTCGGTCCACAACAACTTGTCTGACGGGTTGGAGGACGTGCCTAACGCAGCCACAGCCTTGGCATTGGCCGCAATGCTGTTCAGCTCGTCAAGAAGAGCTTTTTTCGCGTGTGCGTCGTCGGGCGAAGCCTTATACGCGCGTATGAGGTCGGCAAGGAGACTGTTTGTGTCATAGTAGCGCAAGTAAGGCAAAAGACGGAAAGCGTTTGGCGCAAGCTTGCCAAAGACGGCATTCAAGGCTGCCATCCACGAAGCGTCGTTGTCGAAGCCCTTCATGTTCCACGCATAGTCGCCAATGCTGAAGAGCGCAATTTTGCTCAACTCACCCTGCTGCATAGGGTTGCTGATGAGCGTTTGCACGCCTTTCAGGTCAGGCTCGAGCGTGGCGTTGCGGTTAATGTTGGCCTCGTCGTCGAAGTTGCGGTACATGTCGAGCGGGAAAATCTTGTTCATGTCGTTGTCATTGCACGGATAGTTCCACCACCATGCCACATCGCGGCCAAGCCACGAGCTTACAAGCCCCGGATCCTCAGAGTTTGGCACCGTCCACACCGCACGACCAGTGATGTAGATGCAGGTCTTGGCTGGCGTGGAACTGAGCGAGCGGAAAAAACGCTCCGCCTTCTCGCGGCTCACCCACGAATAGGCATAAAGCTGCGGTACATAGTGAAGCGGCTTCACGGTGTCCTCTGGCGCGGCTTTCTTCCCATTCCACTTGGCGTCAACCATGCCTTGCAACTTGGTCAGTCGGTCGGCTCCGAGCTTGAGACTCGCGTCGTCGTCAGGCACGCCCACATCGTCAACGAAAACACCAAACTGCCTTACGCCAAGCTCATGCATCTTGGCGAACTTGTCCATTATGCGGTCAAGCACATTGTCCTGAGCCGCGTCAGTGAAGGCGGCTCCAGGATGGATTGCCCAAATGAAGTTGACCTTATTTTGATTGCCTGCGGCTGTGAGGCTGCGCATCTGGTCCTGCGTAAGCATTCCTACACGCTGCTGCTCAGACGTGAGTGTGGTGGGATAAGGTTTGTCCCAATACTGCGAGTGATAGACATCGCTCTTGGCACCATACATGTATGTGTTCATCTTGTAACGCGCCATGAAGCGGAACAAATCCTGCGTAACCTCGGCATTGTAAGGCACGCCATAGTAACCCTCGATGACTCCACGATACTTTACGTCGGCATAGTCGTAGATGTCGGCGCATGGCAATTCTTGCGCGTGTACGTCAAGCATCTGCTCCAACGACGCAAGCCCACAGAAAACTGCATCGGTGTTTTCGCCCAGGATGACGATTTCGGCGCATTCCTTGCCTTGGCGCAAGGAGACGATATGACGGTCGTATTTGGGCAAGGTGAAAATGTCACGTTTCAGCCCACGCTGCGTAGCGATGCGGTCGGCATTGTCGCCCGAAGCGTTTATGCCAAGGTAAACGGCAGCCGTGCCTTTCTGTACTTTCTTGCCCACCGTGACAGTGATTTCATGCTCAGCGAGAACCTGACTGGCACGCGCCACGGTGTAGCTGTCAATACCCTTTCCAGCTATTATTACGGCTTTTGACGGAAGTGTGGCTGTGCCTGTGACAGCCTCTTGATGCTGCGGCACTGGCCAGATGTCATAAACGTTTGCCTTGACAACGATTGCGGCAAGACAGAAAAACAAAGTTAAGGCAGTTCTTGAAAATCTCATAAACGTTCAGTTTTAAGTAAGAATGTTTAAAAAAAGCGTCCACAGACAATAAAATTCTACGGACGCTTCATTATAGTTGTTTGTTTAGATGTTCATTAGTCGGCGAGCTTTGCTTTGATGAACTCACGGTTCAGACGAGCGATGTTTGCGATGGACTCGTTCTTCGGGCACTCAGCCTCGCAGGCGCGGGTGTTGGTGCAGTTGCCGAAACCAAGTTCCTCCATCTTCGCGACCATAGCCTTTGCGCGGCGGGCAGCCTCAGGGCGGCCTTGCGGCAGCAGGGCGAACTGGCTGACCTTAGACGAGACAAACAGCATTGCTGAACCGTTCTTGCAGGCTGCAACGCAAGCACCGCAGCCGATGCACGTGGCGCAATCCATAGCCTCGTCGGCAGCCTCCTTGGAGATGAGGATGGCGTTGGCATCCTGAGCCTGGCCAGTGCGGACGCTCGTGTAACCACCAGCAGCGATAATCTTGTCGAATGCCGAACGATCTACCATGCAGTCCTTGATGACGGGGAAAGCTGCCGAGCGCCAAGGCTCAACGGTGATGACATCGCCGTCGTGGAAGCGACGCATGTAGAGCTGGCAAGTCGTCGCGCCTTGAGCAGGGCCGTGGGGATGGCCGTTAATATAGAGTGAGCACATGCCGCAGATACCCTCGCGGCAGTCGTGGTCGAAGACGAAAGGCTCATTGCCGCCCTCTATGAGCTGCTCGTTGAGAAGGTCGAGCATTTCAAGGAATGAGGTGTCGCCGGGAATGTCCTTCATCTCAAAGGTATCGAAGTGACCCTCTGCCTTTGGGCCGTTCTGCCTCCAAACCTTTAAAGTGAAACTTATATTTGTATCCATGTTTTTGTATTCTTTATTTTAGAATTAAGAGTAAAGAGTTGAGAGTAAAGAGTAGAGAGAAATGTATGACAAGCAATATTACTGTTTATCTGCGTATTCTCTTTCCTCTTGCATCTTTTTTTCTTTCCTCTAAAACTATGATTTATAATTTCTCGTCTGTACCTTGATGTACTGGTAGTTGAGATCTTCCTTCAGCAGTGCCGGAGCCTGATTCTCACCCTGATATTGCCAGCAAGCAACGTACATGTAGTTTTCGTCGTCGCGCTTTGCCTCGCCTTCCTCGGTTTGGCTCTCCTCACGGAAGTGACCGCCACAACTCTCGTTGCGCTCCAGGGCATCGTAAGCGATAAGCTCGCCCATGAGGATGAAGTCGCGAAGATGAATTGCCTTGTCGAGCTCGGTGTTGAGG
>CAZTUD010000080.1:0-10939 GCA_964616945.1 uncultured Prevotella sp. | reverse complement strand
GGTTCTCGCTTGCAAAAGTAGGCAAAAGAAATGAATGGCGCAACTTTTTCCCCATGTTTTTAGTGTAAGTTGAAAAATAATATGCAAAAAGCCGAAAGTTCCAACCATTTTGCTTAACTTTGCGGAAACAATAGGAGGTTATCTTATGCAGACAATAGACACATATCGACTTACAAGCATGGAAGAGCCGACCGACGAGGTTCTCGCGCAACTCATGCACGAGGCTGCAATGGACGCAAAGCAAAAGGGCGAGGAGGCTCACAAAAGGTACTTCGACCAACTACGCAAATATGCGACCAGTCAACGCCTGTCATGGTGTAAAAGTACAACGCAGCACGAATAGCCAAAAGGGTTATGGAAGGCGGCCACGATGTGCCTATTCCCCAAATACTATCCCGTTACCACCGCTCTATTGTAAATTGTCGAATAGCTGCACAAATAGCCGACCGTACCTACATTTATGACAACTCGGCAGAGAATGCCGACGCAAGGTTGCTGTTTCGCATGGTTGACGGTACACTTTATAAACAATATGTCAACGACATACCCGAATGGGCACAAACAATTCTACAAATATAATGTTCAGAAAAACTATTCTTCTTGGGCTGGCAATGTGCGCCACAGGCGCGTTTGCGCAGGCCGACCTCTCTTCGGGCATCGACCTGAAGAACCTTGACACATCAGTTAAACCCGGCGACGATTTCTACCACTATGCAGCAGGCGGATGGCTGAAGGCGCACCCGCTTGATGGCGAGCACACCGACAACGGAGCGTTCACCGACCTCTACGAGCAAAACCAGAAACGCATTCAGGAAATAATCCTGCAATATGCCTCAACACCGCAGAAGCAAGGCACGCTGGAGCAGAAAATAGGCTCGCTTTACAACCTTATGATGGACTCCGCCCGCCTTAACCGCGAGGGATGGGAGCCGCTGAAGCCGACGCTCGCAAAAATTGCCGCCATCAAGGACCGCCGTGAATACCAGCTCGTTACGGCGCAGCTCGACCGCGAGGGCGAATCGACAATGATGTTCGGCATCGGGGCGGGAGCCGACCAAAAGGATGCCGAGTGGAACATCGTCAGCGTGGGTCAGGGCGGACTTGGCCTCGGCACGCGCGACTATTATCTTTCTGACAACGAGCAGAACAAGAAAGTGCTGGCCGCCTACAAGGATTACCTCAAAAAGCTGTTTGTGATGACGGGCAGCGACGAGGCAACGGCGGAGAAGAAGATGCAGGCCGTCTTGAGCATCGAGACGCGGATAGCCAAGGTCTCATACGACCGCGTGAAACTGCGCGACATCGATGCCAACTACCACAAGATGACCTACAACCAGCTCGTGGCCGAGTTCCCCGGCATTGACTGGGGCAACGTATTCCTCGCGAGCGGTTTCCCGGCTTTCCAATATGTTGACGTTGGGCAGCCTGAGCCAATCCACGAGGTTGAGAAGATACTTGCCGAGACTACGCTCGACGACCTCAAGGCGTATGCCGAGATAAAGGTCATCAGCGGTGCATCGAGCCAACTCAGCGACGACTTCCGCAAGGTGGCTTTCGACTTCAGCAGCGTGCTGACGGGCGTAAAGCAAGATCGCCCGCGCTGGAAGCGTGCCGTGAGCCTCGTGAGCGGCACCCTTGGCGAAGCCATCGGAAAGCTTTACGTTGAGAAATATTTCCCCGAGTCGAGCAAGAAGCGCATGCTCGACCTCGTCCACAACTTGCAGACAGCACTCGGCCAACGCATTGACGAAGCCACATGGATGGGAGCCGAGACAAAGGCGCAGGCAAAGGACAAGCTCGCCAACTTCATCATAAAGATTGGTTACCCTGACAAGTGGAAGGACTATAGCGGCCTGCAGGTTGACGACAGCCTCTCGCTTTATGCAAACCTCGGTCGCATAGCGCGTTGGGCCACCGACGATTACATAGCCCGCAAGGTGAACAAGAAGGTGGACAAGACTGAGTGGGGCATGACGCCGCAGACTATCAACGCCTACTACAACCCCACGACCAACGAGATTTGCTTCCCAGCAGCCATACTGCAGCCGCCGTTCTTCGACCCGACAGCCGACGATGCGGCAAACTACGGCGCGATTGGCGGAGTCATTGGCCACGAAATGAGCCACGGCTTCGACGACCAGGGTTCGCAGTTCGACAAATACGGCAACCAAAAGAACTGGTGGACGGCCGAGGACAAGAAAAACTTCGACGCTCGCACGAAGGTTCTTGAAGACTGGTTCTCGCAGTTCGAGGTGCTGCCCGGCGTGAAGGTCAACGGCAAGCAGACGCTCGGCGAGAACATTGGCGACAACGGCGGCCTGAACATAGCTTTCCGCGCCTTGCAGAACACCCTCAAATCTCAATCCTCAATCCTCAAATCTCAAATCAAGGACGGCTTCACGCCCGAGCAGCGTTTCTTCCTCGCCTGGGCGCGTGTTTGGGCAAGCAATGCCACCGACGAGTACGTGAAATATTTGCTCACCGTGGACGTGCATTCGCCCAACTACGCCCGCGTCAACGCCGCCCTGCCGATGATTGATGCCTGGTACACGGCATTCAAGGTGAAGAGGGGCGACAAGATGTTCGTACCCAAGAGCAAGCGCGCACACATCTGGTGATTATTGTAATAACCATACTTGTTTATTTTGCCGCCCTGCTACTATTGAGCCGCCTCACGGCACGGCGCAGCGACAACGACACTTTCTACCGCGGCAACCGCAGGTCGCCGTGGTACATGGTGGCGTTTGGCATGGTGGGGGCAAGCATCTCGGGCATAACGTTCGTCTCCGTGCCGGGCATGGTGCTTGGCACGGGCATGACGTATCTGCAAATGTGCCTCGGCTTCATCGTAGGCTACTTTGCCATAGCGTTCATACTGCTGCCCGTCTATTATCGTCTGCGCCTCACCACCATTTACAGTTACCTTAAAGAGAGGCTTGGCCGCAGGTCATACAAGACAGGCGCGTCGTTTTTCCTGTTGTCGAAAATGACGGGGGCGGCGGTGCGCTTCTACGTTGTTTGCATCATCTTGCAAAAGTTCGTCCTCGACGGCATCGGCGTGCCATTCCCTATTACTGTGGTGGGCATGGTGCTGCTCATTTGGCTTTACACTCGGCGCGGAGGCATAAAGACATTGGTCTGGACTGACACTTTCCAGACGGCGTGCATGTTTGCCGCGCTGGTGCTGATAATAATCAACGTCATCAACGCCCTCGGCATGAGCGTGGGCGAGGCGGTGTCGGCCATTGCCCACGACCCCAAGAGCCGCATTTTTGTTTTCGACGATTGGATGTCGCGCCAAAACTTTTGGAAGCAGTTTCTCAGCGGGGCGTTCGTGGCGATAGTGATGACAGGGCTTGACCAGGACATGATGCAGAAGAACCTCACGTGCAAGAGCCTTCGCGACGCGCAAAAGGACGTTTGCACCTACGGCTTCGCCTTTGTGCCCGCCAACCTCCTCTTCCTTGCCCTCGGCATCCTGCTCACCATGCTCGCCGCCAAGACTGGCGTAGCCTTGCCCGCACAAGGCGACGACCTGCTGCCCATGTTCGCCGCCACAGGCCGGCTCGGCACCACGGTCACCGTGCTTTTCACTATAGGCGTGGTGGCTGCGGCCTTCTCCTCTGCCGACTCCGCCCTCACCGCCCTCACCACGAGCTTCTGCGTTGACATAGTGGGACGGGATGATGACGAGCGGTTGCGTAAGTGGGCGCACGTAGGCGTGGCGGTGGTCTTCGTGGGCTTCATACTCGCTTTCAAGGCATTGAACTCAACGAGCGTCATCGACGCCATCTACATTCTCTGCTCCTACACCTACGGGCCGCTCCTCGGCCTGTTCGCATTCGGTCTTTTCACTAAGCGCAGCGTCAACGACCGCCTCGTGCCCTGCATCTGCGTCGCCTCGCCCATCGTCTGCCTTGCCCTTGACTATGGCGTGCGTGCTGCCACGGGCTACGTCTTCGGCTACGAGCTGCTCATGCTCAACGGCGCACTCACTTTCTTCGGACTAATGATGACACATTCTACAAACAAAATATCCACAACATGAAACGATTGTTTTTTCTCGCCTGTATCGCATTCCTGAGCCTGCAGGCCACAGTTGCCGCTCCAAAGGCGGCTAAGGCGGTGAAGACCGCACAGCAAACCACCGACAACATCATCTTCCACGCCTGGTGCTGGTCGTTCAACACCATCCGCGAAAACCTAAAGAGCATTGCCGACGCAGGTTTCAACATCATTCAGACTTCGCCGGCGCAGCATTGCGTTACTGAGGTGAGCCGCGACAAGGGTGGCGGCAACAACATCTTCGGCCACGGGCGGTGGTATTATGTCTATCAGCCTACCGACCAGAAGATTGGCAACTACATGCTCGGCACGCGCGACGACCTCAAGGCACTCTGCGACGAGGCGAAGAAGTATAACGTCCGCATCATTGTGGACGTTGTGCCAAACCACACTTCCATCAACGACTGCCAGGTGGAGGATGCCCTCGATGCTGCCGTTGGCGGACACGAAAACCTCTATCATGCCAATGGCTTCACGGAGATTACCGACTACAACGACCGTCTGCAGTGCACCACAGGACAGATGGGCGGACTGCCTGACGTGAACACAGAAAATCCCGACTACCAGCACTACTTCCTCTCCTACATCAACGACCTCATCGCCTGTGGCGTGCGCGGCTTCCGCTACGACACTGCGAAGCACATTGGCTTGCCAAGCGACCCTCTCGACCCCAAGTCGAAAGAAAATGACTTTTGGCTCATCGTTACTGGCAAAAAAGATGTGAAAGGGTTGAGGCTGGCCTTGCCCTTAGACAGCATCTACGAATACGGAGAGGTGCTGCAGGACAAGAACGTGAAGGAAACGGAGTATGCCGACATGATTGGCGCAGTGTGCGCAAGTTCGCTGGGATGGTGCCTGCGCGACGCCATGAAAGGCAACCCGTGGAAGAAGGACGAGATACAGAACTACTGCCATCCTGCCAAGCCGTCGCAGCTCGTAACGTGGGTGGAGAGCCACGACACCTATTGCAACAACAACGAGTCAGCGTCTTTCACCAACGACGAGATACGCATGGGATGGGTGTTCATCACTGCCCGCCAATACGGCACGCCGCTTTTCTACGACCGTCCCGACGGCAGCTCGCCCAGCAACATCTGGGGCAACAACATCGTTGGCAAGAAAGGCAACGACGCTTACACGCATCCCGAAGTGGTGGCAGTGAACAATTTCCGCCACCATATGGACGGCCAGCCCGAGAAGCTTGTCTATGGCAACGACGACAAGGTGGTGGAAGTGGTGCGTGGCAGGAAAGGCGCGGCCGTCATCAACTTCTCCAAGGAGCCGCAGACGGTGAGCCTTGCCACGACGCTTGCCAACGGCACCTATCGCGACAAGGTTTACGGCACCACGTTCAAAGTGAGCAAAGGCGTGTTGAAAGGCAGCCTGAAGCCTTTGACCTCATACATTCTGATTAGAAAATAGGCCTATTTCATTGCGCATGGTGCCTGCTTGCCAGCGTTATGTAAGCCACAAGCGGCACCAGCGTAATGGTCTCCGACAGCGGCTCGGCAAGCCACAGCCCCGTGATGCCAAACGTCATGGGCATGAGCACGAAGCACGGAATGATGACTATGAAGCCGCGCATGAGCATGAAGACAGTGGCTGGTTTGTATCGCTCCAAGCTTTGCAAGTAGCCTATGAGCACCACGTTGAGCGTGAATGGCAGGCACGTGAGCAGGAAAAGTGGTATGCCCCTTTCGCCAATGGCGTTGGCGGGCGACGAAGAGTCGATGAAAAGGTCAACTATCTGCGGGGCAAGCAGATAGCCCGCCACCGACATGGCAAGCCCCAGACCGCAGGCCAACCCTACCGACAGGCGCAGCGTCTCGCGTATGCGCCCCGTCTTGCCCAATCCATAGTTGTAGCTCACTATTGGCAGCGACGACTGAGCTATGGCGTTGCCGAACATGAAAATCATCGGGAAGAGGTAGCACGCCACCGAGTATGCCGCCACGCCGTCTTCGTGCAGGTAGCGCATGAACACGTAGTTGCCAGTTATCATCATGCAACTTATCGCTGTCTCGGCAATGAACGTGGGCAGGCCGAGACGGAGCATATAGCCGCAGTTGCGCAGGGTGAGGCTGATGGCGGTGCCCGAGAACTTGGGCTTGTAGAGCCTTAGCTGGTGGCTTAGCCTTACGAAATAGTAGGCCACCATGAGCGTTCCCACGCCGGCAGAGATTGACGTGGCCACCGCCGCGCCGAACACGCCCCAGTGGAGGGGGAACACGAACACGTAGTCGAGCACGATGTTCAGCCCCGCAGCCGTGGCGTTCACCGCCATCGCGTAGTTGGGCGAGCCGTCGAGCCGTATGGCGAACAGCCCCACCATGTTGACCACCATGAACAGCAGGCACGGGCTCACGCCCACAAGATACTGGTGCACCATAGGGTAGAGCAGGTCGCTGCCGCCGAAGAGCGCGGATGTCTGGCGTGGAAACACGTTTATCGCGGTCAAGGCCACCGCCATGAGCAGCAAGCCCACGGTGAACGCCTGCGTCACGTTTATGTTGGCGGCCTTGCGGTTGCCCTTGCTCAAGTGCACCGCCGCCACCACGCTCACGCCGCTGCCGAACATCAGGGCTATGCCCGTGGCAATTTGAAACACGGGGGCGGCAATGTTGATTGCCGCCAAGGCGTCGCTACCCACGCCACGCCCCACGAATATGCCGTCGGCAAGGTTGAGCAGCACCGACGACACAAGACCGAGCAGCGTCGGGAAAAACAATTTGCGGAAAAGGCGCGGCACGCGCATCTCCCCGTAGTCCAATGCGTCTCTGTTGTCTTTCATAATCCTTTGAGCTTTGAGCTTTATGATTACATTTGTCCACATCAGAGGTTGCCATAAAAAATAGTGCCGGACAAGACTTTGCGCCGTGCGCCGAATCTTATCCAGCACCTTTTCCATAGATGCCCTCCGATTATCGGGGTGCAAAGTTAGGACTATTTTTTTATACCACAAAATTATTCCACGTAAAAAATGCCTTTGCCTTCTTCTTTTGCAAAGGTCATGTTCTCCTCCAGATTACGGCGCAATTATAATGCGTGACAGTTGTCGCTGAATTGCGTGACAGTTGTCACTGATATGCGTGGCAATTGCCACTGAATTGCGTGACAATTGCCACGCATTATAGCTGCGGCACGAGGCTGGCGTATTGTCGGCGTTGCTTAACGCCGGATGGCAAGTCGTGCTCACTTGGCAGCGTCGAGCTTCTCCATGCTGTTCACCTTGCCGATATATGCCACGGTAACGGTGATACTGGCGATGACAACATAGACGAGAAAGAGCTGTAGCGTGTTTATGTGGATGTTGTCGATGCACGCTCCCGGCAATCTCGCCATCCACTCAAGTGCGCCATTGAGCCATCCCGCAACTGCGGCAAGGCAACGCGCCAGAAGAGAGTCAAGCCAAGGGAATGGCGACAGCAGAAGAGCCACCGCGCCATAGATAATGGCTGTCGCCGTAGGCACCACGATGAAATTGGTGGCAAGGAAATAGCATGAGAAGCGGCCGAAATAGTAAGCCACAAGAGGGGCCGTGCCTATCTGCGCCGTGAACGACACCACAGCCATGCCCCATGCCCATTTTGCCACCCAGTGGCGCAACGGCAGCAGACGGTACAGCGGACGATAGTAAATCACTATTGCCAGCACTGCCATGAACGACATCTGGAAGCCCACGTCCCACAAACACAGCGGGTTGGCCACGAGCAGGCACATCGCCGCAAACGCCAGCGTGTTGACCTGAGCCTTGTTGCGCCGCGCCACAAGGCAAAGTGAATATATGGTCAGCATGACCGCCGCACGCATCACGCTTGCCCCCATGCCGACAAGCAACACGTATGCCCAAACCGCCACAAGCACCAGGGCCTGGCTGAGCCACACGCGGCGCCAGCGACCGAACAGCAACGTCAGCATGGCATAGATGATGCCGAGGTGAAGGCCTGACAACGCAAGCACGTGCGAGGCTCCCGATACCGAGTAGGCATCCCGTGTCTCGCGGCTCAGGTCATGCTTGTCGCCAAGCACCATCGCGGCTATCACGGCCTGTTGCTGGCTGTCGTCCCGCTCCGCGCCCACTGCGCCTATCTGCCCGGCAATCTTGTCCACGAGCTTGCGCCTCATCCGCAACGCCCTTACGCGCATCCGGTCGAGGCGCGGCAACTGTCGCAAGGACACGCTTCGGGTGAGCCAGTCGGTGTAGAAGACAAATGTCTGCGCCCTGAAGCCACGCACCCGCAACCATCTCACATAGTCGAAATTGCCGCCCCTCTGGTAATTCTCCAATGGCTGCATCACCGACCATGCCTCAATGCCGTTGCCCACATGCAGCCGCTGCCAGTCGCCAGTGGCGGTGTCGCGCAATATAGCCGCCTTGACACCGAAAGGCCGTGCCAGCATCTTCCCGCCGACAGACGTGAGCAAGAGGTCGCATTGCAGTGTCTTGCCCCTTACCTTCGGCTCGTCGGCTATTACGGCCTCATAATGCACTGGTTCGTCTTCGCTAAACGGGAATTCCAGCCGGTGGTCGGCATGGGCCGCCAATGCCGCGCCAACGAAAAACGTCGCCATCAGCACCAACGCCGACTGCGCGCAGGGTCTGTGCCTGCCAACGACGAAAAGCAACAGAAGCGAGACAGCTGATGCCGCAAGCCACAGCCACGCCTCCACCTCATGTGCCAGGCTGTCGCCAGCCACAATGCCCAACACCAGTGTCACGGCAATGCGCAGCAGGGGCTGGGTTTGAAGATAGTCGGCAGTGGTCATGGGCAGTGTTGCAAAGTTTGTTGTCGCTAAGTTACAACAATAATCCCTTTAAATGGCAAGTTGCCAAAACTTTTTTCTAATTTTGCATAAAATATTTTTGCAGGGTTGATGGAAAAGAACAATGAACTGAGATTGGCATGGGACTTCGTTGAGCATACTGGCACGAGCATCTTCCTTACTGGCAAGGCGGGCACTGGCAAGACCACGTTCCTGAAAACGGTAAAGGAGCATTCGTCGAAGCGCATGATTGTTGTCGCGCCGACGGGCGTGGCGGCAATCAACGCAGGAGGCGTAACGATGCACTCTTTTTTCCAGCTGCCGTTCACGCCCTACGTGCCAGGGGCCACCATACGCGACCGCTTCGATTTCGGCAAGTCGAAACGCCGCATCATAGCCTCACTCGACATGGTGGTCATCGACGAGATTTCAATGGTTCGCGCCGACTTGCTCGATGCCGTGGACTCGGTGTTGCGCCGCTTCCGCGACCCCACGCAGCCGTTTGGCGGGGTGCAGCTGCTCATGATAGGCGACTTGCAGCAGCTCACGCCCGTAGTGAGAGCGCAGGACGAACAAGTGCTCTCGCGATACTACGACACGCCATATTTCTTCGGCAGCAAGGCGCTCAGGCAGGTTGACTACGTAACCATCCAGCTGACGCATGTTTACCGCCAGCAAGACGAGGGCTTCATCAGCATCCTCAACCATGTGCGCGACGGGAAGCCCACAGCCGACGACCTCAACCGCCTCAACGCCCGCTGCAACCCGGCGTTCATGCCCAAGCCGGAGGATGGCTACATAAGGCTGACGACGCACAACCGCATGGCCGACAGCTACAACGAGACGGAGCTGCTGAAATTGCCCGGCCGCCGCTACAGCTTCAAGGCAAAGGTGGAGGGCGACTTTCCCGAAAGCAGCTACCCTGCCGAGGACACCCTGCAGCTGAAGAAAGGCGCGCAGGTGATGTTCATAAAGAATGATGCCTCGGGAAAGCACCAATATTATAACGGGCGCATAGGCCATGTGGTCGCCATCGACGAGAAGACCATCCAGGTGAAATGTCAGGGCGACAGCGAGCCAATAAAGGTGGAGCCAGACATATGGGAGAACACCAAATATGAGATAAACCCGACAAGCAAAACCATCGAGCCGCATGTGGAAGGCACGTTCAAGCAATACCCGCTGCGCCTGGCGTGGGCCATCACCATACACAAGAGCCAAGGCCTGACTTTCGAGCATGCCATCATCGACGCGGGCTTCTCCTTTGCCTCCGGGCAGGTGTATGTGGCGTTGAGCCGCTGCAAGAGCCTCGAGGGACTGGTGCTCGCCTCAAGGATAGGCACCAGCAGCATAATCAACGACCAGCGCGTGGCAGACTATATCTCACACCAGCAACAGGCGGCGGAGGAAAGCATTAGGAAATTGCCCGAACTGAAGGAGGCGTACTACAAGGAGCAGCTACTCGACATGTTCAACTTCAACGCCCTCTACGCCTCAGAGCAGCTTCTCCACCGCACGCTCGTGGAGTTTTTCCATGCCTATCCCAAGCTCACCAACTATCAGCACAAGGTGTTGGAAAGCGTCAAGCTAAAGGTCATCGACATTGCCTACAAGTGGCAGAACATAATAAGGCAGTCTCGCCCCGAAACGCTTCATTCAGACGCGTTTCTGCTACGTGTGAGGCGCAGTGCCGACTACTTCGCGGCGGCACTGAAAGAGCAAATTCCCGACGTGCTTGAGAGGACAAAGATGGTGAAGCAAGGCAACAAGCGCGGGCTGACACTACTCGACGAACGCTATAAGGACTTCCGCATGAAGTATGTAGCCAAGGAGAAAATGCTCGACCGCATGGCAGACGAGCCTTTCACCGTGGCGCACTACATGCAGGCGAAGCAAGAGACCATGCTCGATGCCTTGGATGCAGTGGAGACTGGCAGCAGCAGGAAAAGGAAGGCAAAAACATGACATTGTGTCAGTCATGCTGTCAGCAGCCATCTGCTTGGCACAACCTTTGTTTGTTATTCGGCGAGTTTTATGCTCATGCAACATTACGAATAATAAATAAAAACAGATACAACTATGGGAAAGATTATTGGAATCGACTTAGGAA
>CAZTUD010000079.1:0-10942 GCA_964616945.1 uncultured Prevotella sp. | reverse complement strand
AGCTTGCGCTTGTCGTCGGCATATTCCTTTGCGTAGCCTTTCTCCTCTATCTGCGCCAAGGCCTCGGTGGCGGGGCGGTCGAGCTTGTATTCAAAAATGTAGATGAAGTTGGGAGTCTCCACCACGCAGTCTGCCCTGCCCTGGCTTGTCTCCTTCTCGTGATAGACGGTATAGCAGCTCACCATTCGCATCAGCAGGTAGATGGTGTACTGGAAGTAGCGTTCCTTTTCGCGCTCGTTCTCATGGCGGCGTGCGGAGTAGGGGATGGATGCGAGGAAAGAGGTGAGCAGGTCGCGGAACTTGCCGAGGTCGCCTTTCTTGAGGGACCGCTGCGTGGCTATGGTCCACGACAATGGGTCTTCCCCTGATTTCAGGTAATTGGCGGAGACCATCGTGACAAATCCCCGCTTCACTTCGTTGTTGGGAAAGTCGAGAAGATAAGTGTTGTCGTCAGGCTCATAGTCTTTTATCGTGAGGTAGCCGCTTTGATAAATCATTGGCAGGGGCTTCTCGACGTTTGCCCTGTAATCCACGAATTGGCTCTCGTCGTAATACTTGCCCGTCAACTCGTTGAGGTTCTCCTGCGATTTGTTGAGAAGCCTGACAAGGTAGGTAGGCGTGCCCGTGCGGAACCAGTAGTCCTGCAACTTTAGTTTGCTGAAGGCGTTGAGCAGGCTGAAGGGGTTGAAAATGTCGAGCATGTTGTCGCTGAAGTGGTAGCCGTCGTATTGTCTTTGCAATTCGATTATCATTTCGTCAACCGGGCGTTTAGACTTTATCGCCATCTGCTGTATAGGCTCGTGGAAATATTCCTCAACCTCAGCCTTCGTTATTCCGCACAACGCCTCGTATTGTGCCGCCATGCTGATGTCGTCGGGCTGGTTGAAGCCGCTGAACACGGTTATCTGCGAGAACTTCGTTACGCCCGTGAGGAACACGAACTGCAAATCGGCGTCGGCTTTCTTGAACACAGAATAAAAGCCTTTCAGCACATTCCTGTTGTATTCCTCAAGCAGGCTGTCTTTCTCGTCATTGTGTACCATTGCGCCAGTGTCCATCACGTCGAGCAGCGGCTTGTCGTATTCGTCAACCAGCACTACGCATCCCCGTCCCGTCTGCTCGTGTGCTTGGTGCAAGACGTATGCGAAACGGTCGCCGAGGGCATCGTGGAACGGGTCTTTGCCCCATAGTGCCTCCCATCCTCTTATGTATCCGCTGATTATCTCCAACAGGTTGTCGACGTTAAGGAAGTCGTAGCCGTTGAAGTCAATGTGGAATATGGGGTATTGCTTCCATTCGGTCTCCAACTTGTCAATCTTCAGCCCTTTGAACAATTCCTTTTTCCCCTCGAAGTAGCTTTTAAGGGTGGACACGAGAAGCGACTTGCCGAAACGGCGCGGGCGGGAGAGGAAATAGATTTTCCCTCTTGTGACAAGCTTGTAAACGAGGTCGGTCTTGTCAACGTAAACATAACCGCTGTCGCGAATCTGTTGGAATGTTTGTATGCCGATGGGGTATTTCATGGCGCGTGTCTTTATGTTCCACTTGCAAAGTTACGTAAAATCCACGACATTTCACCCAATCCTGTACATCTTTTATATTTGGCTTTTCAAATAAATTTGCTCAACGCCATTGGCTGTGGTCCACAACCTCGTTGCTGTCGTTGTAAATGGTTTGGTATGTGGCGGCTGGCTTTGACGTTGCCTCCGTCCGTCTTTGCAGTCCCGCAACTATTATGAGGGCGAGCAGGGCGCAGGCTATGAGCAGAGCCGACACGACGGGGCTCAGCCTGCCGTCGCTGATGGCTTTCTTGACCTCATTGATGCTTGCTGGCCGTTTTGCGGGGTTAGGGTTGGCACAAGTCTTGCCGAGGCGCATCAGGCGACGGTCTCCTATAGCCTCGGCCATGTCTTCCACCACTTTGCCAAGCGAGAAGATGTCGGCACTGGCATTGGCCACGGCTCCGTGCTTCAGCTGTTCGGGCGCAATGTATCCCATAGTTCCTGCGGGCGACTTCAACGCACTAAAGGCCTCGCTGTCTGACAGGCTGAAGTCGATGAGCCGCAGGTCGTGGTTGCGGTGGGTCAGCATTATGTTCTGCGGTTTCAGGTCGCGATGGTAGATTTCCTTGCTGTGCATGTAGGCCAGTGCGTCCATGAGCTGGCGGAGGACGGCCCAAGCCAAAGGCTTTGTCAGTTGGTGGTTGTCCATGAGCTGTTGCAGCGTTAGCCCGTCTATGTATTCCATTATAATTGCCGGGCCGTAGCCTTCCACGTTCTCCATGCCCACGGTGCGGCAAATGTTCGGATGCTCCAGTTGCAGCCCAATCTCAAACTCCTTTGTGAGGATTTGCCTGTAAAGCGGGGCGTAAAGAAATTCCGTCTTCAGGCATTTCAGCGCATACCGTTTGCCATAGCGCGTGGCGTAGAGGAGGCGTGTGTGGCCATGCTCGGAAACGTAAATCTCGCGGATGTCGTGAAACTGCCTGTCAAAGGGCATGTTGCCACTCACCTCGGCATCTATGTCCTCTGTGAAACCAGAAGAAATTAGAGATTCTTGATTATTGTGTTCCGCCATCGTCTTAACTTCTATTTTTTAGCACTTAACTCCAGAACCGTCAGCCCTCCATTGCGTCCCGCCACGAATGGCGGAGTTTGCGCTCCTTTCCTTTCCACAAAAGGCAGGATGAGCGGCTGCCCCAAGATGAAACACCCCGACGTGAACTTGTCGCCCGCCTTGAGCTTGCTGTTTTGCGACTTCGCCACTTTGTACCAATTGTCCCCAAGGTAGCGCAGGCGGACCAGGCGATTGGGACTCCACCCAATGTTCACCTCACGCCCAACGTCGAGCTTGCTGCTCAGAATTTGCTCGGCTTCGAAGAACGACGAGTTGTAGCGCACGCTTGTCTTGAGCCACTTCTTGAATGTCGCGAAGTCGTTGTGCCCCACGTAGTCGGCCAACGTGTCGAGAGTTCCAATCCTTGGCTTGTGTTCGTCGTTGACGTATCCCCAAAGGCGTTTGAGCGTTGAGGCTGATATTTTCTTGTCGCATTCCTTGTACAGGAAGAATGAAAACTCCTCAAAGTCAGTAGTGGTGTTTATGGCTTTGCCGTATTTAACTTCCACAAGATGCTTTAGTTCTTCTATCTCTGGTGTGGTCATGGTGAGTTTATAGTTGTGAGTTTATAGTTTATAGTTCGGTGATATTGGCGAATATCTGCCACGAGGAGCTTGCCTTGTAGTATTTTGCCGAGCCAGCGGGCACGTGCAGCGTGCAGGTTTGCGTGAAGTCGTTGCCCGTGGTGGTGAAAGCGTCAGTGGCACACGCGGGCGGCTCTTCGGCTTCAACATACAGGTCGGTTATTGGACAGCCGTCGAAGACGCGGTTGGAGATAAGCTGCGTGCCCTTGCCAATGTGGACGGTGCGGAGCTTGGTGCAACTTTGGAATGTGGCGGTCGGCACGGTCTGGAGCTTGGCTGGCAGCCTTACGCTCTCAACCTTACTTTCGTAAAACACGGCCTGCCCCATGCTGGTTATGTTGTCGGGCAATGTGAAACTTGTTACGCTGCATTGGCTGAAAGCGTAATTGCCAATCGACGTGATTGTGGCGGGAAGCGTGTAGCGGCCAGTCTTTCCCATCGGAAACCACACAATGTTAGTGATGTCGGCGTTCACGAGCACGCCGTCAACGCTCTTGAAATGAATGTTGGCAGCCGAAACCTTGATGTCGGCCAAAGCAGGGCAGTTGCCCGACGGCTCAACTTCTGCCGCCGATGCGGGGATGGTGATTTCCGTCAACGACGTGCAGTCCTGGAAAGCGTCTTTGGCAATGGTCGTGGCGTCGTCGGGCAGCGTTACGCTCGTGAGTCTTGTGCATCCTGCGAAGAACTGGTGGCCTACGACGTTGTTCTCGGTGAAGAACGACTCCGTGTAGGGCCCGCCACCGTCCACGATGTGCGCCCCCGCCATGTTGACGCTCGTCGGGTTGAGGCTTCTCAGGCACCTTATGTCGTCGCCGTTCAATGGTCCTGCCACGTTGATGCTGTCGGCCGATTGTCCTTTCATCATAAGGGCGAAGTCGCCGCCCTCCGCCACGACGATGGCATTGCTTGTGGTGAGCCGCAGCCCCGTGCCGACGGTCTCGCCCACCTCCGTTGCCGCGTATGGGAAGACGGTGTAAGTGGAGTTTGCCGCGAGCCTCGTTATTGTTGTCCGCCATTGCCCCGTGGCCGTTGGTTTGTCGTCGGCATTGATTTTCCTTATGTCTGCGTCAGCCAAGGTCGTGGCGTTGCCAATTGCCACGTAGCATCCCACGTCGGTGAGCGTGCCTCCGCCCGTGTCGGGAATGCGGAAGCCGATTATTGCGCTCACGGGGCTTCTGCTCAGTACGGCTGCGCTGTCGATGGTAGGCGGATTGTTGGGCTGGGTGGTGAACGTCACGGTGTTGGCGTGGATTGTGGTCCGCCCGTTGTCGGCCACGAACTGGTATTGGTAGGTTGTCCCAGCCGTCAGTCCTTCGAGGCTTGCCGTGAAAATTCCATTATCCGCTTCGGAGGCTGTCAGTTTGGACGACAGGTCGCCGCTGCCATAGAGGAACGACAGCGAAGGCATGGCTGTTGAGCCTTGCAAGCTTATTGAGCCTTGCAGCGTCGCCGAGGTGCGCGTTATGTTGGCTGCTTCCAGTGTTCGCAGTGTTGGCTCGATGTTTTCGGGGCTTTCGCTGCCGCATGAGGCGAGCATGAGAAACGCCGCCATCCAAATGTATGTTTTTCTCATTGTTTTCCAAGTTTAATTCCAATTCCCACGCATCCTTGCCACTGTTTTCCGGCAATGGTTATGACGGAGACCGAGACGCAGAGCCGTTTGTATGAAAAGAGCAATCCCGCCTCGCCGCTCACGCCCTTGTGCGTCAAGCCGTCGTTGAGGGCGTAGCCTCCGCCCTCGCTTTCGGCCAGTTGCCATGCCGTGGCCGTGCGTCCATAGCCCAGTCCTTCGAACAGCGCGAGGCTTCTGGTCAGCCTGTGGGCCGCGCCTGCGGTTACGGTGAAGTTTGAGTGGCTTGTCTTTCCCGTGTAATAAGGCATTGTTCCGCCTACGTTGCCGCTCTTGTCGCAGTTGAGCCGCGTGCCGCCTGTGGAGCGGAGGTCGCTTGACGCATGGACGTAGAAGCCGTGCTGCCAAAGCATCATTGCCATGAAGCCCCACGACGGGCCATTCTCGTGGAAGGCGGCGTTGGCGAGCAGGTTTATGGCCAATGGCACGGGCTGTCGGCGTGTCTCAACCCTTATGGTGTCGGTTATGGTCTTCGTCATTACTATTGTGTCGTGAGTGGCGATTTCTTGTTGTTGGGGAAAGTCAAGGCGAAGCTCGTAGGTGTTGTGGCTTTCGAGCTTTATTCCAAATCGGTAGTCGCGCAGCACGCCCCACAGCGGGTGCTTTATGGTAATAGTCTTCGTGCCCTTTGGCACGTAAAGCCAAATTTCGCCAGTCTTGTCCTCGCGCCGCACAATGCCGAGCGGCGTGGAGAATGCGAACTCGTGTGGAGCCACGACCTTTATCAGGGCGCAAGCCTCTCCGTTGAGGTCGCGCACGGGCGAAATGAACGCCGTAACGTCGTTGCCGAGAGGCTTGAATGAGGCAACTGTAAAGCCGTCTCCGCTGACGGTTGCCGATGCGGAGATGAATGGCAGCAAGAATATTGCCAACATTATTATTCGTGTCTTTCGTGTCATTTTTATTCCAAGTTGAAATCGCTCATGTTTATCACTTCGTCCTCGCCGCCGACCGTTTTCGCGGGCTGCCACGTGCGGACGTGGATTACGGGCATCGACGGGTTGCGGAAATCCCACAGCAGGAACAGCCAACCGTCGTCCTCATATCGGTTGCTTTTGTAGCGTTGCCGCAACGTAACGCCGTAGATGCCGTCGCGCGTGGGGTGGCGCATTATGCGGAAGTCGGAGAAGCGCACGTCAATGCGGCTGTTGGCTTTGAACACTTTTGCGAGCCTTTCGAGATAGTCTTTCTTGGTGTGCAGGGCGTAGGTCACGCGGCGGTTGCCGTTTACGCCGCCGTCCTTTGGCGTGGTTCTCACCACGTTGCCGACTATTATCAACGCCTTGTCGCTGAACACCTGCCGCAGGAAGTCGATGTCCTTGGTGGTGTAAGCGGTGCGGAAATGCTCGCAGTAGTTCAGTATCGTTTGCCGCCGCTTTGCGTCGTTCTCGTCGAGCTTTCCTTGCAATATTTTTGCCGCCTCGCCGTAGAACGGATTGCTGCGGGCAAGAGTGCGAAGGTTCACCTTCTTGATTTGAGATTTGCGGTTTGAGGTTTGAGATTTATGATTACCTTGACGAAGTTCGCCAGCCTTGCCATTTGACTGGATTTCCATACTTCTGGACTTTTGGACTTCGCCAACTAATTTTGAATTTTGAACCGTAGGTCTCTGTTCTTGCGAAGCAAGAGGGAAAGAAATTTTGAATTTTGCATTGCCCTGGTCGTTGTTGAAAGTCACCATGCCGTGCCTGTCGATAAATCCCTCCCTGCCTGTGGCCTTTTCGCGGAAGCTCAGCCGCCCGTCGCGGAAGCGGCTGTCGATGACGCAACCGCGCAGAGGTATTGGGAAGGCGGCGTTGCCGTCGCTGTCCTTCACCACAAGGCTCCCGTCGGCCTGCCTTGCCAGTTGCAGCCCCTCGCTTGTGCCGTAGCTGTAATCTTCGGCATTGTCCTTGACGGGCAGCAACCACAACGCCGCCGCCACGACAGCAAGGATGAGCGTCGTTACGGAAAGTATGATTGTGGTTTGTTTCATGGGTTTACTATTTCGCCCCCAATCTCTATTTTCATTTGGTTGGGATTGTCGGAGATGATGAGGTTCGCGCGGTGTTGCACACCCGGCTTGAACGTGAACTTGCTCTCAAACATGTACGACACGCCGTCGGCCACGACCTCCACCAACGGCATCCGGTAGGCGACGGTCTGGGGCACTATTATTGCCGAATAGGTGAAGTCGCCCTCCTTCCGTGCCCGTATCGTTTTCGCGGGGCTTGCCGGCTTGCGCGTAACCACTCCCGTCGAAAGGTTTATTGTGGCGTCAGCCACGGTGTTGTGGACATAAACCTCGGCGCTGGCCGGCAAGTCGCCCTTATAGTCCTCGCCCTTTATGAGCTGTATCTTCAGGCGGCTCAACACGTGCCTGAACGTGAGGCTTATTGGCGAAGTGCTTGCCCGCAGCCCCGTTGCCGACGCATACAGCAGGTCGCTTGCCTCATAGCCTCCAAGGGCGGTTGTCGTCTTTTGCGTGCTTTGGTTTGTGCTGACGCTGAAAGGCTGCTCTTCTATGGATGAAATACTGCTTGTGTAAGGGTAATAGGCGTAGGCGTTGAATGTGCCGTCGCTCCAATAGAGTGTTTGCGAGGCAGCCCACGTGCCGTTGTTCAGCGTCAGCGGCTCGTTGTTCACGAGGTTGCCTCCCGTCTCCAACGGCAGCGAGTCGTTTGCCACGTACAGCCCTATGCGGTCGCCCGTCTCAAACGCCGTCTCCGTGGCGCGGGTCTCGCCGGGATGAATTATGCGGAACGTCATCGGCACGCGGTTGGCATCCAACGGAGCCTGCCCGCCGTCCTCGCCTGAGCATGAACCGAGCAATGCCAAGGCGAGCAAAACAATATATGGTGTGGTGTGCTTCATTTTTCTATTGCTGTTATGTTCTTGAAGTCTTTCCATCCGTCGGCCTCCTTGTAGGCGTTTACCGACGTGCGCGGTACTGACACGACCGTCGAGTCCTTATCAATACCTTCGAAGGCTGTGCTGCTTATTTCGGGCGGCGTGTCGTTGTAGCTTACTATGCTTTTCAGGCCGTAGCAGCAGGCGAATGCCCCGTCGCCGATATGCTCGATGCTTCTTGGCAACACCAGTTTGTCTATCTGCGCACAGCCGCTGAATGTGTAAGCATTTACGACGGCGAGGCTGCTTGGCAGAGTTAGGGTTCCCTTTAGCTTGCTGTCATCCTGAAATGCGCTTTCGCCAATAAAGAGTATGCCGTCGTGCAAGGTCAGCGTGCCGTCAAAGCCACAGCTGGCGAATGTCCCTCCATAGATGGTTGACACGTTTTGCGGTATAACGATGTTGCCGGTAAGTCCCAAGCAATCCCTGAAAGCGTCGCCGCCTATGTATTTAAGCGATGCGGGCAGTTTCAGCTCCCCGTAAAGCCTCGTGCAATCCTTGAAAGCCCAGTCGCCTATTGTCTCAAGCTGGTCAGGCAAAACGAGATGCCCGCTCACGCCGTTGCATCTCAGAAAAGCTTGCGTGCCAATGCTTTTCAGGGTGGAGGGCAGCGGCAGGAAGTTGTTGAGGTTGTGGCAGTCAAGGAATGCGCTTGCCCCGATGTCGGTCACTCCCTCGGGCATTATTGTGGAGCCCGTCAGCGACGTGCAATCAGCAAATGCGCTTCCAATCTTCTTCAGTGTGTCGGGCAGTATGACGTGCGTCAGGATAATGTCTTCGGCAAAGGCAGAGTTTGGCAGTTCGTCTGCTTCCGACTGTGGGTTGCGTCCCATCAGCTCCGGTTGGTCCTTGTGGTATCTTATCCTTACGTTTTTCAGGTTCACGGCCTGCAGGCTGGTCATGTCCTGGCGCATGAAAATGAGGTCGCCCCCGTCGATGCCGCCAATCACTTTCAGGCTTTTCACTTTCGTGTAGTCCTTGTTTGCGGCAGCTATGGAGTCTTTCAGATGGCCGGGAGTCGAGCGTATTATCAGGTAGCCGCGTGCGGTGGCATCGTGGCTTGTGGTGTCGTTTTCCCAAGGCGTTATGCTTTCGCCCGCGAGGGTCAGGCTGTAGGTGCCTTCGGGCAGACGCTTGTCAACGTGGATGGTGAAGTTGCTTATCTTGCCCGCCGCGTAGTTGAAGTCGTCCTGCCGCGAGAACTTGAACGCCTGCCCGCCAATGGTTATCGAGAACAGCGCGGTGCCGCCCTTTATTGTTTGCGGCACGGCGATGAACCGCCATTCGCCGCCATTCTTCATTGGTATGGTTGCCGTCGGCTCCACGCCGCCGGTCGGACTCACGCTTCCGTCGCCCATGTTGACGCTTGCCTTGCGCACGAGGTTGGCGGCCAGCACGCTCTTCTCCGTCTGCTCCCACTCGCCAGTGTTGAAGCCGCTGCCTTGCGTCAGGCTGACACGTGCGCACGCCATGCGGTGGCTCATGGGCAGGCGTATGGTGGCGGTGGTGGGTGCCACGTCGGTGACCTTGCCCCACAGGAAGTCGCTTGCCTCATAGCCGCCCATGCCGTTGCTGTCAGTCGGCTTGCTTTGGTCGCGCGCTACCTCAAACTGGTAGTTGCCCACGTCGCCCGGCTCGCCGTAGGGATAATAGGCGTAAACGTCGATGTGCGTGTGGTTGTCGTACCAATAGAGGTCGTAGGCGGGTGTCCACTTGTTGTTTGCCTTGTCGAACGTGTGCCTCACGTTGTCGGCGTGGTTGCCGCTCGTTTTCAGTGTGCCGGGCGTGGCTCCGTCGTAATCCACAACGTAAACGCCAATCACGTCGCCGTCGGCAAAGCCGTTGTCACCAGCGCGGGTCGTGGCGGCTTGGCCGATGTCGCCCGCAAGGTTTATGCGCTCCAACTCTTGGTCGCCAACCCCTGTGTTTTCGCTGGCACAGGCGGCGAGCAGGGCGGCAAGCGCGAGAAATGTATAATGTGTTGTTTTCATAATAGCCTTCCTTTTCATTGTGCCGTGCCTCCGTAGTCGGTTCCGTCGTCGCCCCATTGCGTTATGCTTACGTTGAGGCCGCTGCTGGCCTTGCTCATCGTCACGGTGCATTCGTATGTCCTTCCCGCCGCGAGGCTCATGGCTTGTCTCAGATTGTAGTCGTCGCCGTCCACGGTTACGGTTATTATGTCGCTTTCGTCCACGTTTTGCGGCACCACGAATGCCTCGTAGCCGTCGGTCGTCTTCAGTGGCGTTATGGTCGTGGGCTGGCCAGTGGGCGTAATGGTTGCCGAGGCAAGGTCAACGGTGGCTGTGGTCATGGTGCCGTTTATGCTGACGGTGGCATTGGCCAAGTCGCTGGCTGTGAAGCCGTTTCCCGCCTCAAGCCTAATCTTTATGACGCTCATTGCGCGGCTCATGACGATGGCGACGGCATTCGGTGTTGGCGCGACGTTCAGGGCGGAGCCTGTCAGGAGGTCGCTGGCGCGGTGGGCGGCATCCGTGCTTTGGTCGGCCTTGACGCTGAAGGCCATTGCCGTGGCGTTTGCCGCCGACGGGTTGTAGGGGCTGTAAAAGTAGAGGTTGGCGCGGGTCGTGCTGTCTTTCCAAAAGGCTTTAGTTGCAGTCGTCCAGCCTGAGTTGTACGTGAAAGGCTGGTTGTCGATGTAGTTGCCCGACGCTTTCAACGCCGCCTCCGCGTCGCCGCCCGTGGCGTAAGCCATGTAAAGGCCGCCTTGGTCGCCCTGCGCGAACGTCCTGCCCGCAGCCTCCTGCATTGTCGTGGCAATGGCCACCTCAATGCGCTTGTCCGTGCTTGGCGGAGGAGTCGGCAGTGGGGTGGGCGAGGGGTCGTCGCCCCCGCCCGAAGAGCAGCCGGCAAGCATCGTCGCCAGTACGTATGGAAGCAGTTTGAGCTTTTTCATGCGGTGCAGTTTTTATTTTGCAAAGTTAAGATAAAAAAACATATCATGCAAGTTCACAATGGTTCATAAAATAAAAAAGATTGGCCGGGCTTGCGAAATGTGCCAGACTTTTCTTAACTTTGTGGCATCAAACACAGGTGAAAGGCAATGACAAACAAGATACCCAAGGAGTGGACAAAATTCATACTGAAAGATGCCACGTTCGTGAACATAATGACGCGGCGCATCTTCAACGTGCTCATCGTGGCCAACCCCTACGACGCATTCATGCTTGAGGACGACGGGCGCGTGGAGGAGAAAATCTAC
>CAZTUD010000078.1:0-10993 GCA_964616945.1 uncultured Prevotella sp. | reverse complement strand
TGAATCCGAGCGATGCCGACAAGGCGACGCCCACCGCCACGGGCACGGGGCTGAAGCCTGCGGCAATGGCGGCTCCGATGGCGAGCGGACCTACCATGTTGGTGGCGGCGGTGTGGGACGTAAGCTCGGACATGAGCAGCGACACCACGCAGAACACGGCGATGAGGACGAGCTGCGATGGGTTGCCGCCCATCCAAGTGACGATGTTGTCGCCAATCCACTGCGAAAGGCCGGTGGAGTACATCATTCCGCCCATTGCCAGACCGCCGCCGAAAAGCAGCAGCGTGCCCCACTCAACGCCTTCCACGGCCTGCTTCCAGCTGATGACGGGGCGCGGCTTGCCGTTGGCCTTCTTGCCGCCAGGCAGGAAAAACAACACCAACGCGCCGACCATTGCCGCCACGGCTTCGGGGAAGAGCTTGTTGTAGGTCTTCAATGCCGGGGCATTGCTGCCGAGGACTATGCTCAAGATGCCAGGCAGGACCCACAGTATGACGGCTATGACGAAGCCCACCATAGTGTTCTTTTGCGCGAGCGTCCACTTGCCGAGCTGCCTGCGCTTTTCCTCCACGAACTCGTGGGCACCGTCGATGTGCTTCACGTCGGCGGGGAACATCTTGCTGAGCACGAAGTAGGCTATGATGAAATACACCACCATTGCCACAAAGCCCCAAATCATCCACTGGAAGAAGCCGATGTTGATGTCGCACATCTCGTTGAGGAAGCCGAGCATGATGATGTTCGGCGGGGTGCCGATGGGCGTGAGCACGCCGCCGATGGAGCAGGCGTAGGCAGTCATCAGCATCAGGCCCGTGGCATATTTGTAGGTCTTCAGGTTTATCTTCTTGCCCTTGTGCGCCATCATCTCGCGTATGGCCTCAAGCAGTCCGAGGGCTATGGGGAACATCATGGCGGCGGTGGCAGTGTTGCTTATCCAGCCGGAGCAGAGCATACAGGCGAAGCCTATGGCGAAGAATATCTTTCGCGGACTGTCGCCCACCCATCGCATCGACACTATGCCGTAGCTTATGCGCTTGTCGATGCCGTTCACCATCATTGCCTTGGCTATGATGAAGCCGCCCATGAAGAGGAAGATGGTGGGGTTGGCGAAAGCGGCGAACGCCTCTTTCATGCTCACCACGCCAGTGATGACGCAGAGCGTGGGGCCTACGAGCGAGGTTACGGGAATTGGCACTGGCTCGGTAATCCACCACAGGCACACGAGCGTCATTATCGCCAGCAGCTTGTGGGCCTCGGGCGAAAGCGCGGCGATGGGAGTTATCCACACGAGGAGAGCACAAATGGGGCCGCAGATGGCTCCGATAATCCTTCGCTTGCGGTCGAATGACGAGCTTTGCTCCACCTCCTGCATCTCTTCGAGGCTCGACCGCTCCAACTCAATGTTGGTCCGTTCGGTTGTTTCAGACATAGTTCTTGAGTTTATAGTTTATGAGTTGTATAGTTTATAGTTTGTAGTTTTTTACCTTTTTACTTTTTTACCCTTTCTTACGGTTTGCTTTCTCCCTCCACATACTCTTCGAGGAAAAGGTGCTCGCCGTCGAACACTGCGTAGGTGAACTGCGTTATCCAGTCGCCGAGGATGAGCATGCGTGCCGTGTGCCCCTCCACGCGCGGCAGGTTGAGGTCAAGCTCTATGTGGCGGTGTCCGTAGATGTAGTAGTCGATGTCGGGATGGGTCTTCTCGTATTCCTTTGTCCACAGCACGAGATATTCCTTGTCCTCGCCCATGTATGGCGGCTCCTTGCCGTCTTCGCGCTTCATGCGGCTGTGCTTTGCCCAGTCGAGGCCGAACGCCATGCCCCAGCGCGGGTGCAATGCGCTGAACAGCCGCTGGCACACATGGCTGTGGAATATGCGGCGCAGCAGCTTGAACTTGCCGTTGGGGTCGCCGAGGCCGTCGCCGTGGGCGAGGTAGAACTCCTTGCCGTGGATTTCGGTCGTCAGGGGCTGGCGGTGTACAATGAGGCCACACTCCTCCTCAAGGTAGCCGTAGGTCCAGATGTCGTGGTTGCCTGTGAAGAAATGCACCTCCACGCCCATGTCGGAAAGCTCCGACAGCTTGCCGAGGAAGCGCGTGAAGCCTTTCGGCACGACGTACTTGTACTCGTACCAGAAGTCGAACATGTCGCCGAGCAAGTAAACCGCCTCCGCCTTGTCCTTTATGCTGTCGAGGAAGCGCACTATCCGCCTCTCCTGCATACGGCGGTGGGGTATGGCAAGCGAACCCAGATGGGCATCGCTTAGAAAATAAACGTTTTTCCGCATTATTCAAATCCCAATTCTATTCTTGCCTCCTCCGACATCATGCTCTGGTCCCAGGCGGGCTCGAACACGAGGTTCACGTTGGCGGCCTTCACGCCCTCCACGCTTTCGAGCTTTGTGCGCACGTCCTCAAGTATGAAGTCGGCGGCGGGGCACGATGGGGCGGTGAACGTCATGTCAACGTTCAGAGTGCCGTCGTCCTCAAGGTCTATCTTGTAAATCATGCCCAGATCGTAGATGTTGACGGGTATTTCGGGGTCATAGACGGTTTTCAGCACGTCAACGATGCGTTCCTCTGTCTTCTCTTTTTCTTCTTGTGTCATATTGAAAACAACTTTGTTGCAAACTTACGGAAAAAATCTGATACACGCAAGCAATAAGGCGCAAAAGTTTGATAATGCGGGTATCGCGGCGTGGCAGTGCGGGTATTGCGGCGTGGCAGTGCGGGTATCGCGGCGTGGCAGTGCGGGTATTGCGGCGTGGCACTGCGGGTATCACGGCGTGGCAGTGTGAGTGTCACGGCGTGGCAGTGCAGGCTCTACAGCCTGCCTTTCTCGCGGTAGCTGTAGTAGGCTCCGTCGGTAACGATTACGTGGTCGAGGAAATAGATGCGCATGATGTCGCATGCCTTGCGTATGCGCTCGGTGAGCTGGTCGTCCTGTCGCGACGGGCGCGTGTTGCCGCTGGGGTGGTTGTGGCAGGCAGCGAGCACGGTGGCGTTGTTGAGTATCGCCTCTCTCATTATGATGCGAATGTCAACAGCCGTCTCTGTTATGCCGCCGTGGCTCACGCGCACCGACTTTATCAGTTTGTAGTTTTGGTTCATCAGCAGGATGTGGAACTCCTCAACGTCCAAGTCCTGCATACGTGGGTGCATGTAGTTGTAGATTGCCGTCGCCGAGCCGAGATCCTCGCGCTCCTCCGCCCGCTCCCTTGCCCTGCGCTTGCCAAGCTCGCACGCCGCGAGGATGGTGATGGCCTTTGCCGGACCTATGCCCTTGAAGCTCTCAAGTTCGCTTATCGACATCTTGCCGAGCGTGTTGAGGTTGTTGTGGCACGAGGCGAGCACCACTTTCATCAGGTCTACCGCACTCTGCTGCGGTGTGCCGCTGCCTATAAGAATGGCGAGCAGCTCGGCGTTGCTCAGGGCTTCGGGGCCAAGCCTCTCAAGCCTCTCGCGCGGGCGGTCCTCCTCGGCCCAGTCGGTAATGGAGAGTTTTGTCATAAGATTGCTTTCTTTTTTTGCCATAAATGGCAAAACACCCAACAAGGCGTTTTCTTATTTAAGTTTAAGTGTTTTGCCCTTGATAGCTTTGTAGGCTTCCTCGCCGTCGTTTGCGGCAGGCTTGATGCCGAGCAACTGGCAGACGAGGGGATATACGGCGGTGTTGCTGAACTGGCCAAGACTAACTCCGGGCCTTATGTCTGGTCCGCAGGCACGGAAGATGGCGTGCATGTCGCTCAATGCTGGGTCGTAGCCGTGAACGCCGCCGTTGTAGCAACTGTCGTCGGTGAAGAGAAAGCCCTCATCGGGCAGCACAAGCACGTCGCCTATGTTGGTGTCGGCCTTATAATGCAGCCAGTCGGGGATGTCAGCCTTGTGCCACACGCGCAGGTGGGCGGCCTTTCCCAATGCGTCCACGATGCTGTCCTGCTGCCATTTCTTTGGGGCATAGATGTTGGTTGGCAGGCTGCCTTCCAGCTTGTCGTACCAATCACTATTCAAGTATTCCGACGGACGAATTTGGCGTGAAGGCGTGAACCACGTCATGCCGTGGTCGGAAACAACCACGAGGTTCACCTCGTCTTGGAGTTTTGCTTCGCAGATGCGGCTCCAAAGGGAAGCAAGCAGCGAGTCCATCAGCTCCACGGCGTGGCGCACCTGCCTCGACTGCGGCCCCCACTTGTGGCCACTTGCGTCTGGCTCCTCGAAGTAAGCCATTATCAGGTCGGGGTGCACATCTCCCCCTCCTTTGGAGAGGGCAGTGAGGAGGCTTAAATACGCCATTATGCTGTCCATGCGCTGGGCGAACGTCATGTGCGGCTTCTCGTCGTAGGCGTGCCACACGTCGGGACGTTTGCCTTGCACAGCCACGTCGGAGCCTGGCCAGTAGAAGACGGCGGTGCGCTTGCCTTGCCGTTGCGCCGTGAGCCACAGTGGCTCGCCCTTGTAATATTGCGGGTCAAACTTGGTCTTAGGGTTGGACAACGAGAACTCCTCGCCAGTCTTCCTGTTTATGAACGTGTTTGCTATAATGCCGTGGTGCTCAGGCCGCAAGCCCGTGGCGAGAGTGTAGTGGTTGGGGAAAGTCTTCGACGGGAAGGAAGGCACCAGCTCCCCGCTCACGCCTGCCTTAGCCATAGCGTCAAGGAAAGGCGTGTTGTAAAACTGCGGATAGTCCCACCTGAAACCGTCGCACGAGATGAGGATGGTGGTGCGGGCGGAGGCGGAAAAAATAAAAAGCAAGCCAAAAACTGCAAGAAGAATAGTTGCCTTTCTATAAATCATAAATCGTTTACATGGTTTCCAATTCTACAAGGAATTGCTGGATGGTAATGACATCAATCCTCGGAAAACCAAGTCGTTTCAATACATCAAAATGATGGTCTTGGGAAACTATATACTTGGCGTTTCCTGCAATCGCACAATCAACGAACTTATTGTCATCAGGGTCGGCTGCTATAATGTTAAACTCAAACGAAGGATCTAATCTCTTAACGTTTCTTCTGTTGAGTATGGCAGTCACGATAAGTTCGGAGATTTGCGGTGATATATTGCGAGCCAACACCTCAGAATATTCCTCAATAATGGAATTTGTCACGCAAAGCACATATTTTCCATTCAGAAAATCTTGCCAAACCTTATAATATCTATTTTTATCAGAAATGGCCATTATAAGGCAATTGGTGTCAAGGACAATGTTCATGTCTAACGGCGATAAGGTGTGCGTTCGTGCAGATGCTCGAAACTATCAATTTTCTTTTGGGTAAGCTCCCCTCTTGCCCACATGGAATCAATTTCCTCTTTGGCTTTCTTTGCGCAATAGTCTGATATTATTTGCTTCAGCTCAGACAGCATCTCAGGGCTGTTGACCCAGTGGAGCATGTTCAGCAAATCAAGCTGTGCGTCATTCAATACAGTCGCTTTCATAATATTCTCCATTTTTCGGCAAAGATAGTCAAAAAAATCTAATGGCATTGCCCGAACGCACATTTTTTAGCAATTTACTTGCAATTAAATGTTGCAACGTGGTTTTAAAGTTGTAACTTTGCATTGATTATTAATCAAACCAATGAAATTATGAAAAGATTAAGCTTCTTTTTCATGTTCGTCTCGCTCGTGGTTGCAAGCTTGACGCTCGCATCCTGCGGAGACGATGACAACAACGACAAGACGACGGCCCTGAAAGCCATTGCCGACTCATACGCCGGCTCATACACAGCCACCGACAGCCTCAACGTAAGTGGCATGTGGGGCTATAAAAGCGACGCGCCCGCCACATATCGCATTACAGCCAACGCCGACGGCACAATAAACCTCACAGTGCCCGCCGAAACCTACAAGGACACGCAGATTGGCGACATCTCAATAGGCAGTTACACCATCAACAACATTAGCTATACTTTGATTGGCGGTGGGCGATATACAAAGGCTTACAAGAGCGACGGCATCTCAACTACATTCCAGGCTACAAGCTCTGACGGCAGGGTGACAATCAATCCTGGCACCTACGAGTTCAACGACGATGCTTGTGTTGTGACAATAAGCAAGAACAGCGCGGGGCAGATTACTGTCGCCAACGTCTATAAGCTCGGCAAGTCGCCAATGATAATTTACACAGTCTTCAAGGCCAACAGATAAGCTCCAGGTTGCTTATGGTTTTTCGCAAGACACGTTTCCATGCCATTGCGGGTTGTTGTGTCATTCTATTGGCAACAGCCTGCAACGGCATGTTTGATGGTGTTTATGACGACCCGCAGGACGAGCCTGCGACCACGGACTCGCAAATTTACATCGATGCCTCAAGCTGGCAAAACTGGTATTACGTCAGTTTCGACTCGTTGGAGCAACTGCGAGTGTCTGGCGACATGACGGGCTTGCGCCGTGCCCAAACCCATTTCACGGCTTACCCCATACCGATGGCCGCAACTGGTGAGCGCACTGCAACGCATCCTGCCCAAGGTTCCACAGGCATTTACACTTATTGGTTCGACGTCTTCGGGCAGGGGCTGTCGGTGAACGAATTCCGCGCCTTCACGCCCACGGCGGCGCAGCCTGAGCCTGAGCATTGGGACATAGCCATCCACTACGACGACGTGCGGACAAACGGCGGGGCGGCGTTGGAGACCAACTATACGTCTATGGACGACCTGCCACCGTCGTCAGCCGACTTTTCGGGCACGGTGTTTACTCCCGACGAATGGACTGAAAACATAGTGTGGGCCGACCAAGCGGAGCAGCTCAACAAAATCCTCGGCTGCCAAGGCATATATATAAATAAGGTGTTGTCGTCGTGGCTTGAGGTGGAGATGAAAAGTCTGCCGCCAGAATACACCCACAACAACCACGTCTTCATCGTCCGCCTTGCCAACGGTAGCCATGTGGCCCTGCAGTTGCAAAACTATCTCAGTGCAAGCGGCGAGCGGTGTTGGTTGACGATAAACTACAAGTATCCATATTAACAGCCTCACCCTGACTCTCCACGATGGGGGGGAGGGAGAAAGGAAGAGTACAATAAGCGATAACTTGCAATGAAGAACTTTAAACGGCTTGCCACAATAGCAATATGTGCTGCAATATCCACAATCAGCTTCGCCCAATTAAATTCTCACAGCGGAGCTGATAGTATTGCATCTCCCTCCCCTTTTGGGAAGGGCTGGGGTGAGGCTCTCAATGAGGTCATCATCACTGGCACGCGCACGCCCAAGACGCTGCTCAACACGCCTGTGCTGACGCGTGTCATTAGCCATGATGAGATAGCAAAGACCGATGCCACGACGTTGCAGGACATTTTGCAGGAGGTGGTGCCAGGTGTCGAGTTCTCTTATTCGATGAACCAGCAGAGGCACATGAACTTTGCGGGTTTTGGCGGACAAAGCATGCTCATACTTGTGGATGGTGAGCGGCTTGCTGGGGAGACGATGGATGATGTAGATTTCGACCGCCTCACCCTTTCCAACGTTGACCACATAGAGATAGTGAAGGGAGCGGCATCGGCGCTATATGGCTCCAACGCCAACGGCGGCGTGATAAACATCATTACAAAGGCAACCTCAAACCTCCAACCTCCAACCTCAAATCTCAATGTCAATGGGCGTATCGGCAAGCACGGCGATCAACGATATGGTCTCACATGGCGGCAAGGCGGCAAACGGCTTGGCAGCACATTCGACTTTAGCCGCACCTCGCGCGACAATTATAATGTGTCGTCAGCCGAAAATCCTGTGACGCGCGTCATAAACACCATCTATGGCGACAAGACCTACAACTTCAAGGGGCAGCTGACGTACAAGCCTTTTGACAATATGACCCTTAGCGGCCGCGCGGGCTATTTCTTCCGCGAGACCACGCGTTCAGCCGACACGCCTGAACGCTACCGCGACTATAGCGCAGGATTGCGCGCAATGTGGCAAGTGGGCAAGGACGACGACATCGAGGCGAGCTACAGCTTCGACCAATATGACAAGTCAGACTACCAGCGTGTCAGCAAGCTCGACATACGCGACTACTCCAACGTGCAGAACGCTTTTCGTATGCTCTACACGCATACGTTCTCAGCCGACAACATACTGACCGTAGGAGCCGACTACATGCACGACTATCTCCTCAACACCCATCTTGAAGGGCGCACGCGGCACCAGGACTCTTTCGACGCTTTCGCACAGGACGACTGGACCATAAACTCGATATGGGAGGTGGTGACGGCATTGCGTTACGACTATTTCAGCGATGGCAACACCAACCGCCTCACGCCCAAGGTGAGCATACGCCACACGCCCGTCAAGGGGCTCAATGTGCGCTTCGGCTACGGTATGGGCTTCCGCGCACCGTCGCTGAAAGAAAGATATTATGATTTCGACGCTGCGGGGATATGGACCATACTTGGCAATCCTGACCTAAAGCCGGAGGTGAGCCACAACTTCAACCTCTCGCTGGAGTACCGCCGCAGCAACTACGAGTTTCTTCTCAGCGGTTACCATAACCATGTGAAGGACAAGATAGCATCGGGAACGCCTTATTTTGCCAGTCCCTCCGACAGCCGTCCCACGCTGCCATACGTCAATCTTGACACATATTCGGTAAACGGCATGGAGGCTTCTGTGAGGGCACGCTGGAAGAACGGCTTTTCAACCCGCGTGTCCTATTCCTATACCGACGAGCAGCTGCCCAAGGACAAGGAGGGGCACACCGCCAACAACCAGTACATTCCTGCACGCAAGCATGCGGTTAATATACATGCCGACTGGGCGCATCGCTTCACAACATGGTACAACTTGAACATTGCCATTGACGGTCGCGTGCTGTCGGGGGTTGACAACATAGAATATGCCGATTATTACGATATTTCACGTGGCATCGTTGCCGTGAGCTACCCTGCCTACACGATGTGGAAACTCATCGTGGGCAACTGGATAGGCAAAGCATTCAAACTTACGCTTGCCGTTGACAATCTTTTCAACTACAAGCCCAAATATCATTACCTCAACGCTCCGCTCACCGACGGTGCAAACTTTATGGTAGGCTTGTCTGTTGACGTTGACAAGTTGTTCTGACAAGCGTCCTCCACTTTTCTATTAGTGAGGCAAAGTCTTCTGGCCACTCAGAGTCGAAATCCATCATTTCGCCAGTGTGCGGATGCACGAAGCCGAGCGTCTTGGCGTGCAGTGCCTGGCGTGGGCAAAGGGCAAGGCAGTTGCGTATGAAGGCTTTGTAGGTAGAGCTGCGCTGTCCCCACAGTATCTCGGTGCCGCCATAGCGTTCGTCGCCGAAAAGCGGATGGCCGATTGCTTTCATGTGGGCGCGTATCTGGTGGGTACGCCCTGTCTCGAGCACGCATTCCACGAGTGTGGTGTAGCCGAAACGCTCAAGCACGCGCCAATGGGTTATTGCGGGCTTGCCGATGCCAGACTCGGGACTGAATGTCTTCATCTTGAGGCGGTCCTTGGGGTCGCGGGCAATGTTGCCCTCTATGCGCCCTGTGTCTTCCGCCAGGTTTCCCCACACAAGGGCGTTGTAGGCGCGGCGTGTGGTCTTGTTGTAGAATTGCCGTCCGAGCGAGGTTTTGGCATCGGCTGTCTTTGCCACTACGAGAAGCCCGCTGGTGTCTTTGTCGATACGGTGGACGAGGCCTACGGCGGGGTCGTTGGGGTCGAATGTCTGTAGGTTGCGCAAGTGCCATGCCACGGCATTGATGAGCGTGCCGCTGAAATTGCCTGCCCCGGGATGCACTACCATGCCGGCTGGCTTGTTGACCACCATCAGGCAATCGTCCTCATATACTATGTCAAGGGGAATGTCTTCGGCATGAATGGTGGAGTCGTGCTTCGGACGGTCGAGCATTAGGGTTATTACATCAGCTGGGCGCACCTTGTAGTTGCTTTTTACGGCCTTGCCGTTCACCTGGATGCATCCGGCAGCGGCAGCGGCCTGTATGCGGTTGCGCGACGAGTGCTGTGTATGTTCGGCAAGAAATTTGTCTATGCGCACGGGTGCTTGCCCGTTATCTACAGTCATGCGCCAGTGCTCATATTGTCCTGGGCCTGCGGCATCATTTTCCTCTTCTTGCAGGTCGTCTATGTTGTCGTATTCGTATTGGCTCATGTCTCACTCTGTTGGTGTTTCTGGACTTGGGGATGGCATCGGCTCATGCTGGTGGGTTGCCTCCTCCGCTGGTGGTGCGTCAACCTCCTCAAACTCGTCCACGTCCCCCTCTTCCGTCATCTCATATTCTGGCTCTACGTAGTCCACCGAGTCGCTGGCGTCGCGCATTCCGTTGCCCGCTTGTATGGTGAGCCGCGCGTCAACGGGAATCTTGTCGCCATAGACGACGTGGCGGCCGTTCATGGTTATGCCGTACACCCAGTCTTTCTCTCCTGCCACGAACTGCGGTGGATTGAGCTTGAAGCCCATTGCCGTGAGCCTGGCCATCGCTTCGCGCAACGAGCAGTTGTCGATGACATCGGGGAGGGTGATGGTGGGCGAGTGGGTGGCGTTGATGGTTACGTATATCACATGCCCTGACTTCACATGCTCCCCTGCCGTCGGGAATTGTTCGAGGATGCAGCCCGGTGGCAATGTCTTGACATAGCCGGTGTCGCTGGCTTGGAGTTCCAGGCCGAGGCGGTGGAGGGTGACGGAAGAACGTTCGTATGATTTGTGAAGCAGGTTGGGAATGACAATCGATTCCCCATGATGGGTGTAAATGTCAATGGCGAACTTGAAGCCCACGGCAAGGGCTACCACTACTGCCGCCATTGCTATGAGGTTGCCCCATAACAGTCGGCTCTTGAACTTTCCTATGAACTCTTTTATTGTCATTGGCATCTATTTTTGGCAAAGGTAATGCAAAATAGTTGGAAAGCAAAAAAATATCTTTCCAAAAACGCCAGTCATGCAATTTTTTTGCCCGAAAATGCAGCTCTGAGCTTTCCCCCGCTTGATTTAAATCAATAAAGCATAAATTTTGCAAAATAATTCCCGGAACATTTT
>CAZTUD010000077.1:0-11044 GCA_964616945.1 uncultured Prevotella sp. | reverse complement strand
AAGCCCGGAAGAACTGGCGATGATAAACTACACGAGCGGCACCACAGGCTTCTCAAAGGGCGTGATGCTGCCCTACCGCTGCCTCTGGAGCAACATCGACTACCTCACCCACGCCATCGGCAACCGCCTGCCCAAGGACTGCGACGTGCTCGCCATTTTGCCAATGGCCCACATGTATGGCCTCACGTGCGAGTTCCTCCTTCAATTCTTCCTCGGGCACCACATATTCTTCCTCACGCGCCTGCCAAGCCCCACCATCATCCAGGCCGCCTTCGCCGAAGTCCACCCAAGCTTCATAGTCTCGGTGCCCCTTGTCGTTGAGAAAATCATCCGCAAGACGGTATTCCCGCACATCACCAACCGCCTGCGGCTGATGATGAAAATGCCCGGGCTCATAGGCAACAAGGTGAGGGCGCACGTGTGCAACATGGTGATGGAGGTCATGGGCGGCAACACCTACGGGGTGATAGTGGGCGGAGCCGGGCTCAACAAGGAGATAGAGTCCTTCCTCGTGGAAATCGGCTTCCCCATCACCGTGGGCTACGGCACCACTGAGACGGGCCCCATGATAAGCTACAGCGACTGGCACGACTTCGTGCCCGGCTCGTGCGGCACCGTGGCCGAGCACATGGAGATGAAAGTCCTCAGCAGCGACCCGGAGAACATTCCCGGCGAAGTGGTAACGCGCGGGCTCAACGTGATGCTCGGCTACTACAAGAACCCGCAGGCCACCAAGGCCGCCATCGACGAGGACGGATGGTTCCACACGGGCGACCTCGGCAAGATAAGCCCGGACGGCCACCTGTTCTTGCTTGGACGCATAAAGAACATGCTGCTCGGCTCAAACGGGCAAAACGTGTATCCAGAAGAGATAGAAGACAGGCTGAACTCCATGGCGATGGTCGGCGAAAGCCTCATAGTGCAGCGGGGCGACAAGCTCGTCGGCCTGGTCCACCCCGACATGGAGGCCGCCACACAGCTCGGCTTCACGAACGAAGACTTGAAAAGCATAATGGAGCAGAACATGCGCCAGCTCAACAACAGCCTGCCGTCATTCTGCAGGCTCAGCGAGATACAACTCCACGAGCAGGAGTTTGAGAAAACCCCCAAAAAGTCAATCAAGCGCTATCTTTACCAGAACGCCGTATGAGGCAACTGGCAAAAATGGACTTTAGAAGATATACTGATATGGAAAAGATTCCAAGCTTCAACCAACTCATCCAAGACAGCATTGTCAGAAACTGGGACCGTGATGCCCTGACCGACTACAAGGGCGCCACCCTGCAATATCACGATGTGGCACGCAAGATAGAGAAGCTGCACATCATGTTCGAGAGCTCCGGAGTACAGAGGGGCGACAAAATCGCGCTGTGCGGGCGCAACAGCGCGGCTTGGGCGGCCGCTTTCCTCGCCACGCTCACCTACGGGGCCATAGCGGTGCCAATCCTCCACGAGTTCACCGCCGACCAAATCCACAACATTGTCAACCACTCTGACGCCAAGCTGCTCTTCGTGGGCGACGTGGTGGCGACGCAAATCAAGCCGGAGCAGATGCCCAACCTGGAAGGCATCATCTACATCCCCGACTATTCCCTCGTCATATCACGCACCGACAAGCTGACATACGCCCGCGAGCACCTCAACGAGATGTTCGGCAAGAAATATCCCAAGTATTTCCGCAAGGAGCATGTACACTACTACATTGAGCAAAGCCCCGACGAGATGGCCCTCATCAACTACACGAGCGGCACCACAGGCTTCTCGAAAGGCGTTATGCTGCCTTACCGCGCGCTGTGGGGCAATGCCGATTTCGCCGAGCACGTGCTTGGCGACCAAATGAAAGCGGGCGACAATGTCATCAGCATCCTGCCAATGGCGCACATGTACGGCATGGCGTTCGAATTCCTGTTCGAGTTCTTGAAAGGGTGCCACGTCTTCTACCTCACGCGCATCCCGTCGCCGGCAATCATAGCCGCCGCGTTCGCCGACGTGAAGCCAGTAATCATAATCTCGGTGCCGCTTGTTATAGAGAAAATCATCAAGAAAAAGGTATTCCCGAAGCTGCAAGACCCGAAGATAAGACTGCTGCTGCGCATGCCAGGCATCAACAACAAGCTGTACGAACGCATAAACGAGCAGGTGACCAACGCCTTTGGCGGCAAGTTCATCGAAGTCATCATCGGTGGCGCGGCATTCTCGCAAGAGGTCGAGCAATTCCTCCACCGCATAGGCTTCCGCTACACGGTGGGCTACGGAGCCACTGAATGCGCCCCCATCATCGGCTACGAGGACTGGAAACGCTTCGCGCCAGGCTCGTGCGGCAAGGCCGCCTACCACATGCAAGTGCGCATCGTGAGCAACGACCCGCAAAATGTGCCCGGAGAAATACTCTGCAAGGGGCCGAACGTGATGCTGGGCTACTACATGAACCCCGAAGCCACAAAGGCCGCCATCGACAATGACGGATGGTTCCACACGGGCGACCTCGGCACGATGGATGCCGAAGGCAACATCTTCATAAAGGGGCGCTCAAAGAACATGCTGCTCGGCTCGAATGGCCAAAACATCTACCCGGAAGAGATAGAGGACAAGCTCAACTCGCTGACCCTCGTGAACGAAAGCGTAGTAATCCAGGAAGGCAACAAGCTCGTGGGCTTGGTGCATCCAGACTATGACACGGCAAAGTCGATGGGGCTGAACGACAACGACATAAAAGAGATAATGGAGCAGAACCGCAAGACCTTGAATGCCGAGCAGCCCGCCTACTGCCATCTGTCGGAAATACGCATCCACGAGGACGAATTTGAGAAAACGCCGAAAAGGTCTATCAAGAGATTTCTCTATACAAGATAAAAGCAATCATCCCTAACATAAAGGCCTCCCTCTCCATGCAGGAGCAGGAGGCCTTTCGTTTATAAGCCAATTCGTCTTCTATGCGATATGCCAAAGTCAAGCCAGCATGGGATTGAAAGCGTCCACAATATGGTTCAGCTTTATGTCCTTGTCGCCCTTCCGCCCTATGATTGTGATAATGTCAAACCTGAGAAATTCCACTATGTCGTTCATCTTCACATAATGGTCGGCGGCTTGGCCTATATGCCTTATCTTCCTCCTGTCCACGGCAAACTCTGGTGCCACAATCTCCTCGTGCGCCCGCGTCTTTACCTCCACAAAGACCACTACGGTCCTGTCGGCAGACTTGCATATGATGTCGATGTCTCGCTTGCTGCGGCCATAGCTCCAGTCGCGCTCCAGTATTATATAGCCTTGGTTTTGCAAGTATTCAGCCGCATAGTCCTCGCCCCATTTCCCCAACTCATTGTGCTCTGCCATCTCTACTTGATGTTTTTATCCTCAAGACCATAGTGGCATTTGTGGTCAACCACATACAAGGCTATGGCAACCACACTTGCGGCCACGCCAAAGCCTATAAAGACGCACATCGGCTTTGTATAGTCAGTCAGCCCCGTATGGGCAGTGTTTGCATCCACAACATGCCCGACCCATACAGGCACGAGCATCAAGCCAATATTCTGTATGTAATATGTGATGCTGTAGGCCGTGCCCAGCTGCTTTAGCGGCACAAGCTTTGGAATGCTCGGCCACAATGCGGCAGGCACAAGCGAAAAAGCCACGCCCTCGAAAAACATCACAGTCAATGCGTATGCAGAGCTGTGAGACAACGGGAAAGCCAAACAGAAGTGGCTCAACGTCAATATCACGCAACCCACAAGCATCAGCAATGTGCCACGCCCAACCTTATCATATAGCGCGCCAAAAAGCGGGCTCAGGACAATGGCTCCATATGGAATGGCCGCAACTATCCACCCAGCATTAGTCTCGCTCACGCCGTATGTGTTGACCATTATGTCGGTGGCAAACTTCATGAACGGGCGGATGCTGCCATAATAAAACACACAAAGGAAAACAATGAGCCAAAAGCCCGGATTGCGGAGAACACTCAAGAAATCCTGGAAATGGAAATTGCCGTCTCCCTCTGGCTTAGA
This sequence comes from uncultured Prevotella sp., assembly GCA_964616945.1. Lineage (GTDB taxonomy): Bacteria > Bacteroidota > Bacteroidia > Bacteroidales > Bacteroidaceae > Prevotella. Next base: position 7,037 of record CAZTUD010000077.1, on the reverse strand, counting down.
GACAGAATGCTGTTGGCCAGCAGAAGCCACATCCCCATGCCGCCTGTCTATGGCACAATACAACACAAACAGCGCAAAACCTATGGCAAGAACGCTCACGCCTGCCAAGACGGATGCCGAAATGCCAAACGCGGAGGCAACCAGCGGGCTAAAGCTCAAAGCCGAGGCTGTGCCCAACCTCGCCATCGCCACCTGTATGCCCATTGCGGAAGCAAGCTCATGCCCAGTGAACCATTTGGTTATAATCTTCGACACCGTGATGCCCGTAATGTCGCAGCCCATGCCAAACAAGCCGAAGCCAAGCGATGCCACCAAAACCTGCAGCTTGACTGGCGAAGGAATGAAGCCAAAGAAAGTAAAACCGAGTGTTAGTTCATTGGAGGGAGAAAGCTTGGAGAAAGCATAATAATTGACAAGTGCGCCAAGAAGCATGGAGCCCGTAGCCAACAGCCCCGTAAGCCTTATGCCGCACTTGTCGAGAATGATGCCCCCGAAAAAGAGCATCAAAAGAAAGATGTTGAAGATGGAATAGCTGCCAGCGTAGAAACCATACTCTGCCGATGTCCAAGCCATGCCCCCCTCGCTGAGAGGGGCTTTGAGAATGGTGGACACTGGCGAGACTATATCCCAAAAGACATAGCCCGCCATCATCACCAAAGCGGCGATGAAAAGTACTGTCCAACGCCTGACAGCATCTTTCTTCATGCTATAAATCAATCCTTTATATTAGGCTCCTCAAGCCCGTAGCCGCCTTTCTTGTCAATCACCTTGAGGTAGAAGCCAAGAAGCATTGCCGCCACGCCAAGGCTTGCGAACACGCACATCGGCACTGTATAGTTATACTTCAGCGGGTCGGTAACGCCAGGATTGGAGCTTGCCAGCACTGAGCCGATAATCATCGGGAAAGCATACAGGCCTATGTTCTGAATCCAGAAGATAAGCGCGTAGGCACTGCCTATGAGCTTGGGCTCAATGAGCTTGGGCACGGAAGGCCACAAGGCTGCGGGCACAAGCGAGAAGCTGATGCCAAGCACCACAATCGCCGTCATGGTTATCACGACGCTGTGGGTGGCTGGGACCACAAAGGCGAAAGTCAGGTGGCATATAATCTGCAAAACGGCGCCGAGAATAAGCATTGACGCTCCCTTGCCCTTGTGGTCAAGGAAGTTGCCGAGAAATGGGGTAACCGCCGCCGCACCAAGCGGGAAGACCGAGAACACCAAGCCCGCCTGCTTCGCCGTGAAGCCGAGGTTGCACTGGAGCATGTTTATGGCATACTTCTGGAATGGGAATATGGCACTGTAATAAAGCACGCAGAGCAATGCCACCACCCAGAACATGCGGCTTGTGAGGATATACTTGATGTCGGAAACCTTGAACGGGTCGTCTTTCTCCTCAACAGCTCCCTGCGCGTCAAGCTTCTTGTCCATGAAACCATAGGTGATGAAGCTCACGAGCCCCACACAGAGCAAGAACAAAGCCACAGCCACGGGGCGGCTCACGCTTGGAGGCGTTGACATTGCGGCAATGGCAGGAGCCCCAACCATCACCACGGCAACACCTACGCGGGCAATGGCCATCTCGATGCCCATTGCCAAGGCCATCTCGTGGCCCGTAAACCATTTCACTATGCCACGGCTCACAGTAATGCCTGCCATCTCCGAGCCACAGCCGAAAATCATGAAGCCGATGGCGGCAAACTTTGCCGATGCTGGCATCCCGTCATACCAAGGGGTGACATTCCACCAAGCTTGGGGAAGATTGAGTATGCCGTTGAAGAACTGCTCCACCGCGCTGCCTGCAAAGGCATCGGTAACGGCATAAAAGTTTATCGCGCCTCCAAGCACCATGACGCTGCCGGCAAGTATCGCCGTGAAGCGGACTCCCATCTTGTCGAGTATGATGCCGGCAAAGATGAGGAAAAACACGAACACGTTGAGGAATGTCTCCGAGCCGGCATAGTGGCCGAACGCCTCCGGGTCCCATCCACGGGAGTCTTGCAACAAAGCCTGCATAGGCGACAAGATGTCAACGAAGATGTAGGCGAAAAACATAGCCCCGGCAAGCAGCACCAAGGCAGTCCACCTCAACGCCTTTGAATCGCTGAGTTTTTTCTGTACTGTTTCTACCATTTTATTTTAACCATTTGTCTAACCAATTGAAGAATGTGCGCTGCCAGAGTATGCCGTTCTGGGGCTTCAGCACCCAGTGGTTCTCGTCGGGGAAGAGGAGCAACTCGGCAGGAATGCCTTTCATGCGCGCCGCGTTGAAAGCCCCGAAGCCTTGGTTGGCGTTTATGCGATAGTCTTTCTCGCCGTGGATGCAAAGTATTGGCGTGTCCCAGTTGTCCACTGCCCTGTGCGGGCTGTTGGCATACGTGCGCTTGGCAGCCTCAGTCTGGTCCTTATTCCAATAAGCGTCGTCATACTCCCAGTTGGAGAACCAGGTCTCCTCGGTGTCAGTGTACATCGACTCGAGGTTGAAAGCACCGTCGTGCGCTATGAAGCACTTGAAGCGCTTGTTGTGGTGGCCTGCAAGATAATATACGGAGAAGCCTCCGAAAGAAGCTCCCACAGCCCCGAGCCTGTCCTTGTCAACATAGGGCAAGTTGGCGGTAGCGTCGTCTATTGCCGAAAGATAGTCGTCCATGCACTGCCCTGTCCAGTCCTGCGAGACTTCCTCATTCCACGCCGAGCCGAAGCCGGGCAGGCCACGGCGGTTGGGCGCGACTATCACATAGCCGTGAGCCGCCATGATGGAGAAATTCCAACGGTAGCTCCAGAATTGTGAGACGGGGCTTTGCGGTCCTCCCTCACAATACAATAATGTAGGATACTTCTTTGTCTCGTCGAAGTGAGGCGGGAGGATAATCCATACAAGCTCCTGTTTGCCGTCGGTAGTGGCAACCCAACGCTGCTGGATTTTCGGCAATGCCAGCTGGTCGAATATCTGCTTGTTCTCGTCGGTGAGGCGGGCAAGCGTCGATGCCATAGGCTTCTTGCTGTTCGGGGTGAGGACGTAGAGGTCGTCGGGGTGAAGCATCGAGTGGCGGGCAACGAGCAACGACTTGTCCTTCATGCCCGAGCCAAGCATCTGCAGCGAGCCGAAGTCGGCCCACTGCCCGTCGCTTATTTGCACCACCGCGCCGTCGAGGCTGGTCTGGTAGATGTTCTCCACGGCGTGCCAAACGCCAGTGAAGTACAGCGTCTTGCTGTCGTTTGCCCAACAGAAAGCGTCAACATTCGAGTCGAAGCTCTCGGTTACATACTTCTTCTCGCCAGTGGCAAGGTTCATCACGCACAGGCGGTTGCGGTCGCTCTCATAGCCGTCGCGTGCCATGCTCTGCCAGGCAATGTATTGGCCGTCGGGCGAGAAAGCGGGATTTACGTCATAGCCCACCTGCATGTCGCCTTGCTGGTGGTTCACGGCCTGGTCGCGCATACTCTTCGTGGGGTCAACCTGCGGCTCCTTGTAGCCGTCGGGCTTGCAGAGGTTGCGGGTGGTCTTGTCGGCGACATTATACAGATAGATGTCGGCGTCGGTGGAGACTGCATAGTCCACGCCCGTCTTCTTGCGGCACGTGTAGGCAATGCTTTCCGAGTCCTTGCTCCAGTCGAGCTGCTCGATGCCGCCGAAAGGAGCCATCGGGCATTCGTATGGCTCGCCCTGGAGAATGTCAACGCCGTCGCCCACCACGTCGCCGTTGACATCAGCCACGAACGGGTGAGCCACGCTCTCCACATAGTGGTCCCAATGGCGGTAGTTGAGGTCGGTTATGAGCCGTCCAGTGGCCTTGGGCAGGTCGGACGGATTTTGCTTTATCGACTCGTGATAGGGCAAGCTCTTTATGAGGATGACCCTTGAGCCGTCGGGCGAGAACTTGAAGCCCTCTATGTCAATCTTCGAGTCGGTGAGCTTGACGCGCCCCGAGCCGTCGGCATTCATCTTCCACAGCTGGCCGTCGCGCAGGAAGGCGATTTTCCGCCCACCCTCAATCCATGCGGGGTCGGTCTCGCTCTTCTCGTCGTTGGTCAGCCGCAAGGGCGTTTCCACACCCTTTTTCAACGGCTTGGTGCCTTGCGCGAAGAGCATGGTGTGGCTCTTGTTTTCCTTCACGCTGTAGTAGCTCACTTGATAGACGACCTGCTTGCCGTCGGGCGACACGGCGCATGAGCCTATGCGCCCCATTGCCCAAAGGGCTTCGGGCGACATGAGGTCCGACTCCAGCTTTATGTTGTTTTTTCCAATCATTGTCTGTGCTTCTGCCATTGGAGCCGCCGCGAGCATAGCTCCAAGGAGAAAAGTTGTTGCCTTGTTCATTTTTTCCCTTTTCTTTGTGCCTCCATTTGTTGTTGCTGCATTTGCTGCAATGCCTGCATACGGGCTGCGAGGCCGCTCATCTTCTTTGGGTTTGCCTTGTTTTCCTTGTAGCGTTTCTCAAGTATGGCGAGGAGCTTCCCGTCATTCGTGGTCTTGCGCAAGACAAACATTATGATGGCCGAGAACAGCAGCGAGATGAAATAGTAGAAGTTGAGGCCAGCCGAATAGTCGTTGAAGATGAAGAAGAACATCAGCGGCATGAGATACATCATCCACTGCATCATCTTCATCTGCTCGGCCTGCTGTCCCACCATCTGGTCTTTCTGCAGCTGCATGGTGAACCACGAGTAGATGATTTGCGCCGCGCAGAAGAGTATGCAGGTGAGCGACAGGTGGTCGCCGATGAGCCAGAGGTTGGTGCCCCACTCCACTATCGGGTCGTAGGTTGAGAGGTCGCTCATCCACAGGAAGCTCTCGCCGCGCAGCTGTATGGCGTTAGGCACGAAGTTGAACATGGCAATCCAGATGGGCATCTGTATGAGCATGGGCAGGCAGCCCGAGAGCGGCGACACGCCATACTTGGCATATTCCGCCATCATTGCCTGCTGCTTCTGCATGGCGTCCTCCGGCTTGTCGTATTGCTTCGTGGCCTCGTCGAGCTTCGGCTTCAATACGCGCATCTTCGCCGACGACATGTAGCTCTTCTTCACCATCGGGTAAGTGATGGCCTTCAGCAGCAGGGTGATGAGGATGAGCACGATGCCCATGTTGAAGCCCCACGACGTGAGCCACGTGAAGACGGGCATGGTGAACCAGCGGTTGATGACGCGGAAGAGAGGCCAGCCGAGATAGACTATGCGCTCCATGTCAAGCTCCTTGCCAAACGTGCTTTGCTTCTCCACATTCTTCAGTATGTAGAAGTCGTTGGGGCCATAGTAGAACTCAAACTCCGACGGCTTCGCGCCCGTGGGGTCGAAGGCGGTCTTCATGTCCGCCTTGAGGTCTTTCAGGTAGCGCACTTTCCTGTTTTCCTGCGCTTTCTTGTCATAGACTGTGCTCTGCAGCTCGGCTCCCTTGTCGAAGCCGCTCTTGGAGATGATGACGGCAGAGAAGAACTGGTTCTTGAACGCCACCCAGTCCATCATCTCCTCGGTAGTCTCCTGCTTGTTGGAGCCCTCGTTCAGGTAGTCGGTGCCTCCGTCGGTGTTTTTCCAGTCGAGGCGGGCATAGCGGTTCTCGAACGTGAAGCCGCGCTCCTGCTCCTTTATCATGTCGTGCCAGCTGACGTTGAGCTTCGAGGCGTTGGGGTCGAAGAGGCCGCTCATGCCCGTTGCCCGCAGGCTCATGTGTAGCATGTAGTCCTGGCCGAGCCTGTAGCTCAAGGTCAATAGCTTGCCCTGCCCCGCCTCGGCAGTGAGCGTGACCGTGGAGTCGGTGGCAGCCGACGGCGTGAAGTAGAGGTCGGCGGTGCTGATGTTCATCTCCTTTGCCACGAGCGTGTAGTTGAGGCTCTGCTCACGCCCCTGAAAAAGCGTCAGCCCGTTCAGGTCGTCGCTCTTGCCGCTCTTGTCGGCAATGTTGTGGCCCACGAAGCGCCTTTCGCCCTTTTGGTTCTTGAGATAGGCTTTGGTAACGGTGGCTCCCTTCGTGCTCAGGGTCAGGGCCACCTTGCTGTTTTGCAGCACAATGTTTTGCGCCTTGCCCGTGAGGGCCTTGTGGAAAAGCGCGGTGGTGTCGGCCGCCACCTTTGCCTTCGCCGCCTGCTGGCGCTTCAGGGCTGCCGCCTTGGCGTCTTTCTCCGCCTTGGCGCGATTGGCCTGCTCCGTGGAGTCCTTGACGAAGGCAGCCCTCTGCTCCTCCTCAGAGGGCCGCGAATACCAGCTGAACCCAATGAGGACCACGGCAATCAGAATGAAACCGATGATTGAATTTTTGTCCATTTTATCTTTTTGAACTTTATTTTTTTGAATTGTCTATCGCCGTCTTGATGAAGTCGAGGAAGAGCGGGTGCGGGTGCAGCACCGTTGACTGGTACTCGGGGTGGAACTGGGTGCCGATGTACCACTTCAGGCTCGGTATCTCCACTATCTCCACGAGGTCGCTCTCCGGGTTGCGCCCCACGCACATCATGCCGTTGCGCTCGAACTCGCGCTCATAGTCGTTGTTGAACTCGTAGCGGTGGCGGTGGCGCTCCTGTATGTGCTCCGCCTTGTAAATGTTGAACACGCGCGAGCCCTGCTTCAGGTCGCACTCGTAGGCGCCGAGGCGCATGGTGCCGCCCATGTTGGTTATGTTCTTCTGCTCCTCCATGATGTCGATGACGTTGTGCGCCGTCTTCTCGTCCATCTCGCGGCTGTTGGCGTCGGCATAGCCGAGCACGTTGCGCGCGAACTCGATGACCATCATCTGCATTCCGAGGCATATGCCGAACGTGGGAATGTCGTGGGTGCGGGTGTAGTGGGCCGCCACTATCTTGCCCTCGATGCCGCGCTGCCCGAAGCCCGGGCAAATCACGATGCCGTCCTGCCCCCGGAGCTTCTCGGCGACGTTCTGTCCGGTTATGTGCTCCGAGTTGATGAACGTGATTACCGTCTTGTGGTCGTTGTAAGTGCCTGCCTGCGAGAGGCTTTCGCGTATGCTCTTGTAGGCGTCCTGCAGGTCGTACTTGCCCACGAGTCCGATGCGCACCTCCTCCTTTGCCTTGTTTCTTCTCTCCA
>CAZTUD010000076.1:0-11065 GCA_964616945.1 uncultured Prevotella sp. | reverse complement strand
ACGCCGCCAAGGTGTCTTCTTCGCGGCGCAGGGAAGGCTTCTTGGCGGCGCGAAGCAGGCACCTCGCCGCCGCGAAGGTCGGAGGATAGAGGCTGTTGGAAAGTTTAAAAATTGTTACATTGCTGATTTACAACAACTTGACAACATCACTCACCATTGCGCTGTACAAAATAATTCTTTGGTCGGTTGAAAATATCGCGCTCACAAAGGGGGTTGCACGGAAAAGAATTTTACAACGAACGCATCACGTTCGCTAAATATATTAATGTCATCAGCCCAACATCTGCTCAATGTCTGTCTGCTTCAAGATGCAGAGTATCGGCTTGCCGTCGGGTGTGTAGTTGACATTGGAGCATTGGAAAAGGGTGTTGACGACGTTCTCCATCTCGTCGTTGCCAAGCACTTGGCCGTAGGGTATGGCTGCGGCACGCGCAAGGCTCAAGGCAAGTCGGTCGTGTATCTTGGCGACAGCCTCACCGCCAACCTCGGAAAAAATGTCGTGCAAAAGGCTGGCAATGTCTATGCCGTCGAAGCCTTCGGGGATGGCATTCACCGAATAAGTGTTCCCACCAAGAGCCACAAGCTCGAAGCCCATATCCGCCATGTCGCCGCCAATCCCGGCAAGGGAAACTATCTCCTTTGCCGTCAGCTCCACAGTCTGGGGGAAAAGCACTTTTTGCGAATGCATCTTGTGGCTGTCGAGGCGTTTACGGTACTGCTCGAACAGTATGCGGACGTGGGCGCGGTGTTGGTCGATAATCATCAGGCCCGACTTCACCGCCGTCATGATGTACTTGCCCTTGTACTGATAGTGCGCCGGCGACTTTTCGTCGATGATGCTCCCGTCGCCATCGGCAGGATGCTCGGGGAAGAGCGTCGTGTGTTCAGGCTCGCTCTCGCTCCGCAAGCCTTCATAGAGCTGTTCCCACTGGTCGGGAACCCTTGAGCGCACAATGGAAGAATCGCGATAGTCCCCCCCCCGCCCTATCTTGCTTTGCCGCTCAACGAAGCTTTCCTGCGAATGGTGGCGTGGGGTGCGCCCCGCGTCGTTGAAAGGGTTGTATTTGGGGTCGAAGTCCACCTTTGGCACATGCACGTCACTGTTCGGGTCATAGACGGGAATGTCGGGCTTGCCCTCCACGTCAAAATCTATGGTCGGAATGTTGTTGAACGCGCCAACGGCATCCTTGACCGCCGCCATGAGTATCTGGTATATAGTCTGCTCGTTCTCAAACTTTATCTCAGTCTTCGTGGGGTGAATGTTCACGTCGATGTCTTTCGGGTCAACATCGAAATATATGAAATAAGGCACCTGCTCGCCTTGCGGCACAAGCCGCTCATACACCGACTGCACCGCCTTGTGGAAATAAGGATGCCGCATATAGCGGCCGTTGACGAAGAAGAATTGCCTCACGCCCTTTTTCTTCGCCGCCTCCGGCTTGCCCACAAAACCGCCGATGCCGCACACCGATGTCTCAACCTTTATGGGCAGGAGATCCTGGTTTATTCGCTTGCCAAAAATGTCAACTATGCGCTGCCGCAGGCCGCAGGCCCGCAGGTTGTACAGCTCAGTGCCATTGCTGTGGAAAGTGAATGTTATGTTGGGGTAAACAAGCGCAATGCGCTCAAAGGCGGTGATGATGTTGTTCAACTCCGTCGTGTTCGACTTGAGAAACTTCCTGCGTGCCGGCACATTGTAGAACAAGTTCTCCACAAGGAAATTGGACCCCACGGGGCAGGCGCACGGCTCCTGCGAAACGACTTTCGACGCAGCAAGGCACAGGTCGGTGCCAAGGTCTTCGCCCTGTTGCCTGGTCTTCAGCTCCACTTGCGACACGGCGGCTATTGAGGGCAACGCCTCGCCACGAAAGCCCATGGTGTGGAGGTTGAAGAGGTCGCCTGCCTGGCGGATTTTAGACGTGGCGTGGCGCTCGAAAGCAAGCCGCGCGTCGGTCTCCGACATGCCCTTTCCATCGTCAATGACTTGTATTGACGTGCGCCCCGCATCAACCACAGCCACGTTTATGCGTCTGGCCCCGGCATCTACGGCGTTCTCCACCAGCTCCTTTATGACTGAAGCCGGACGCTGTATCACCTCGCCAGCCGCAATCTGGTTGGCTACAGTGTCGGGTAATAGCTGTATTATGTCGCTCATATTGTTCCTACAACTTCTGCAACGGCGCGTCGTGGCGTTTCACCTTCCTTATCTCTGTGCCCTCTGCCTTGCCACGCCAGTTGAACACGTCGTCCTTGTCCTTTGGCCTGACATAGTCAAACCACGCGAAAACGTCGAGCCTGTCCTTGCCTGGGGGTATTTGCGTCATCGGGTAAAGCGTGCCCTGCGCCTTCGGCATCCAGATGCGCTGCAGCTTGCGCTCGGGCGAGATGAACATGCGCATGGTGTCGGTCTCCACATAGTTCAGCCCGATGAGCGTAGAGTCGCCACTGTCGGTGGGATAGAATATTGCCCTCACGCTGCTCACGGCATCGGTGCGTCGCACGTTGCCGTCAACGAAATAGGCGTAAATCTCGTTTGACGACAGTTGGTTGTAGTGGATGCTGTCGCTCATAAGCTCTATCGACAACGCCTGTCCAAGCACGTCGGCCTGGCGTATGGTGGAATCGTTGGTATAGACTTTTATCACCTCGCCCGTGAGCTGCCGCCCGTCGCTCCATGTTATCGGGTCGTCGTACATGGTCATGCAAGAGTCGAGGCTGTTGAAGACCATAGAATCGCAAACGGCCTGGAAGTCGGCCCTGTAGGCTCTCACCTTGCGGTAGCAGTGCACCTTGCGATAGACGGAGTCGGTGTTTATGTTGAACGTCTCCACACGCATGGTGTCGGAGTGCATGTAGAGAGTGTCTTTCTGTGAGTAGTCCATTACGAGGGCATTGCGGGTGGCATAGCCCGCGCCTGTCTGGTCGTTATAGACCACCTCGCCAGCCGTGAGCTTGTTCTTGTTCTTTGTGTCCACATAAACCACGTTTCCGACACCACGGTTGTTGCCAGTCTTGCTGTCGTAGAAAAGGGTGTCGCCCGTTATGGTCTTCTCCTTATCCACGACAGTAGAGCGTCCGTAGAGCTGCGCATGGTCGCTCTTCGTGTTGAAATAGCCATCTACGGTCGTCACCGTGCCACTTTTGTTGACCACTATCGACGGGCCCGGCTTTCCGCTGCCTTTGTCGGGAGTGTAAAGACCTACGACATGCGCCAATGACGTGCGCGTGTCATAGTAGAGAGTGTCGGTAGATACGTGGTTGTCTGGGGTTATGAGCTGCACGTCGTAGTAGAACACCGCGCTTTTCGTTTGGGTGTTATACTCGCCCCAGTCGGAACTAAGTTTGCTTTTCCCGTCAATCAGGCGTCCGCCACGGAAGAAGTAGGCATTGTCGTAGAGGCGGTCGTAGTTGAGGCTGTCGGTGTAGAGGGTTTGCTTGCGGTGGTGCAACACCACATCCTTCCGTGCCTCCAGCATCTGCTCGTTGCCGTCGTACCATGCGTTGTCGCACGTGAGCGACAGCGTGTCACCCTGCCGGAAACGCACGTGGCCGAAAGCCTTGAAAGAATTTGAAAGCTGGTAGTAGTAAGCGCTGTCGCAATGCAGCGTGGCACCTTTGTGGCTGAACGCCACATGCCCCTTCGCTATCTGCGCCTCCGGGTTGGGGCCGTATTGGTCGAACTTCAGCACATCAGAGTGGATAAGGTAAACCCTGTCGTCCACGGCCTGCTTGCGCACGCGCTTGCGGGCCGGGGTCATGGCACAGGCAACACCAACAACAAAGAGGCATAGGGCAAACCATATGGCTGCCCTATACCTCTTTCTTACTATCGGCGCAAAGTTCCCCCTCATGACTTTATCCAGCCTTGATACTCATATTTGCTGCTGTCTCTGTATCGCGGAGCCATACGCACGTATGTGTGCTTTATCTTGTCAACCACCCAGTCGTGCAGCGCTTTCTCGCGCTCCTTGTTCAGCACGACCTCTTTCATAACTTGGAAATCTTCCGTAATCGTGGCCTTGTGGCCTGGCGTGCGGCTCTTCAACTTGATGATTGCCACCACCGTCTTGCCTTTCTTGTCAATCATGTCGAAAGGCTTGGATATTTCGCCGACTTTCATTGTGTCAACCACACGCGCCACCTCCGTAGGCAAGTCCTTCATCTGGAAACGGGAGGTCATGCCGTCGGCCGTGCTGTTCGACATGAGTCCCTGGTTGTTTCTTGTGTCCTTGTCGTCGGAAAGAAATGTGGCGGCCTGCTCAAAAGTGAACTTGCCAGCATGTATGTCGTCGGATATGGAGTCGAGACGATGCTCGGCATCGGTTATCTCGTCTGCCGACACCTTTGGCTTCAGCAATATGTGGCGTACATTAATTTTGTCGCCCCGCTTGTCTATAAGCTGTATGATGTGGTAGCCGAAATCAGACTCCACAATCTTGGAAATCTTCTTGGGATCGGTCAGGTTGAACGCCACGTTTGCGAAAGCCGGGTCGAGCACGCCACGGCCTGTGTAGCCAAGCTCACCACCTTGGCGGGCAGACCCAGGGTCTTCGGAATAGAGACGGGCGAGCGTTGCGAACGTGGTCTCGCCCTTGTTGACACGGTCGGTGAAACTGCGCAGCTCGTCCTTCACGCGGTTTATCTCCGACTGCCTGATGCGCGGCGAACTAACGATTATCTCCACCTCCACCTCGGCCGGCACAAAAGGAATGCTGTCTTCAGGAAGGTTGCGGAAATAAGAGCGCACGTCGGCGGGCGACACCTTGATGTCCTCAACGAGCTTTTGGCGCATCTTCTGTATAAGCTGCTGGTTCTTGAACTCGTCGTGCAGCTCGTTGCGCATTTCGTTGACCGTCTGCTTGCGATATTCCTCAAGCTTTTCCTGTGAGCCAGCCATCTCTATCCAATGGTTTATCTGCTGGTTGACACCGCTCACCACATCAGCCTCCGACACTTCTATGGAGTCTATCTGCGCCTGATGGAGGAAGAGCTTCTGCACTGCCAGCTGCTCCGGAATGGAATAGTCGGGGTCGGCACCGAAGTTGATGCCCTCGGCAAGGCCTTGCATACGCATCTGCTCCACGTCCGACTTCAATATCGGCTCATCGCCTACAACCCATATCACCTCGTCTATGACACTGTTCTCGGGCACCTGTACATCAACATCCTCAACGGAGTCGGCAGCGGCAGAGTCCGCAACGACCACATGGCGGGCATGAACATAAGTTCTGCCACGAGGCACAGCCATAGCCGTGAGGCACAATGCCAACACCAATGATACTATTATCGTTTGTTTTGCTTTCATATATCTTTTACATTGCAAGCTAATGCTTGTTTACTGTTGCCACCACCTTGTTGTCCACCTGAACTTTATACCGTTTCCTCAACGCCTTGACCCATTGCTTCTCAAGGCTGTCCTGATAGTCGGTTATGACTTGTTGCCTTACGTCGTCAACACCGTCGGGAGTGTTGAGTTTCCTGCCATAGACATCGGTGTAAGGGAAGTCCTTCACCGCCGTCGCCGTGGTGTCCTTGCCAAACACCAACTTGTCAACGAGGGCGTTCATGCCAACGGAGAATATGCCTTTCTCAGCGCGTATGCGGAGTACAGAATCGTTGTTGAACGTGGTGCGCAGTATGTCTGCCCATTCGTAGAAAGGCTTGTCTTTCAACACGTCCTTCACCTTCTGTATGTCTTCCTCATGTCTGGCGCAATAGGCTATGCCCTTGAAACGGGGTTCTTTCCACGCGTACTTCTTGCGGTGGGCCTTGAAAAACTCTTCCTGCCCCACCGAATCGTTCCTTGCCTTGTCCCAAACCGTGGCATTGGCAATGTCGTACAAAAGAAGTCCGTCGTGGTATTCCTGAATGAGGTACTTGAGGCTTGGGTCTTTCTGCTCAAGCTCCACTTTCTTCGCCTCTAATATTTTTTCGCGAGTGGTACCTTGTTGTTTTGCCAAAGTGTCAAGCTTGGCGTCTATTATCTGCTCACGCAGCCCCCGGCCGTCAATAAACTTCATGATAGCATCACGCTGGCTGGCATAGTCAAAGAAGCTGCGTGCACCCTTTTTCAGCAGAATGTGCCATCCTGCTGCCGTTTTCACCGGCTCGCTCATCTCGCCATCTTTCAGGCTCCACGCCTTGTCCTCAAATTCTTTCAGCGTCTGCCCCTTCACAATCCACGGCAATTCGCCACCCTCCTGCGCAGAGCCCGGGTCCTGGGAATACTTCTTCGCCATATCGGTAAAGTCGCCTCCATCTTTCAGCACCTCGTATATGGAGTCTGCCTTTGCCTTGGCAACAGCATTCAGGCTGTCATTGGCATTGCGCGGCGTCATTATGAGGATATGCGCCACCTTCACCATGCCGCCATTGCCGTCTATCTGTCGCTGTGTCTCATCGTATATTTTCCTCGCCTCAGCCTCAACGTCAGAGTCGTTGATTATTGCAGGACGTATCTGCTGGTCGCGGTAAGTGGCAAACTCACGCTTGAACGAAGCCGTTGTGTCGAGCCCCGCGTCCTTTGCCGCCTCAACCTTCAACTTGTACGCCACAAATAAAGGCACGTAATCGGCAACGCTCTTGCGGTCGATTACGCCTTCGGTGTTGTTCTTATTGTAAGAATACTCAAATTCCGAGCGTGTGACGGGCTTGCCGTTGATGCGCATAATGACAGGGTCGTCCGCCTGTGCCAGCACAGGCACGACACCTTGCAGCAAAAAAATGAATGCCATCAAGCTTCGGCAAAGGCGAAGCTTGATTGGCACAAAGCCTATATTATCAATTTTCATTATAAATGTTTATTACAGTCTTTCCCGTCAATACGCTCCTTATTCAGGGCGCGAATAGTTGGGGGCCTCGCTCGTTATCGTGATGTCGTGAGGATGGCTTTCCAAGACACCTGCGTTAGTAATGCGGGTGAACTTGGCATCATGCAGCTTCACGATGCTTGCCGCACCACAGTAGCCCATGCCCGAACGCAATCCTCCAACAAGCTGATAGACAACTTCCTGCACAGTGCCCTTGTAAGGCACACGGCCAGCAATGCCCTCTGGCACAAGCTTCTTCACGTCAACGGTGTCGCTTTGGAAATAGCGATCCTTGGAGCCGTTCTTCTGCCCCATAGCTTCCATAGACCCCATTCCGCGATAGCTCTTGAATTTGCGTCCATTATATATTATGGTGTCGCCAGGGCTCTCCTCCGTGCCTGCTACAAGTGAGCCTATCATCACGCAGCTGCCTCCAGCGGCCAATGCCTTCACCACGTCACCCGAATAGCGCAAGCCGCCATCAGCGATAAGTGGCACGTCGGTGTCTTTCAGAACGCTATATACATCATAAACAGCACTCAGCTGCGGCACACCCACACCTGCCACGACACGTGTAGTGCAGATTGAGCCTGGCCCAATGCCCACTTTCACGCCGTCGGCCCCATTATCGTACAAAAACTTGGCTGCCTCACCCGTCGCCACATTGCCTACGACGACATCAAGGTCGGGGAAGGCAGTTTTCACCTCACGCAACTTGCCAACCACACCCTTGGAATGACCGTGGGCAGTGTCTATGACAATGGCATCAACGCCCGCCTCCACAAGAGCCTGCGCGCGCTCAAGGGTGTCCTTGGTAACACCCACGCCGGCGGCAACACGCAGACGGCCTTTTTCGTCCTTGCAGGCATTTGGCTTGTCCTTTGCCTTGGTGATGTCCTTGTATGTGATGAGCCCTATAAGATGGTTGTCGTTATCCACCACCGGCAGTTTCTCTATCTTGTTCTCCTGCAATATCTGCGCAGCATTCGTAAGGTCGGTCTGCTGATGGGTCGTAACAAGATTTTCCTTGGTCATAACGTCGTCCACGAGCTTGTCCATGTGCAGCTCGAAGCGCAGGTCACGGTTGGTAACGATGCCAACAAGATGGTTGTCGTCATCTACAACAGGTATGCCTCCAATGTGATATTCCGCCATCATCTGCAACGCATCGCTGACAGTCTTGCCGCGACGTATGGTCACCGGGTCGTAAATCATGCCGTTCTCGGCACGTTTCACTATCGCCACCTGCCGGGCATGTTCCTCAATGGTCATGTTCTTGTGAATAACGCCGATGCCTCCCTCGCGGGCTATGGCAATGGCCATTGAAGACTCGGTAACCGTGTCCATAGCCGCCGTAACAAACGGGATGTTCAACCCTATATGGCGGGAGAACTTTGTCTTTAGCGTAACCTCCTTAGGCAATACTTCAGAATAGGCAGGAATAAGCAGGACGTCGTCGAAAGTCAGACCATCCATAACAATTTTTTCCGCAACAAATGATGACATAAATGTAACTTTTGAAATTTATTGCGTGCAAATTTAGCAATAATTTTCCATATAGAGAGTACACCGCAATGTTTTTCTTGTAGGATTAATAGTTTTTTAACGCCACCCTCCTTAGTTGCCCTCCTCGGAAAGAAACTTGATGAGCACGAGACGTGCCTTCTCCTCAGCCGTCAGGCCATCGTCATCGTCGTAAATATCCACAGCCTCAATGGCCGCGTCGATGTCATCGGTCTCGCTGCTGCGGAAATAGTCAAGAATGTCCTGCAGCTCATCAGGATCCATCACGCTGTCGTCATCAAGGTAATAGTCGATGTTCACCTTCATGCCGCTGTTCACTATCGACTCTATGTCGTCAAGCAAATCGTCGAAGTCTATGTTCTGAGCTTCCGCGATGTCCTCAAGTGGCACGCGACGGTCGATAAGCTCTATGATTTTCAGCTTGCGCTTCGACTTGTTTGGCAGCGTTATGACACGCATCATGTCGGTGCGCTCTATGCCGTTCTCCTCGCAGTATTTTCGTATGAACTCCACGAAAGGCTTGCCGAACTTGCGTGCCTTTCCTTGCCCCACACCCTGTATCTGCTGCAGTTCCTGTATGGTTTCGGGAAAGCTTGTCGCCATCTGGGTGAGCGAAATGTCCTGGAAGACAACATACGGCGGCAGGTTGTGCGTGCGGGCCACGTCGCGCCTCAAGCTTTGGAGCTGCTTGAAAAGGTTCATGTCGAGCGCACTCGCACCGCCCTCCCCAGCTTCGTCATATTCCTGAAACTCGCGGTCGGGAACAACCTTGAATGGCTGCGGGTCTTTGAGGTAGGCACGCCCTGCGGCCGTGAGTTTCAACAAGCCGTAGTTCTCAATGTCTTTCCTTATGTAGCCAGCAATCATAGCCTGACGTATCACAGGGTTCCATATCATTGAGTTCTCCTCATTTATCCTTTTCCCATTGCCAAACTCTGGCAACTGGTTATGCCCATGCCTCACTATGTTGTCGGTGGCACGTCCACGCACAAAGTCTATGATGTAGGCCTGATCGAAATTTTCCTTCACAGCCTTGATTGCCGACAACACAGCTATAAGGGCTTCCGTGGCCTCCACAAACTGCTTGGGATACTTGCAGTTGTCGCAGTTGCCACAGTTGTCGCTGGAATATTCCTCGCCGAAATAATGCAGCAACACCTTGCGCCTGCAGACATTGGTCTCAGCATATGCACGTGTCTCCTGCAAGAGCTGGCGGCCTATCTCCTTTTCCGTCTCGCTCTTGTTGTCCATAAACTTCTCGAGTTTCTTCAAATCTTTGGGCGAATAGAATGCAAGGCATATACCCTCGCCTCCATCGCGCCCGGCACGCCCCGTCTCCTGGTAGTAGCCCTCAAGGCTCTTGGGAATGTCATAGTGGATGACAAAGCGCACATCGGGCTTGTCGATGCCCATCCCGAACGCTATTGTGGCGACTATTATGTCTATGTTCTCCTTCAGAAAATCGTCTTGCGTCTGCGTACGCACGTCGTTGTCAAGACCGGCATGATACGGGGCAGCCCTGAATCCGTTCAGGCAAAGCTTCTTTGCCAGCTCCTCCACCTTTTTTCTCGACAGGCAATATATTATGCCACTCTTTCCTTCATGCTGCTTTATAAACCTTATAATCTGGCTGTCGGTGTCCTCCTCGTTCACCTTTTGGCGAACCTCGTAGTACAGGTTTGGACGGTTGAAAGAGCTCTTGAACTCCAACGCGTTGGGTATGTCAAGGTTCTTCTTTATGTCGGACAGTACTTTGTCGGTGGCAGTGGCTGTAAGCGCGATGATGGGCATGCGCCTCTCGCTGCGTGCAGCCGAAATCTTGTCAAGGGTGAAGCGTATGTTACGATATTCGGGACGGAAGTCATGCCCCCATTCCGAGATGCAATGAGCCTCGTCGATGGCGACAAAAGAAATCTTGAACGACTGAAAGAAAGGCAGGTTGTCTTCCTTGTTGAGAGACTCCGGAGCCACATACAACAGCTTCGTGCGTCCATTGTGCACGTCGTCCTCTACCTGCTTTATGGCAGGGCGATTGAGCGAAGAGTTGAGGTAGTGGGCAACACCGTTCTCCTCCGTAAGACCGTTGATAACATCAACCTGGTTTTTCATCAAGGCAATGAGCGGCGACACCACGATAGCGGTGCCGTCCATGAGCAGGGATGGCAACTGGTAGCAGAGGCTCTTGCCCCCGCCTGTAGGCATCAGCACAAAGACATCCTTGCCACTCATCAAACTACTTATGATGGCTTCCTGGTCTCCCTTGAACTTGTCGAAACCAAAATATCTTTTCAGTGCTTCTGTCAGGTTTTCCTTCATCGCTTCCAGTTTTATAGGGCCATGCCCCTATTTGCTTCTACGCAGACTCCAGTTTCTGCAAGTGAGCCTTGTCTATCTGCCTTTTGGCATAGTCGAGAGTAACCTCAAACTTCTTTATCCTCTTCGACGGTATTTCATACATGGCATCCATTATCACGGCCTCCACGATGGAACGCAGCCCACGTGCGCCAAGCTTATATTCCACCGCCTTGTCAACAATGAAGTCAAGCGTGTTGTCGTCGAACGTAAGTGCTATGTCGTCCATAGCGAACAGCTTTGTGTATTGCTTGATGATGGAGTTTTTGGGCTCCACAAGGATGCGGCGCAACGATGCCTTGTCAAGCGGATTGAGGTAGGTGAGCACCGGCAGACGACCTATAAGCTCAGGTATAAGCCCGAACGACTTGAGGTCCTGC
>CAZTUD010000075.1:0-11098 GCA_964616945.1 uncultured Prevotella sp. | reverse complement strand
AATAATAGAAGTGGTGAATGCCCTTGAACGTTTCGCGCCTCTGCCCCTGCAGGAAGACTACGACAATGCCGGCCTGCAAGTGGGATTGACGGAGGGCGAGGTATCAGGGGCTTTATTGTGTCTTGACGTTACCGAGGCGGTCGTTGACGAGGCTGTGGCTAAAGGCTGCAACCTCATAGTGAGCCATCATCCGCTCATCTTCCACAAGCTGCGCCGCATATCCGACGAGGACTATGTGCAGCGCACGGTGATGAAAGCCATCGAGAAGCACGTCGCCATAGTGTCAATGCACACCAACATGGATGCAGCCCACGGCGGCGTAAACTTCAAGATAGCGGAGAAGATGGGGCTGAAGGTGGAGCATTTCATCGGTAAGGAGCAGTGCGTGAACTTCCCAAGGGAGGCTGCGGAGAATAGCTCAACTTCTGTTTCAGGCGGCGAGGGTGTCATCGGCTCATTCTCCGAGCCGATGGCTGCCGACGACTTCATCGTGATGCTGAAGCGTGTGTTCGACGTGGAGTGCGTTATGGCCAACGAGTTGTTGCGCAGGCCTATAAGAAAGGTCGCACTGTGTGGTGGCGCGGGCGACTTCCTCTTACCAGATGCCATCAACGCCGGGGCTGACGCATTCGTTACGGGCGAAATGCACTACCACCAGTATTTCGGCCATGAACAGGAGATACAAATCGCCGTCATAGGCCACTACCAGAGCGAACAGTTCACAAAAGAGATATTCCGCGACATCATACAGAGCGAATGCCCGGGTGTGCGTTGCGAGATGAGCGAAATAAACACAAATCCTATATTGTATATATAAAAATATGGCAACAACAGCAAGAAAAGATCCGTCTGAAATGACGGTGGAAGAAAAACTGAAACTCCTTTATCAGCTTCAGACTACGCTCTCGGCCATTGACGAGAAGCGGGCTCTGCGCGGTGAGCTGCCTCTTGAGGTGCAAGACTTGGAGGACGAGATTATGGGCTTGAAGACCCGCAAGGAGAAAATACAGAGCGAGATAGACGATTTCCAGTCTGCCGTGGCGCAGAAGCGCAACGAGATTGAGGCTGCCCAACAGAGCGTTGACCGATATAAGGCACAGCTCGAGGAGGTGAGAAACAACCGTGAGTATGACACGCTGTCGAAAGAGATAGAGTTCCAAACACTTGAGATAGAGCTCGCCAACAAGAAAATCAAGGAGGCCACAGCAAGGGTCGCCGAGCGTCAGGAAGACCTCAAGAAGGCCGATGAGGCCATCGACGACCGTCAGCAGGACCTTGACTTGAAGCGCAATGAGCTTGACGACATCATGCAGGAGACGCGTGACGCTGAGGCAGAGCTGAAACTGAAGGCAAAGAATCTTGAGACAATGATAGAGCCGCGTCTGCTCGCCAGCTTCAAGCGCATACGCAAGTCGGCGCGCAACGGGCTCGGCATAGTCTATGTGTGGCACGACGCTTGTGGAGGATGCTTCAACAAGATTCCGCCCCAGCGCCAGCTCGACATCAAGATGCACAAGAAAATCATCGTTTGCGAGTATTGTGGCCGCATACTCATCGACCCGGAGCTTGCAGGAGTGAAGTCGGATGCCACCGAGGAAACTAAGCCCAAGCGCAAGCGCACAACGAGGAAGAAGAAAGCGGAGGCGGAAAGCACGGAGAGTTAGCCCCCACCCCAAGTCCAAGCCTCTCCCTAAAAGGGAGGGGCTTGGGGGGGCTCATACTCTTATGCGTTCTCCAGCTCCAGCATCACCTCGTCGGCACAATACTCGTCGCCCATATTGTGCAGGTGGTATTTCAAGTCGCACATATATTGGTAAACATTGGTGGAATAAAACACTTGCAAAGCATTGTATTCAGGCAAGTTCAACCGCTTTGCAAGAATGGAAATTATCCTTGCGAACTTCATTTGCAACAAGGTCTTGTTTATCAGAGGATTGTCCTTAATCATAGTTGCTCCGCATTCAAAAAATCCAAATAACCGTCAACGATGTCTTGCCTCAATATGCAAATTTGGTTGTTCGGTTTGTGATACCTCAGCCGTTGCAAGGCTTCGTCAGCATTAACAAGTCCGTTGGCATAGAGTTCGACGGTATTGAACACACGGTCGTTGGCAATGCCGCCTGTCACGATGTCGTATGATGTCCACAGATTTTCACCTCTGCGATTGCCGACTACAAAGTCAAGCCATTCACGGTTGTAACTGTCAAATGAAAGTATCTTGAATTTACCTCCGAGTCCTTCCATCTTGAAGTCGTATGTGCTCAGGTATTTTTTCTTGCCCTTGTTCACTGGCCTTAAAGCCCACGACGCAGCCTGCGTTTTTCTCTCAGTGACATAGAATCCTTGCCCGAAGTCGAGGTTTGGTCTGCCAACATTTACAAGCGGCTTGCCCACTATTTCTTCGGTTGAGCCATGATATACAATCATATTCCCTTCCTCCCGAATGTTGGATTATTCTGGTGGATATATTCCAGTATCTCGCCTATAATGTATTCTTTCCCTTGCGTATGCAAGGCCTCATAGCTTGGATAGAGGAAGCCCTTGATGCCATTGGTCTTGGCCAATTCGTCAACGACATCTTTTCCGCTGATTTTCAAACGTTCCGCGACATTTTCTATGCAAAACACTGCGAATTCCGTCCGTCGCGTCTCAAGTGTCTCATCCATAAGCCTTACATCCCCCTTGCCTTTCTTACAGTCTCCATTGCGGCGTTTATCTCCTGGAATTTCTTTTCGGCAGCCTTGCGCACGTCCTCGCCGAGGCTTGCCACGCGGTCGGGATGGTTCTTCAGGGCGAGCTTGCGGTAGGCGGCCTTAACCTCGTCATCGGTAGCCGACGGCGATACGCCAAGGACCTTGTAGGCGGCATCGAGGCTGCTGCTCGCGTCATGGAGGTTGAGCATACTGTCGAGGTCGCTTTCGCTAAGTCCAAGCTCGATGGTGCACTCGCGCAGGGCACTAACCTCCTCGTTCACCACCACACCGTCGGCCTGGGCTATGAGGACGAGGAAATTGAGCAGTTGCAGACGTTGCTCGTAGGGCATAATCTGTCGCAACTGGCGACATGCACTGAGAACCGCCGTACGGAACTCCGCCATGCCGATGCGTTTCTGCTCGTCGAACAGCTTGCGCATTATCTGCTCACCGTCGCTCACGGCGGCCTCACCGAAGTTGGCACGCAGCCATTGGCGCACGACATTCATCTCAGAGTGCATCACCTTGCCGTCGGCCCTTATTATGTAGGACGCAAGCACTAGGAGCGAGAAGCGGAACGTGTTGCGTTGCCCCTCATACTGCTGTTGCTGCGTCTGGTAGCCTCCGTAGGGGCCGTTGAACTGCTGCCCGTCGTTGCCGATGTACTGTTCCTGGTCGTTCGGGTCTTTGTCGAAGAGCGAGCCAAGCACCCAACCTGCTATTGCGCCGAGCGGCCCAGCAACCATCAGGCCCAAGAAGCCGCCTATCCATTTTCCAATCGCCATAATAATGTACAGTGTATAAATAATACTGCAAAATTAGCAAAAAAGCAGCCAAAAGCTGCTGCCTTTGCGGGATTTTTACTAACTTTGCCGAAAATTATAATCAAATACCAGTCAAGACAATGAACGTTGCAATTGCATTGATACTGTTTATCGTGGCCGCCTGTCTGCTTTGGGGCATCGGCGAGCTGCACTACAAGAATTTCAGCTACGTTGAGGACGTGCCTCACCATCCCGACCCGACGGCCCACCAAGGCGGCGAGTACAAGGAGCTGAACATCCGCGACATAATGCGCGACAACTCCACAAAGGGCTACAGCGCAGTGTAAAAGAGCCGTCCTCCATAATATCCAAAAAGACAATGGCGAGGGAGCTGTAATAGAGTTGCTCCGTCGCCATGTTTTTTTATGGGGCATTTTTTTCTCTCAATGCTAAAGCAACGCCCTGAGCTTTGAGATTATTTCCTCGGCGCTGTTGGCGGCGTAGGCCACCCGCCCTTCCTTGTCGATGAGGATGAGGTAAGGGATGAACTGGAGGCGGTAGCCGTCGCGGGCTACTTTCGCCTTTGCTTTGTCGGGTGAGAGAAGCACCTGCGCCCACGGCATATTTTCCTCCTCCATTGCCCGTTTCCAGTCGTCAACCTTTGAGTCGCAGGAGACGGAGACGATGTTCACGGCGGGGCTTTCCTCATGCATGCGCTTGACCAACGGTATCGACGCACGGCATGGGCCGCACCATGACGCCCAGAAGTCGATGATGTTCCACTGCCCCTTCTTCAATGCGGAGCTTACGTTCTGCTCCCCGCCGTCGGGCGTCTGCACGGCGAAGTCGGTGTAAGGAGTGTTGCGGGCGTAGCGGCGATGGCCCTCGACCTGCACCTTAAAGTCGTGGTAGCCCACAGTGTCGCCGTTGTCCTTGTAGAGGGCGAGCATGTCGTCAAGCTCGACGTTAGTGAAGCGAAAACAGTTGGCGAGCCTCTGGCTTTGCAGGTAGAGGGAAATGGCATAGTTGGGATGAGCCTTGGCAAAACCAGCGTTGGAGTTGTTGTAAGCCTCCAAAGCCGTCTGCTCCTTGTCGGACAGTTCTTGCTCGTGGGCCTTGTCGTAGTGAGCCTTGTCGGGACGGTTGTCGCCAAACTGGTATTGCCATGCGGCATTGCGCGCCAGCTCGTAGGCCAGGTTCTTGGCGTAAACCGCGTCACGCCACTGCTGGTATTCCTGCTGAAACTTTCCACCGCTCACCCTTACGTTTTTCTCATGCAACATCGGCACCCCGCCAAACTCCCAAATGAGGGGTATGGAGTCGAAACACGCTACGGTGACCGTCATCGCCACGTTGTCGGCCATGAAGTCGGTGCCACGGCTTTCGGGATAGTCCTGGTCGTCATTCGGTACGCGGTCGTCAATCTTCAGCGTGCATACCGTTGGCTTGGCGAGGTGTCCGCTGACGGTGAAGGCACCGTCTTTCACCACTCCTTTCGCAACAGTCTCGTGGTTGTTGGCCTCGCTCAATATCACCGAGACTTTGGCTCCGTCCACAAGGCCGGGGAAACGGCCGGAAAGGGAGAAGTGTTGGGCATTGGCTGACAATGCTGCCAATGAGAATGCTATTATGATGCCCGATTTGCTTGTTTTTTTCATGCTCTTTATTGTTAAAATAAGGCTGGATTATAATGAGTGGCAGTTGCCACTCATCTTAATTGCGGCGTTATCAATAAGTTCTATTGTAGCAAACTGTCGATAATCTCGTAGATTTTGGGATTGCTTGGCCGTTCGGCATCGGCGTTGGCAAGCGTGCCGTCGGGCTTGATGAGGATGAAGCGGGGGATGAACATGATGCCATAGTCGGCTGAAATCTTGTCGTGTTCCGCCTTGTTGAGTATGAACTGCGGCCATTTGGGTTGCTCACGCCTTATCTGCGCGAGCCATTTGCCACGGTCGGCCTCCTTGTCCATCGAGACGCTAATGAGCTGCACTCGCGGGTCGTCCTTGTAGTGTGCGGCAACTTCTTTGAAGTGAGGAATCTCCTTTTGGCATGGCACGCACCACGTGGCCCACAGGTCAACGTAGAGAACCTTGCCCTTATATTCTGAGAACGAGTGGCTCATGCCGAGGCTGTCGCTGAAAGTCTCGTCTGTAGCAGGGTTGCCTTGCTTGGTTGCACGCAATGACGCAACTTGTACGTTGTATTTGTTGACGATAGCTGTGTCGCCGTCGGCATAGTCGGTAAGGGCATTCCAAAACGGGTCAACGTCGTTGGGATGGCTGCGGAAAAGCACGAGATTGGCAAGACGGTCAAGCAACACGTGTCTCACCAAGGTGTTGTCGATGCCTGCTTCCTTCATCTTGCCGATGAACTTCAGCCCATAGCCCGTGAGGTCGTCGCCGTCGAGGTCGGCTTTGTCCATTTGCTGATAAATGTAACGGTCGTTGAGACGGAAGCGCAGGTAGATGGGGTCGTTGGGCTTTATCAGCTCGCACACCTTATTATAATCGGGTTGTCTGAAGTTATAATATACGTGCGTATCGCGGTGGTCGGAAAGCAGGTCGAGCTTGTAGTGAATTTCCGTTGCGTCGGTGAGTCGGGTGAGAAAATCGCGCAATGCTGTTGGCTTGACCTTGGCGAGATGCTTGCGCAGCTGCACCATAGTGGAGTCGAGCTGCCGCAACCCCTCTTGCGCCGACACTCTTTCCTCGGGCATTCCATAGCCAGTGATGGCGGTGGTGCCAGTGCCGACAGCCAGATGGTCAAGATAATCGCCGCCTGCCTTGTTGTCGCTCCTTACGGTGATGGCCACTTTGCCTTTCTTGTCTTTGGCAACGGTAACGTCAGCTGTTTTGCCACGCTCCACGACGACACGTCTGAAGTTTCTGCCACACATCACCCGAACCCAGTTGAACTGCCCTGGCATGTCAGCGTCGAATATGCAGGTGCCGTTGACGTCAAACTGCAGTTTCTCAATGTACTCATCGCCAATATAGTCGTATTCGGGCGAATAGGCAATCTGCGTTTTCGTCTGCAAGGCAGGGTCGACCACGTGGAGCCGCAGCTGCTGTGCCTCAGTGCTAATGCATGTGAGAGCGAGAAATGCTGAAGCGAGAAATGCTCTTGATTTCATGATTGTTGATTATTTGAATCCTTTGCAGGAATTGGTCTTGTGCCAGTCCTAAAAGATGTCCCAACCAATTTTAATATGTCGAACTTTTTTGTGTGTCGGCACAAGACAGATCCCTGCCAGTTATTGTTATTGTGCGTCGCGGACGTAGCGGACGCTGAGGAAAT
Organism: uncultured Prevotella sp.; assembly: GCA_964616945.1. GTDB lineage: Bacteria > Bacteroidota > Bacteroidia > Bacteroidales > Bacteroidaceae > Prevotella. The sequence continues at coordinate 4,341 of CAZTUD010000075.1, read as the reverse complement.
TTGTTCTCGTGGTTGTCGCCACACGCTCAACCCTGTTCGTCACCGGGGTGATGACACGGATGTAGGCGCATTGGTTCACCTTTGTGGTGTCGATGGTCGACGACCAATAATAGCCATAGTCGCCCACGCGATACATGGACGGGTTTGCCGTTGCCCATGCCGTTATCTCGCCGGGACACTGCATGGCAAGCCCTGTGCCCTCATCTGCACTCTGCTGCATCAGTAGGCCCGCGCCGTTGCGCCAGCCCTCCTTGTCAGCATCGCCGCCACTCATGCCGAGAGCTGTTTCTAACTGTTTCCAGTCGTCGTCGGTGGGCAGCCGCCAACCATCGGGGCAGAGGTCAAGAGCCTGCTGCAAGGTGTAGAAATTGCCGCGGGCAAGGATAAGTGAGTCCTCTTCCTCGTCGCTGAAGTCGGAGTAGAGGTCTTCCTCGAATCCATTGTCGGAGATTACGGTCTGCGTGTTCCATGCCTGTCCGCCGTGGTAGCTTTGCGCCATCCATTCGAGGTTGCCTATGCGCACCCATCCATAGACGGAGCCGTCGGTGTCGGTGAACGTGCCTGTGGCAGTGGGTGTCACGTTGGGCATGTCGTCATCATCGTCGCTGCAGGCGGTGAAAAGTAAAAAAGTAAAAAGGAAAAGAGGCAGAAGGAAAGACAGCCTCCCCAAACCCCTCCTAAGGATGATTTGTTGGTCATAAAAAGTGCTTGCCGGCATGTAGCCGCTGTCGTATGTGTTATTCATCTTGTGCAAATCAAAAGTTTAAAAGCTTAAATGTTGAATCCCATGTCGCTTATCGCCTTCTTCAGCGCATCATACTTTGCCATCATCACCGACGACGAGCCGTAGGTCTCGGCGAATGTGTCGCGGTCCTGAGTCAGGATGACATCTACCCAGTCGCTGGTGTCCCTGCTTTGGTAATAGAAGTAGCCGCCCCATGTGCCATAGCCGAACATGCCGTAGTTCCAGATTAGGGTGGGGTCGTTCTCGAAGTCGTCTAAGCTAAGGCCGAGGTCGTCGAAATCCTCGCCGTAGTACTGGCTGCTGAATGCGAAGAATGAGGCAGAGTAGGTCTCCTCCGTCTTCTTTATCCTGTCGATGAGGATGTCGGAAAGCAGGGAGTTGACCATGCTTTCCGGGTCGTCATACAGGTCGCCGCTCTGCGTGCTGACGATGTATCCCCTTGACGCTATGAGCATGGGCAGGTGTGTCTGCCTGACCCTGCCGCTCCAGGTGGTGTAATTGTAATAGATGTCGTCGACGAGGAAGAAAGAGAACGGTGTCTGCTTCCCGAGCTTCGCCACGAGGTACTGCCTCACGGTGTCGGCTGCCTTTCGCTGCATTTCCGGGTCGGTGATGTAGACGTAATGATAGTCATAGTCGTAGATATCATTTGACACTACCGACGAGCCTGTTATGGAGTAAGTGGCATCGAACAGCTCCGGCTGTCCGTTGGTAGAATAGGAGACCAGCGTGTCGGTGAACAGCAGGTATGCGCCGGTGCTGTTGTAGAAATTGCGGCGTATCTGTGCCGTGGCGCTGTTGTCGTCGTCGGCAGGTGCGAAACCGTTGATGTCGGCGTTGCTTGGCGTGAGGTCGTCATCGCTGGAGCAGCCGCTTAAAAGCAAAACGGAAAAAAGGCAAAACGGTAAAAAGGCCGTTGCTATTGTGAATATCTTTGGAATTTTCATAATCTTCATTTTTTAATAATCATCATCGTCGTCATCTCCGCCAGTGTCGCCCATGACCACGCTGAATGGCTGGCGGTCGGGGCGCGAGTTGCTGCCTATGGAGTTCTGGAAGTCGCGCACGTCCTTGGGTATGTCGAGCGTGTAGGCGTCGTCGTTCTGCTCCAGTCGGTAGTAGCGGGTGTACTGCTTGACGTACTCGTAGTTGTAGGAGTCGTACCGGTAGGCAGTGAACGTGTGCTCTATGGTCTTGGTGAAAGGATAACGCTCGTCAACCATGTAGCGTCGCAGGTCGAACCAGCGGTGCCCCTCGAAGCACAGCTCGCGCTCGCGCTCCTCGCGGATGAAGGTGATAAGCTCGCTGCCCGACAGGTTGACATCAGTTACGCTGGCGATGCGTGCCCGGCGCAGGCGGTTGAGATATTCGTTGGCCTCCTGGGTGTTGCCAAGCTGTGCGTCGGCCTCGGCGAGGTTGAGGTATGCCTCGGCGGTGCGTATGGAGAACACGTCGCTCACGGTCTTGTAGGTGCCGAAGTTGTTGCGGTCGTTGTCTATCTTGTGGTATGACCAGCGGTGGTAGGTCAGGTCGTCGTCGTCGGTGATGTAGCCGCTCTTGCGCCCGTCGCCGTCATCATAGAGTGAGACCAGATGGTCGGAGACCTCATAGACAGGAGAGTAGGTGCTGTACGAGCTTCTGCGTCCTGGATACAGATATATGAGGTTACCGAAGCAGCTCGAGCCGTTGCTATATAGCACTTCGGGGTTTGAGGAGCTTATTGGGTAGCTGTCTGAACTCCATCCGGCCATGTTCTGCAACGTGGAGTTCTTCTCCAGTGCGAGAGTGGCATAGTGACGTGCCGTCTCCCAGTCTTGCATATAGAGTGCGACGCGGCTGCGGAGAATATACACGGCGGTGATGCCCACGTGGTAGATGCTCTGTGGGGATGTGACATCGGCAAGTTCCTGCTCGGCATCGGCGAGGTCGCTCACTATTTGCTGGTAGCACTCGGCGACAGAGGCGCGAGTGTATTCCTTATCCTCTATATAAGCGGTTGTCTTGACTGGCACGCCCGGTGTCTGCGATGCCGTCGAAGGTGCGTATGGCTTGCCGTAGAGGTTGACGAGTGTCAGGTAGTAGCTCGCACGCAGGTAGTGGCATTCGCCCACGGTGTGCTGTGCGAGAAGTTTGTCGTCGGCATCGGAGATGTCCATATCCTCAGCCTGCCCAATGACCATGTTGCAGTGGTCTATCTTCTCGTAGGCAAGATCCCAATAGTTTGCCTCGCGTGATGTCAGCGAAGCGTAGTCCTGATAGTCGAGGTAGGTGTTGCGCTGCCACGTGAAGTATGGGAAATAATTCGTCGGGGTACTTGACGGGTCGGGTCTGCCGTCAACGGAGATGTTCTCCTGTAGCTCGTCGCCCATGAAGTGCAGCACGGCATAGTTCTCGTTTCGGATATAGAGGGTGTAGTTCTCTATGCTTATCAGGCCGAGGGGCAGCAGGCAGTCGCCCATAAGCAGTTCCTCCAGGTCGGTGGCGGTTGTGGGTCGGCTCAGGTCTTGCGAGTATTCCTCAAGGAAGCTCGAATTGCAGGAGGCAAAGGTTGCCGCTGCCAGTCCACATATTATGATGTTTCTGATTTTCATGTTTTCTATTTTAATTATTCTTCTTCGCCATAAAATGGTGAGGCACAGAACGGTGCGGATTTTTAGAACTGGACGTTGAGACCCAGCGAGAAGCTTGGGCGGTCGGAGAGCTGGATGGTCGAGAATCCGCCTTGTGTCGGTGTCTGGCCCTTGAGCTTGCTGTCGCAGATGGTGAAGATGTTGTAGGCCGATGCCGTGATGGCCAGGCGCGTCAGCTTAATCTTGTCGAGTATGTCGTAAGGAAACTCGTAGGTCAGCGAGAGGCTGGAAAGCTTCAAGTAGTCGGCACTCACCACGCGCACGTCGCTGTAGTCGTACATCTCCCAGTAGTTGCTGCCTATGCTCTGTATCTCGTCGGTATTAGCGCGGCCAGTCCACACGGTGGAGTATTTGTAGTAGGCATCGCTGCTTTCCGAGATGATGGCTGGCAGGTTGGTCCATTTCTCGTCGCCCGGTTTCTGCCAGCGTTTCTGATAGTCGCGGCTGTAGTTCTTCTCAGAGTAAATCTTCTGTCCGTAGCCACCCTGCGCCTGACTGCCGTACATGGCGAAGAGGCGAGTCTTGGCTCCGAGGCTGTAGGTAAATGTCGCCGACGCGCGCCACTGCTTGTAGCGGAAGGTGTTGTTGAGCTGGCCCTGTATGTCGGCTTCACGCTTGCCGGAGGCTGACAATATAGTTGTGTAGGTGTCGTATTGGCTCAGGCCGCGCAGTGCCTCCTGGTTGTCGTAATAGTCGTCGATGAGCGGGCCACCGTCGACAGGGCTGAGGCCAAGGAAGCGGTAGCTATAGAATGTGTTCACGCTCTTGCCCTTGACGAGAGCCGTGCCGTCGAGGAACTCCTGAAGTGTGTAAGTTTGTGCGTCAGGACGCGAGTCGAGCGTATTGATGACCTTTGAGATTGACGTTGAAAGCGTCCAGCGGAAGTCCTTGTTGCGGATGGGCGTGGCGGTGATGTCGAAGCTGTAGCCCTTGTTGGTGACGTCGCCGCCGTTGATGACGTAGCTG
>CAZTUD010000074.1:0-11330 GCA_964616945.1 uncultured Prevotella sp. | reverse complement strand
CCCTCCTTGAAGTAGTCGCCGAAGCTCCAGTTGCCCAGCATCTCGAACATGGTGTGGTGCGAGAGGGCGGCGTCGCGCCCCACCTCCTCCAGGTCGTTGTGCTTGCCGCTCACGCGCAGGCATTTCTGCGAGTCGGCCCTGCGGCGCGGGTTGGGGTCCTTGGTGCCGAGGATAATGTCTTTCCACTGGTTCATGCCGGCGTTGGTGAACATCAGCGTGGGGTCGTCTTTCACCACTATCGGGGCGGAGGGGACAATTACGTGCCCCTTACTCTCGAAAAACCTCAGGAACGAGGCGCGTATTTCGTTTGCTGTCATCATGATTTTTTGCCTTGCTTTTTGTTTATACGGCTGCAAAGTTACAAAATAGCCGCGACTTTCCGCCCCTCCTGCCCAATCTTTGTGCGGGAGGGGCGCATTTTTTCTCGAGCCTAAATACCCAGCAGCAGATAGAGCAGGACAAACGCCTCGGGGGAAAGCCATGCGCTCAAGGTCTGCTTCCCCCTTTGCTTCAGGGTTTTCACCGTATTGATTGATATTCGTAGTTGCCGCGCAATCTCCGCGTTTCGCTTGCCCTGCATGGCAAGCAGGAACACGTCGCGCTGACGTTCCGGCAACTGGTCTATACAAAGATACAGCTGCCGGTATATCTCCTCCTTGTCAAATGCTCCGTCGTCGCCAATGTTTCCTATGTCCACCCGCATCGAGCTCTCGTCTATGTTGATTTCGTGGCAATTACGCATGTTCCTGTGCCGCAGGTGGTTTATGGAGGCGTTTCTCACGCTTCCATACAGGTAGCTCCTCAGTGCGGCGGCACTCTCGAATGGTGGCTTGCGTTCCAGAAGCTTTATGAAGACCTCCTGCACCAGGTCCTCGGCAGTTTCCAGACTGTTGGTCATTTGCATGGAAAACACTACGAGGGCACGGAAGAACTGGTCATACACCCATTCGGCGAAACCCTTGTCCCACCTCATGGCACCGTCCCAAGTCATGTTACCGTTTTGCATCTTTTTCGTTGTTGTTTTGCAAAATTAATGCTAAAACATCGGAAAAAGATGTTTTTGTGGAAGTTTTTTTCATTTTTATTTTGCTCAATGTCATTCTTTTAGCCTCTTGGCTTGTTATACTTTATATAAGGAATACAGAAATACATGGACAAGCCAATCGACATCAACACCATTGTGCGCCGTGTACTCACAGGCGAAGCCACCCAGCAGGAGCGGGACTTCCTTGCGGCGAGGCTCAGGCAGGACGAAATCCTGAGAAAACAATACGTCGGACTGCTTGACGAGCGGGACTTCGCCAAGCGGTATGACGCTTACAAGCGAGTGAACCTCGACAAGGCAAAGGCAGAAGCCGGCAAGCTTGTGAGACGCACCCGAACCCGCCGAATTGTATTGCGTGCACTGGCAGGGGCTGCGGCTGTTGCAGCCGTGGCTGTGTTGGTGGTTACAAATACGGAGAGGCGGAAACCAGAGCCTCCTGTTGTTTCAAAAGACATGTATGCGGCGATATGCAAGGCAGAGGCAAACGGGCATACTGAAGCGGTGCTTACCATTAATGGTGTCAAGGCTGGCTTTGCGGGCAATGCGCAGGGACTTGACTCAATAGTGGCAAATGCGGCAAGAGAGGTAGATGAAAGCAAGGAAGAATTGCAAGCGCATGTGGAGACGCTGCACGACAAGGAATTTTGGCTAACTTTAGAGGATGGAACGATAGTACACCTTAATTATAACAGTTCGCTGACCTATCCCGTGTGTTTCGAGGACGAACGCAGGGTACGGCTGCAAGGTGAGGCCTATTTCATCGTGGCGCACGACGAGAGGCATCCGTTCATAGTGGAGACACCGCACGGTGTGGCTACCGACTATGGCACCGAGTTCGACATTGTGGCGCGTCCCAGTGGCACAGAGGTCACCCTGGTGGAAGGCAAGGTAGGCGTGGCGGCGCATGGCGGCGGCGAACGGATGCTTGCCCCCGGCCACAAGGCAGTGATGAATGCGGGCAAAGCCTTGTTTGTGGAAAAAGCCGACCTTGCGCCAATAAAGGCATGGAACACGGGCAACTACCATTTTGACGGGGCTACGCTCAGGCAGTTGATGGAGGTTGTGGCACGGTGGTATGGCAAGAACGTCAAGTTTGAGAACCGCGAGGCGCAAGATGCATTATTCACAGGCGACCTTGACAAATATGCTTCGCCTGAACCCACATTCCATGCCATAAGTGCCATAACGGGCTGCAAGATAGTTGTCGAGGGCGATGCCATCGTCATAAAATAGTTTTTAGTGAACTACAATATATGAATTAACCCAAACCCTGAAAACATTATGAAAAAACGAAAATCGCAAACCTTGCATGCGTTCTTGCTGCTTGCCGTGTTGCATTTTTGCGTAGCCGCCATGCCAGCCCGCGCACAGTCGGCAGCGCAGAAGAGCGTCACCATCAGCATGAGCCAGACGCCAGTGAAACAGGTTCTGGATGAAATCAAGAGGCAGACAGGCTTGAGCTTCATCTACGGCACCGACTTGGCAAAGAACTGGCCAAGCGTAAATGTAAGTGTAAAGAATGCGCCTGTGTCGCGCGTGCTTGACAACATCATGGCAAGCATCAACTGCCGTTATGACATTGAGGGCAACCTTGTAACAATCACGAGCCGAAAGGATAACGCGTGTGTGCGTGTAGTTACGGGGCAAGTGGTGGACGACGAGGGAGAACCATTGCCTGGGGTGTCGGTATATATTGACGAGGGCAAGGCAAGGGCTATAACCGATGTCGATGGCTTCTATACTGTCAATGCGCCTGCCACGGCATGTACCTTGAAATTCAGCTATATTGGCATGAACGATGCCAGAGTGCCACTGAAGACAGGGCAAACGCGGCTGACGCGCGACGTGCGCATGTCTGGCGACAACAGGCTTGGAGAGGTCGTGGTAACTGGCTATCAGGAAATATCCCAGCCCAAGATGACAGGTTCTGTATCTACCATTACCGCCGACAGGCTCACCGAACGCTACAATTCTGATATTGTGGCAAGCCTTGAGGGGCTTGTGGCGGGACTTTCCACATACGGAGGTGAGCTGAAAGTGCGAGGCACCTCATCGCTCTATGCTGAGTCGTCGCCATTGCTTGTCGTTGACGGACTGCCGACAGAAGGCCGCCTTGAGGACATCAACCAGTATGACATACAGACCATTACCGTGTTGAAAGATGCTGCCGCAGCAGCAATATATGGTGCACGTGCTTCCAACGGCGTGATAGTTGTCACCACCAAGAATGCCAATAAGTCGGGCAAGGTTGACATAGACTTTACTGCCAACCTCAACATCTATGGGAAGCAAAACGTGGATTACAATGACAATTATTACATGAATGCGGCACAGCAGGTGGAGAAAGAATCTGCCTATTGGGAATATCTTTATAGTGATCCAGTGCAAGCCGATGGCTTCATATCCTCTGCAAGGGCTGGCAACCAGGGCTTTTCGCAATTGGAGTATGCCTATTACAAGCATGCCACAGGGCAGATGACCTCTGCCGAGCTTGAGGCTCTCAAGGCTCGCTTGTCGAAGAATAACTATGCCAAGGATTATGCCGACAACGTGTATCGGAGGCAAGTCATACAAGAGTATAACCTGGCTCTGCGCTCACGTTCGGAGAAAACGGCCAACAACCTTACCTTGAACATGCAACATGACAATACGGGCATGGTGAACGGCATGAGCAAGCGCATGTCGGCAAACTACAAAGGCTCGTTCGAGATAGCCAAATGGCTTACGGCACGAATGAAGATAAATGCAGTGTACGACAAGACACGCTCAAGAGGCTACGACAGGTCGTCGGAGAATGATACGCCTTGGAACAGGCCAGCATATGAAGATTTCTATAATGAGGACGGAACCATCAGGAACAGCTATGGTTGGTATGACGGTAATGAGATTTTCGACCAAAACCTTCCTTTGGGTACTGTGTCGCTGGCTTCCAATCCTGTTGACGAGCTTTATAATAATACAGAAACTTCCCGCCGTACGCACATGTTGTATCACGGAGAGTTGCTGTTTAAGCCTCTTGACGGGCTTTCTCTTTCGGCACAAGCTGTTTATGAGAGCGACCATGTCACCCGCGACTGGTTCGCCACGCCCGAAAGTCATGTCGCGCGTGCTATCAGAAACGCGTATGTGGAGCTTGGCAGCGATGGCTATCCCACTTATCCTGTCATGGAGACTGGTGGCATGAAGCAGGCAAGGAATACCGACGGACAATACTGGACGGCACGTTTCCAGGCCAATTACGCCAAGACATTCGGCAAGCATGCCGTCAACGCCTTGGCTGGCATGGAGTTTCGGGAGACAAAGACTACTGGCACAAATGCCTTGCTCCTTGGCTATGACGACCAGTTGCAAACAGCGGCAACGATGTCCACCAACCTGCTCGACTTGTCCAAGATGAAGAACACCAAGTATTTCATTAATAGCGACAAGGGCTATCCTGCCAGGGACTATGCGTTTGACCCGTACATACAGTCGGGGCTGGAGCCTGTTGCCGAGGTCAGGCACCGCTATGGCTCGGGTTATGCCAACTTTACCTACACCTACGACGACCGCTACAATGTCTTTGCGTCTTTCCGCAAGGATTACGCCGACGTGTATGGCCTCAATGCCAAGTATCGCGGCAAGCCGTTGTGGTCGGTCGGCATGGCATGGAACATGAATGAGGAGGGTTTCGTCAAGCAGATAGAGTTCATCAATTACTTGAAGTTACGTCTCAGCTACGGGGCCACGGGCAACATCTATCAGGAGGCGACCTCGTACTTGACCGCCACGACCGGAAAGAACAACTACTATTCGCGGTTGCCATACGCCACCATCGCCTCGCCGGCCAATCCCGACCTGAAATGGGAGAAGACCAGGACCGCCAACGTGGGCGTGGACTTCGCCATGTTGGGTTCGCGTCTGCGCGGCAACATAGACTATTATTACAAGAAATCTACCGATGTTTTCTCCAACCGCAGCCTTGACCCAACAACGGGCTACACATCGATGTTTGTCAATGCCGCAAGCTTGAGGAACGACGGCATTGAGCTGCAGCTCACCGCCGAATGGCTGCGTGCCGCATCGCGCGACGCCTTGTCGTGGGAGACAAGCTTCACGCTGGCGCACAACAGCAACAAGGTGACGGCTGTGGAGAACCCGTCGGTTTACGCATACGAGCTGTTGCCGGGCTACAACCCCTTTGTCAAAGGATATCCCGCCTCGGCAGTCTGGTCATACCGCTTTGCCGGCATTGACGACGGCACATATGGTTCGCCTGGCCAGACTCTCTGGTATGGCAACAACGGTACCATAGGGCACAGTGCCTCCACGGCAGGCACTGATGTCATGGAGTTTAGCGGGCAGACTGAGCCGAAAATCGTGATGAACATGGACAACCGCCTTGAGTGGCGTGGCTTCTTCGCGTCGGCAATGCTGGCCTACTATGGCGGGCACGTGATGCGCGCCCATGAGGAGACGGAGGCCTTTGCTGGCTCATACGGCCCAGTGCCTTACTATTTCACCAACTCGTGGGACCCAGACACCAACCCCAGCAGCCAGTCGCCGGGATGGGGACGTTACGGCTCCACGTCGATAGGCCAGGAGCCGCAATATGGCAACAACTCTATTTACAAGGCCGGCTTCCTGAAAATAAGAAACATTGTCTTCGGCTATAGTTTCCCGGCCGAGTGGCTGCGCCACATTGCCGTCAACCGCGCCAGCCTGCAGTTCCAGATGAACAATGTGGGATTTATATGGAGGGCGAACAAGGCGGGCATCGACCCTGAGACCCTTGGCGCAAGCCTCCCCGCAAGCTATGTATTCACGTTGAACTTAAACCTGTAAATGCCATGACAAACAAAACGCTCAAGGGGGGTGCTTATTTCCTGCCCCTCTGCCTGCTGCTCCTCGTGTCGTGCAGCGACTTCACCGACATAAAGCCCAAGGGAAAGAACCTGCTGCAGACGACCGACGACATCAACCTGCTTTTCAATCAGGAGTATTATGTGCGCGCCGCCGACATGATGAACGTGGGCGGAAGCTCGGTGTATGCCTATTCCAGCGTGCCGGCTCTGATAAACGTGGAAAACCCGTCGAAGACGGCATACCAGATAATGTTCGCCGACAGCGAGGCCGACATGGTGCGCTACGAGATTTTGTCGAAAGCCGACGGCTACTATACTGGCTATTACTCCTACATCGGCACGGTGGCCAACCCCGCCCTGTCGCAGCTCGGCATGGCAACGGGCGACGAGGCTGCGAAAAATGCCTTGCGCGCCGAGGCGTTGACTCTGAGAGCATACGCCCATTACATGCTGCTGCAGAAGTTTGCCAAGGCCTACGACCCCGCCACGGCGGCAAGCGACCCAGCCATAGCCTACATGACGGAGGACGTGGATCTTGGCACGCCGCAGCCGAAGAAGACGGTGCAGGAGGCTTACGACCTCTGCCTGAAAGACATCGACGAGGCTGTCAGGCTCGACGCCATGCCCAAGGCTGCTGCGTCGGTCTATCGCCTCAACCGCGCGGCAACGTACGCCGTCAAGGCTCTTGTGTGCCTCGCCATGCAGAAGTATGACGAGGCGGAGGAGGCGGCGAAAGCCGCGCTGGCGGACAACGGCAACCTGTATGACTATTATGCCAACGCCACGACGGAGGAGAGCAGGGGCGGCGTGCCGTACAGGCAGAGCATTGTCAACGCCGACGAGAACCCCGAGACTTATTTCGACATGCCACAGCAGGTGTATTACACGTGGGTGCAGCCGGAGGTGGCGGCGAAGTTCGAGGACGGCTACGCCACCTACCACCTGTTCCCAACCATAAACAAGCAATACAAGGACGTGGCAAAGGTGGACCCGTCTCTCGCCATCTGGGACAACTACGGCGCGCAAATCGGGCTGTCGGGCTGGGACACGGGCAACGACTTCAGGCACTACATCAGCATTTCGGGGCTTTGCTCGCCCATGATGTACCTGGTGCTGGCGGAATGCGAGCTCAAGAGCGGCAGCGTGGACAGTGCGATGGGCTATCTTGACCAGCTCCGCGCCAAGCGGCTTGCCCCTGCCACTTTCAAACCGCTGAAGGGCAACGTAACGTCGAGGGCTGAGGCGATAGAGTGCTTGAAGAATGACTATTTGGCCGAGTTTATATGGACGGCGTGGACGTTCGTCGGGCGCAAGCGCTGGAACGTTGATCCCGAATGGCGCGAGACGCTCACGCGCACCATCGAGGGCACCACCTATACCTTGCTGCCGACTTCTGGCCTGTGGGTGTTCCCGTTCCCCTCGAACGTGAGGGAGGCAAACCCGTACATGACGAGCAACAAGAACGACTGACGGGAGGCTGGGTGTTCCCAACACCCAACACGTGGCTTTCACGTAAAAAAGTGGCGGCACGCGCTTTGGCGTGTCGCCTTTTTTTGCTACCTTTGCGGGGGAAACAAACAGCTTGAGGAATTATGGCACTTGACAAGAAGACGAAACTTTACTACTCTATAAAGGAGGTGGCGCGGATGACGGGCGTCACCGAGAGCACACTGCGCTACTGGGAGACGGAGTTCCCCAGCCTGCGGCCACGGACGGTGGTGTCAACCAAGGTGCGCCAATACACGGAGAGGGACATCGGCGAGGTGAGAAAGATTTACAACCTCGTGAAGGTGAGGGGCTTCAAGATTGCGGCCGCCCGCGCCTACATGCGTCAGGACAAGGAGGGCGCGGACAGGAGCGCGGATGTCATCGGCACCCTCACGGGTGTGAGGGACGAGCTGAAGGAGGTGAAGAGAATGCTGGACAGCCTGTAAAGCCAAAGCCCACCCCAAGCCCCTACCGAGGGGAGGGGCTTGGGGTGGGCTTTATGGCCCTACAGTATCTGCCTCACGTCCTGCAGGCCGTCTATCTTCTTCAGGCGGCCCATGATGGTGCGCACCTCGTCGCGGTCGTGGACCTTTATCTCTATCTGTCCTGAGAAGATGCCGTCGTCGGCGGTGAACGACACCTTGTGGATGTTGACGTTCAGCTTGTGGGATATGACTTCCGCCACGTCGTGGAGCATGCCCTTGCGGTCGATGCCGTGCACCTCTATGGTGGCGTCGAAGAAGAGCTGGCGGTGCATGTCCCACCGTGCGTCGAGTATGCGGGGGCCGAAGCTCGCCTTGAGCTTGGCAGCGGTGGCGCACGACCGCTTGTGTATCTCCACGTGCCTCTTTCCGTCGATGAAGCCGAGGATGTCGTCGCCAGGAATGGGGTGGCAGCAGTGGGGGAAGATGTACATGCCTATGGTGCGCTCGGATATGACGCAGGGCTTCTTCTTGTCGAAGCCTTCGCCGGCGGCGATGAGCTTGGGCACATTCTCGCCCCCGGCGGTGTCGGGCTTCTTCTTGCTGCGGTGGAGGAATGGCAGGTACTTGCGCCAGCCCGACGGGGAGGCACCCTTGTTCTTGTTTTGCAACTCCTCGTAGTCCTTGTCGCCCAGCATCACGGTCTTTTTGCCCAAGGCGACGAAGAAGTCTTCCTTTTTCTCCATGTCGTGGAACCGGCTGAGGCGTTCCACCAGCTCGGGGGTAAGCTCGAGACCCTTGCCTTTCAGCCATTCGCCGAGCACCGCCTCGCCCTGCTTCTGCAGCTCCCGGTTGTCGCGCCGCAATATGGCCTGTATCTTCGAGCGGGCCTTTGCCGTGGACACAAAGTTTATCCATGATGCCTGCACGTGCTGCGAGTTTGAGGTGAGCACTTCCACTTGGTCGCCGCTCTGCAGCTTGTGGCTCAGCGGCACGAGACGGTGGTTCACCTTGGCGCCTATGCAGTGGCTGCCGAGGAAGGTGTGTATCTGGAAGGCGAAGTCGAGCACGGTGCTGCCCGTAGGCAGTGTCTTCACCTCTCCCTTGGGCGTGAAGACGAAAATCTCGGTGGCGAAGAGGTTCAGCTTTATGGAGTCGAGGAAGTCCATGGCGTCGGGCTGCGGGTCGTCGAGTATCTCCTTTATGGTGCCGAGCCACTTGTTCAGCTCGGTGTCCTCGTCGGCGGTATCGTGCTCCTTGTATTTCCAGTGGGCGGCGAAGCCCTGCTCGGCGATGTCGTCCATGCGGTCGGAGCGTATCTGCACCTCTATCCACTTGCCCTGCCTCGACATCATGGTGGCGTGCAGTGCCTGGTAGCCGTTGGCCTTGGGATGGTTCACCCAGTCGCGCAGGCGGTCAGGGTGGCTTTTGTAGAGCTGGTTCAGGGCCACGTATATCTGGAAGCACTCGTTTATCTCGTCCTTGCGGTCCTTGGGGGTGAAGATGATGCGCACGGCGAGTATGTCGTAGATTTCCTCGAAGGAGACGTGTTTGTTCTGCATCTTCGTCCAGATGGAGTAGGGGCTTTTCACGCGTGCCTTTATGTGGTAGGCGAAGCCCATCTTGTCGAGCGAGGCGCGTATGGGGGCGGTGAAGTTTTCGAACAGCTTGTTGCGCTCCGTCTCCGTCATGGCGAGCTTCCTCACCAGTCGGTCGTATTCCTCCGGGTGCTCGAAGCGGAAGCTCAGGTCCTCAAGCTCGCTCTTTATCTTGTTCAGGCCGAGGCGGTTGGCTATTGGGGCGTAGATGTAGAGTGTCTCGCCGGCAATCTTGTACTGCTTGTTGGCGGGCTGCGAGGCGAGGGTGCGCATGTTGTGCAGGCGGTCGCATATTTTTATCAGAATGACGCGTATGTCGTTGCTCATGGTGAGCAGCAGCTTCTTGAAGTTCTCCGCCTGTGCCGAGGCATGGTCGCCGAAGATGCCGCCGCTTATCTTTGTCAGCCCGTCAACTATTTGCGCTATCTTCGGGCCGAAGATGTTCTGTATGTCCTCTACGGTGTAGTCGGTGTCCTCCACCACGTCGTGCAGCAGCGCCGAGCAGATGCTCGTCGAGCCCAGCCCCATCTCCTCGCACGCTATCTGCGCCACGGCTATGGGGTGCATGATGTATGGCTCGCCCGACAGTCGCCTCACGCCCTTGTGGGCTTGGCGGGCGAAGTTGAACGCCTTCGTTATGATGTCCACCTTCTTGCGGTGGCTCGACTTCAGGTATGTGTCCAGCAGGTGGTTGAACGCATCCGTTATCATCTTGTTGTCGGCTTGCTCGCGCTCTGTCAATTCATTGTTCATAATTCCGGCTTTTTCCTCCTCGCTGTTTCATTCGGACGGCTGCAAGGGCCGCCCCTGCGACTAATGGCTACTTCACCCTTATCTTCTTCCCGGCCCTTATGCTTGAGCCTTTTATCTTGTTGAGCTTCTTCAGTTTGGCGACGGTGGTGTTGTTGCGCTCGGCTATTGCGCCCAGCGTGTCGCCCTCCCTTATGGTGACGCTCTTCGTGCGCTGGCGCTTGCTCTTGCGCGAAGTTTTTTTCCTTGACTTGCTCCTTGACGTGCTTTTCCTTGTGGTAGTCTTCTTGCTTACGGTCTCTTCGCCGTCATCGTCGGTGGCGTTGGAGACGGTTGTCATTGCCGTGCCGGGCATGGAGACGAGGCTCACCTTGTTGTTCCTCACGACATAGCTGTCGCCTTCGTCGCCCACCGCCACCTCTGTGCGCTTGGGCTTGAAGTCCTTGGGGTTGAAGGCGTATATGGAGTCCTCCTTGTCGATGAACGCGCTGATGAGCGGGGCGGGAAGGCGCAGCGGCGACAGCCCGGAATGGCCGTTCACCACGTTGCGGCGGTATTGCGGGTTGAGGCTCTTGAGCATGTCCATGTCGATGCCCAACACTTGCGCTATCTGCTCGAAGTGCACGTCGCGGTCTACCATCACGGTGTCGGTCTTGGCGGGCAGCGTGGTGCCGAGCGGGCAGATGTTGTGGTCGCAGTAATAGTTCATCACGTAGTTCGCGGCAATGAACGCCGGCACATAGCCCCTGGTCTCGGCGGGCAGCTTGGGGTATATCTTCCAGTAGTCGCGCTCGCCGCCCGACCGCCTGATGGCCTTGTTTATCTTGTCTGGCCCGCAGTTGTAGGCGGCTATCACGAGGTTCCAGTCCTTGAAGATGCCGTAGAGGTCGCTGAGGTAGTGGGCGGCGGCGTAGGACGACTTCACGAGGTCGCGCCGCTCATCTACCAGCGAGTTCACCGTCAGCCCGTAGCGTTTGGCGGTGGGCAGCATGAACTGCCACAGCCCCACGGCCCCGGCGTGCGATTTCGCCATCGGGTTGAGTGCCGACTCTATCACGGGCAGGTATTTCAGTTCGAGCGGCAGGTCGTAGGCATCGAGGGCTTCCTCGAAGACGGGCATGAAGAAGTTCTGCGCCCCGAGCATGTAGGCTATGCGCCGCCGCAGCTCGCCGGTGTAGCGGTC
>CAZTUD010000073.1:0-11360 GCA_964616945.1 uncultured Prevotella sp. | reverse complement strand
GGGGGAAGATGAGGTCCATGCCGCCGCCGTGTATGTCGAAGTGCGAGCCAAGATACTTGCGGCCCATAGCCGTGCACTCGCAGTGCCAGCCAGGGAAGCCGTCGCCCCACGGGCTCGGCCAGCGCATGATGTGCTCCGGGGTCGCCTTTTTCCAAAGGGCGAAGTCGGCCTGGCATTTCTTCTCGCCCACGCCGGCAAGCTCGCGCGAGTTGTTGATGATGTCGGTGAGGTTGCGGCCCGAGAGGATGCCGTAGTGGTGGTCCTTGTTGTATGCCTGTATGTCGAAATACACCGAGCCGTTGCTCACGTAGGCATATCCGTTGCCCAATATCTCCTTTACGAGCTGCTCCTGCTCGATGATGTGTCCAGTGGCGTGCGGCTCTATCGACGGCGGCAGCGTGTTCAACAGCTCCATAGCCTTGTGGTAGCGGTTGGTGTAGTATTGCGCTATCTCCATCGGCTCAAGCTGCTCCAGCCTGGCTTTTTTCTCTATTTTGTCGTCGCCCTCGTCGGCGTCGTGCTCCAGATGGCCCACGTCGGTGATGTTGCGCACATACCTCACCTTATAGCCTAAGTGCTTGAGGTAGCGGAAAAGCACGTCGAAGGTTATCGCAGGCCTCGCGTGGCCGAGGTGCGGGTCGCCATAAACAGTGGGGCCGCAGACATACATGCCCACATGGCCTTTCACCAAGGGCTTGAACAGCTCCTTCTTGCGAGTGAGCGTATTGTAGATTAAAAAGTTTTGCTTCATAACCATTGTCGTTTCGTTGTATTGATTTGCAAACTTACGCTTTTTTTTGAAGAAAGCGGCTTGTTTTGTTGTTTTTTATTTGAATGCGTGCAAAAAATGCTTGCGTTATTCATATAAATGCAGTAACTTTGCGTTATAAACTTATAAGGAAACGACTTTTTAACATGAACCGCAGGGATTTTCTCAAGGCAAGCGCACTGATAGCCGGTGCATTTGCCGTGGACACCAGGGCGTTTGCCGCGCGTGTGAGCCAGATGGGTGCGCCAAGGCTCACAATGGGCGTGTTGAGCGACATACATATACGCACGGAGGAGGACATACCAGTGTTCGAGAAGACACTCAGATATTTCCGCGACCGCAAGGTGGACGGCGTAATAATAGCCGGCGACATGGCCGACACGGGGTTGGAGCGGCAGATGAAGCTCATAGCCGACACATGGTTCCGGGTGTTCCCCAAGGACAGGCTGCCGGGCGGCCACCACGTGGAGCGGCTGTTCATCTACGGCAACCACGACATGGAGGGCTTCAACTACAGCAGCTGCACGGCATTCATTCCCAAGGACCAACGCAAGGACGTGATAGCGCGTGAGGCGATAGTGAACAAGCGTGCCGCCTACTGGCAGAAATACTGGCACGAGACTTTCAAGCCTGTGTACATCAAGACCGTGAAAGGCTACAAGTTTGTGGGCGCACACTGGGAAGACTGGCAAGGCAACCACAGCGTCCCCGCCTTCCTTGAAGCCCACCGCCGTGAGCTGCAGGGCAGCAAGCCGTTCTTCTATTTCCAGCATCCGCATCCCAAGGACACGTGCGGCGGGCCGTGGGCATGGGGGCAGGACGACGGCGCATCGACCGAGGCGTTGGGCAAGTTCCCCAACTGCATAGCCTTCTCGGGACACTCGCACACCATCCTCAACGACGAGCGCACCATCTGGCAGGGCGCGTTCACCAGCGTCGGTACGTCGTCGCTGAGCTATACCTACTCGTTGGGCGGGCGCGAGAACACCTACGTCGACGGCGAGACCAACAAGCGGATGCCCTACCAGATGCGCCCTGTCAACCAGCACGACGGCAAGCAGGGCATGGTGATGACGGTCTATGACGACAACATAACGCTTGAGCGGCGCGAGTTTGTCTATGACGAGAGCGTGGGCGACAACTGGATTATCCCGCTGCCTTCGCCCGGCGACCGCACACTGTCGTTCGAATACCGTACCCCGCGCGCCCCAGTGCCTCAGTTCCTCAAGGGAGACAAGGTGACGGCTACCCGCGCCAAGGGCAAGGACCGCTATGGCGTGGAGCAGATGCAGACAACCGCCCACTTCCCCAATGTGCTGAAAAAGCGCAACGGCGTGAGGGCATTCGACTTTGAGGTGGGCCTGGAGCTGCACGACCAGGACGTTTACCGCATGGCATGCACCAAGCACGTGATGTCGCCGCATTTCTACCTTGGCGAGAACAAGGACGGCGGCGAGGTGACGTGCGTGTTCGGCGAGAACGAGGCCCCGGCAGGGCGCAAGGCACGCTTCCACGTGCGCCCGTGCAACTGCTTCGGCAGGAAAGGCAACGAGATAGTGTCTGACTGGTTCGACCTGAAATGAGCTTCGCCTTAATGAATAAAATCATCAAAAACAAACTATAATGGGAATAATAAAAGAGCAAATGCAGGCTCACAAGAGCCTTGCGCCAATGTCAGAAAGCAAGATAGAGCAGGCTTTCGGCAAGTACAATCTCAACGTCAACGAGGACGAGGTGCGCTATAAGGTAAAGGAACTGGTGGCGGAGAAGGTGCCCGAGAACGACAACCGCGAGGTGAAGAAGTTCCTGCTTGGCAGCGTGGAGCTGACCTCGCTCCACACCACCGACACCGAGGAGAGCATTCTGGCGATGGTGGAAAAGGTGAACAAGTTCGCCGGCGACTATCCCGACCTGCCACACGTGGCGACCATCGTAACCTACCCCATCTTCACCCATCTGGTACGCAACACGCTCGAGGTCGACGGCGTGGAGATTGCCGTGGTGAGCGGCAACTTCCCCTCCTCGCAGACGTTCATGGAAGTGAAGATTGCCGAGACCGCACTCGCCATAAAGGACGGTGCCACAAACGTGGACATCGTGATGCCTGTGGGCAAATTCCTGTCGGAAGACTACGAGGGGGTTGCCGACGACATCGGCGAGCTGAAGCAGACATGTGGCGACGTGCCAATGAAGGTGATACTTGAGACCTGCGACCTCGGCTCGTTGTCTAACGTGAAAAAAGCCTCCATACTGTCGATGTACAGCGGAGCCGACTACATAAAGACCTCCACGGGCAAGGAAAAGGCGGGTGCCACGCCGGAGGCCGTCTATGTGATGGCGCAGGCTATAAAGGAGTATTACGACGAGACGGGCATAATGATTGGCTTGAAGCCAGCCGGCGGCATAAACACCGTGAAAGATGCCGTTACCTATTACACGATAGTGAAAGAGGTGCTTGGTGAGAAATGGCTCACCAACGAGATGTTCCGCCTCGGCACCAGCCGCCTATGGCAAACACTTTTAGATGAGGTTGTGGAATAGCCTCCTCAGCCCATGCTGGCCGATAAAACAAGAGAAGAGGAAACCGCCCTGGCAGTGTTTAGCTGTAGGATGTAGCCCGATGCAGCTCATTCGCTTATGAAACACCCAGGGCGGTTGTGAAGTGTCATGACTGGCACAAGACTAATCCTGCCATAGGTTGCCCCAGGAGCTGCTCCATGAGTTATTCCATAAGTTGCCCCATGTGCTGCTGTCCTTATCCATGTCGTCGCCCTCGTCGTCCCGGCCAGGGCCGACATCCAGATTCTTCTTGCCCAACTGCTGGTCGCCGCTGCCGCCTATGTGAAAGCCGGCAACGGCCTCCGACGTGTCAATGTCAATGAGCTTGGTCGTGGGTGCCAAATATATTTTCTTCATGCTTGTACTCATCAGTTGGTTTACTTGACAATCACCTTCTTGCCGTTGTGGATGTAGATGCCGCGTTGCGTGGGCTTCTTGTCGAGCCTTGTGCCGCCGATGGTGTACCAGCTGCCATAGGCTTCGCCGCCGCCCTTGATGCTTGTGATGCCAGTGGCTTCGTCGAAGACAATGCGGAAAGCCTTGGCTGAAGCTGACGAGGCAAGGGGCAGGAATGCCTTGTTGCCTCCAAGCGTAGTACCAGTAAACTTCTTGAACGAGAAATAATAGGTTTCGTCTGGCTGCAAGGTATAAATATTCTGACCATTGTAAATGCTCCTGACCTCATCAAGCGATGTGTTGGCAAGAACGCCCTTGAGCATATTGTCGGAGGCATCGGGCAGTTCTGTTTCCGCAACCTTGGCAACTTTGAAGAGATAGTCTCCGCTGTTGCCATTGATTACGACACCCGTGTTGGCAGGAATATACTGGCGCAGGGCTTTCATCTCTGCGACATCGTTGTCGGCAGCCTTCACATAGCTCACGCTGAGCAGTCCATCGTATGTGTCAAACGGAATGGCCAAAGGCTTGTCATAATAGAATGTGGTCAGGCTCGTTGAGCCGATGTGCACGATGACACCCGTGTTGTCAGCCGTGGCGTTGAGCGTTACGGTGAGCGTAATGGTGGCATCCTTATTCTCGCCGTCTATCAGGAGCTTCGTCTTTGAGAACTCCATGACGAACTCCACCTTCTCGGCATCGTCAGCCACACCGATGGTGGCGTCGAACACCTTGACCAGCAAGCCGATGGCTACCTTGGCATCCAGGTTTCCGTTGTTCTGCAAGGTGGTGAAGAAGTCTTAGATGGTCGTGTTGGAGGCGAGGTCGGCACCCGTCTCCGTGAGCTTCATGTTCTCGGTGAGGGTGGCGGCACTGCTGCTCATGCCCAACGTGGAGCCGGCAGGGAGGAAGAGCTCCAGCCCGACGTTCTCATTGTCGTCAGTCGTCGTCACTTTGGCGTCCTCGAAGAGTTTCGACATCGTCACGCCCTCGCCAAGGGCGTTGCCCTTGAGGAAGTCGAAGTCGTTGGTGAAGGTGAGTCGTTGCTTGCCCATTTGTATGTAGCTGCCTTTCTTGAAGAGCATGTGAGTGTCGTCGGCAGAACCGTCTTGGCTGGCTTCCACCTTGCTGGTGAGGAAGTGCCACGCGGTGCGGGCATCGTCCTCGCTGGTAGGTGTGCCGATGATTTGGTATTCGGCGTTGATGGCGGCGATGTTGTAGTCGAAGCTGTGGCTCTCGGAGCCGTCGGCCTCCTTGATGGTAACAGGGCAGGTGAGGCCGTCGAAGCCGTAGGTCTCCGTGAGGTAGCCGGAGAGTTTGGCGGCAAAGTTGATGCCAGTGTTGATGGTCTTAGAATAGCTGCGCGTCTCGCCGTCCTTGAGGCCGAGGCTCTGCACGCCGTTCATCTGCACGTTGACGGTGGCCTTGCTTGCCGAGAGGTTGTCGTGCTCCGTGTCGGGAAAGCTCACCTTGAAAGAGTAGTCGCCATAGACATCGGCGTTGACGGCAATCGGGGTGTCGGTGGCTGAGCCGTCGTCGGCAGCCTCGTAGCCCGTCACGTCAACGTGGAACTTCGGGGTTCTCTTTACGGAGAGGGTGCCGTCTGCGTTGAGAGTCAGTGTCAAGCTGTTGTCTTTCCAGGTGGTCTCAATGTAGGAAGAGTATGCAGGGATGATGCCGCCGCTTGCGACCTTGACAAATGTCGAATCATCCTGTAGAACATAATAACTCTTCCCGTCATCATTAACAGTTATGTCGCTGAAAGTGCCCTTGAAGTAGGTGCTGCTATTGGACGTTAATTCAACTGTAGAGTAGGTACCTGCTCGTGCAAAAGCGACAAAACCATCAATGTCAATATTTGATACTTCACCAGAAGCCTTTTTAAAAACATAAGGTTTACCTGCTTCCAATTCATCTGTAGAAGAGAAAGTGATGGAGGTTGTATTGAAACCATCTTGCTTTTCTGAATAGAAGCCATCTATTCCCTTGCTATTATCCGCTGAAACTGTAAAGGGAAGGCACACAGTACTGTAATCAGAATGTACGTTGGTACGATATGCTAACAAAGTGGCATTTTTACTTTTCAGCGTAGCAGCCTTGTACTGATTGGCATACTGAATTGGGAAATAAACTCTCCCCTTGTAACTGCTTGAGGGGAAACTCTTGCTATTCAAGTCACTACTCGTTATGCTACCACCTTCTAATATTATATCTAACAAATTCGTACAATTTGATATGATTGCCCCGCCAAGGGTCTTGACACCTGCAGGAAGTTTCAACACAGTTAAATTTGGACAACCGCTAAAACTATACTTGCTTAGTTCTTCGAGTTTCGAATCTGTACCAAAGTCTATTTTGGTTAAAGACCCAATACCAATGCAGTATTGACCCAAGCTCTTAACAGAAGAAGGTATCGATAGCTCTTTAACCTTCGGATTTTCAATACCAGTTCTACCTAAATTCAGGGCATAATTTCCAATAGTCTCGAGACCATTGGGCAAAGTTATTGTTTCAATATTATTTTCTACATTTCGAATGCCGTAAAAAGCATAATTGCCTAATGCCGTTACACCTTCGGGAACAGTTACGCTTCTAATGTACATCATTAACCCTCCAAAAACTGATGTAGAGTTAGTTGCACTTCCACCATCCGTTCCTTTAACTTCTACAACTTTATATCCACCTATCTCTGTTGGGAAAGTGAAATCAATAGTAGCACCATTAGCTGCTAAAGTTTCATCATCTTCGGTTGATGAAACAGCGCTGATATGCGCATTGTCGTCAGAGTCTATTTCATATACATATTTGTATCCATTCACAGTCGTGGTGTAAGTACTTGCTTCTGCCTTTCGAGGCTTTGCAAGGGAAGTACTTTGCTCCATCCAAATGGTATCGCAATAAGACATAATTGTTCCCGCTGATATTGTATCTGTGAGCGTATAGGAGCCATCTCCATTTAACAGTTGCGGAGCCGTAACATCTATGTCTATCGCTTCAGTGTTATTATCAGCTCTTAGAATCTGATGCGTGGTTCCATTTTCGGGTGTATTTGCAAAACTAATTTTGCCCTCGCTATCACTTACACCACAAATAGCAGCTCCATAAGAATCACCCCAAGCCGTTGATGCCGAGGTAGCCTTGTAATTGATGTTGGCTGTTACATTGGAGCTGCGCACATACACCAAACCGTGTGTGGCATCTTCTGTGTTGGCCGTCAACTTAACATACTTTGTCCAAATGCCTGCCCAACTGACATTGCAGATAAATGTTGCCAGCAGGGTGAGCAGGAGGACTCGTTTGAGTGAAACATGTTTCATATTATTCTGTATTGATTAATATTATCGTAATTATAATCGTTTATAACACGCGCTGCGTCCGCCCGCCATTCGCTTGACGAATGACGGACGGACGCAATACCACTGCCACGGCAGACGTTGCGGTCGCAGGTGGTTGTATCTGAAATGAAATGCTTGGCTGTAGGGTTACACAGCGGGAGCGGGGAAATGGGGGGGGATAGAAACCAGATGGCGCACGGCGAACAGCCCAACGCCGCAGGAACGTGGGGATGATGACACCTTATTATAATACAGCGCATTCCTTTCCATAATGAGACTTTCCATGTTATGGTAAAACCACTGCAACGTTACGAAAAATGTTTGATATTTCCTCGGGAAATTGCAAAAAGTTAAGTTATTGTTGAAAATAGAGCATAAACGGCAAATAACGTGCTTAAATGGTGCTATATAATGTTTAAACGTAAGGGTCATGTTGCTCCTGTAAATGACTTTCGGTTATGTTTGAATACGAACTTCCATGAATGGCCACGAATTTACCATTAATTCCTATGACTTCGCGGAGTGATACCTATTCCACAGCCATCAGTTGTCTGCCAATCTTATGCAGACCGGCAACAATGCGCTGCCGCTGTTGCGGGCGAGGCTTCTTCAGTCCGTTGGCATAGTGGCTGAGCTGACGCTGGTTTACACCAGAGGCACGGGCAATAGCTGCCATGGTGGTGTAGTCCTCACTGCAACGAAGCAACGCGGCAGTGCTGACGGGATGAAACACAAATTCGTAATCGCCATCACGAAGCCACTGTGGTACTTTATCTCCATCATTAATCATGCCTTGCACATGGAAGTCAAGCGTTTCTTTAGCTTCTTTCTGTACTTCTTCCCATGTGTGGGCAGTATAAACAACGGCACCAGGTACGTTGTCTCCGAACGATGCAGCAAAGTTCTTGTCGCACCAATCAACATAAACATCAATTTTTTCCATATCTCAAAATCCTTTCATTTCTTAATGACACATGCTATTTCCATCCAGCTTGTTTCCAAATACTGTTCAGAAGAAATTGGCTCAGCACCTCACTGTTCTTTCCTCTGACTGTAACTTTTCCCTTCTTGGTAGGGTGCTTGAACTGGCGGTGGTCTCCCTTGTAATAACACAGAACCCATCCGTCACGTTCCAATAGCCTTATCACTTCAATGACCTTATATCTCTTCATGTCAGAATTACTTTCCTCTTGACTTTGCAAAGGTAGTAATAATAATACTATTCTCCAAACATTTCGGCAGAATTGTTTCCCTATTGTACCACATTCTTTTCGAAAGCCGATTGGTATTGGCAACAACATGCTTCTCGCTTAACGATGCAGCAGTGTTGAAGAATAGAAAAACGGCAACCACCACGGGGATGGTTGCCGTTACGCATGGTAATAAGTTGGTCGATTTAAATGGGCATTATTCGTATTTAAATCTCCAAATCTGGTAATTGCCTGGATCATTGCCTCGGTCGGAGACAAAGTAGATATAGCCGTCGGTCGTCCAGTAGGGCTGCCCGTCGTAGCACTTGTTGATGGTAAGCTGCGTGAGGTTGTTGCCGTCAATGTCGATGACGTAGAGGTCGAAGTCTTTCTTGTCTTTCTTCGACGACTGGAAGATGAGACGTTTGCCGTCGGGGCTGAAGCGCGGATTGAGGGCATAGCCTTTCTTTGCGTCAGTAACCTGTATCTGCTCACTGCCGTCAACACTCATAATCCAGATGCTCGTGCTCTTGGCGTCGCTGGAATACTTTACATACGTGATTTTCTTGCCGTCGGGCGAGAAGCATGGCTGGTAGCCGTTGCCCAGAAGGGTGGTCTCGCCAGTCTTGATGTTCTTCATCCAAATCTCGCTGTTCTCCACCACGCCTACCGACTCGCCGAAGCCCGTGAGCACGGACAGGAGGTTTGCCTTGCGGAAATATGAGTATTGCACCTTGCTATAGACGATGACCGTGCCGTCGGCGTTGAAGCTGGGGTACTGCTCGTATGCGTCAGTGCTCTCGGTGATTTGCGAGAGAGCCTTGCCCTTGGAGTCGTACATGGTGTAGATGTCGGAGGTGTTGGCCCCGTCTTGCTGGCAACTGAAGGCAATCTTGCCGCACACGGCGTTGAAACATGGCTGGCGGTTGTTGTTCTTGCCGCTTGTCTTCTGGCTCATGCTGGCGGCAAAGGGGTTGTCTTTCTTGTATATGTTGTAATACTTCTTGTTCTCGCGCACGGCAAAGAACAATGTTGAACCGTTGTCGCCGCCAAAGGGATTGATGCACGGCTCCTGGTTGTCGGTGACTTGTGTCAGTTTGGCGAGGTTCTCACCTGCCATTGTGATGACGTACTTTTTCTTTCCGTAGGTTGATACTGCGACGCACGCCAACAGAGCGAAGAACAAAAGCTTTTTCATTTTCTTGAGTTAATATAAGGGTTCATTATAGTTAGCATAGCTAAATGTTGTTGCAAAAATAACACTTTATTTGCAATTACCAAACATTTTTCTCATTTTTTTGTTCTTTATTTCGCCTTTCGGCAAAGTCCTCCCCTTTTGGGAGGTCTTTGCATGGCTGTTCGGACTATGCCGTAAGCTCCTTTGGCAGTTTTGGCATGGCGCCTTTCTGCGTGCAGACGTATGCGCTCACCTTCACGGCAATCTCGTGCGCCTGCTCGATGGGCTTGCCTGCGAGAATGGCGGCGGTGAAAGATCCCGTGAACGAGTCGCCGGCACCCACCGTGTCGGCAACTTCCACTTTCGGCGTGGGCTTGTAGCTCTTGAAGCCGTTGGGGGCGAAGACGTAGCTGCCGTTGGTGCCACATGTCAGCACCACCATCTTCAGATTGTAGCGATGCATGATAATGCGGCACTTCTCCTCCATGTCGAGACCTGGATAGTCGAACATGCGGCCTATGGTCACGACCTCCTCGTCGTTAATCTTCAGGATGTTGGCGCGCTTCACGCCTTCACAGAGTATCTCTTTGTTGTAGAAGTTGCCGCGCAGGTTTACGTCGAAAATCTTCACGCAGTCCTCGGGCACCGCCTCGAGGAATTGGTGTATCGAAGTCCTCGATTCCTCGCTGCGCTGCGCCAGCGAGCCGAAGCACACGGCACGCGCTTCTTTTGCCACAGCCTCCATCTCTGGTGTGAACGGGATATGGTCCCATGCCACGTCGGGCGTGAATGTGTAAGTTGGCACGCCGTCCTCATTGAGGCTCACGTTCACGGTGCCAGTGGGATAGGCCACACGTGGGACAATGTACTTCAAGCCGTTCTTGTCGAACGTTTCCAATGCCTGGTCTCCGAGGGCATCGTTGCCCACCGCACTCACTGCCATTGCCGGGAAACCGAATTGACTTGCATGATAGGCAAAGTTGGCGGGGGCGCCGCCGAGCTTTGCTCCTTCGGGAAGCACGTCGTACAGCACTTCCCCTAAACCGATGATTTGTCGCATATTGATTTGAGGTTTGAGGTTTGAGGTTTGAGATTACCTTATAGGCTGAGATTTAAAGTATATGACCACAAAGAAAATCTTGACCTTGTAATCATAAACCTCAAACCTCAAATCTCAAACCTCAACCCGAGTTAGTATCTCACTCTTTTTATGAACGTGAACAGGTAAATCACGCCGACGGCCATCACCGCCACGGCTCCCACCTGGCTTGCCACTGCGTCGCTGGCAAAGCCCATGAGCAACGGGAAGACTGTGCCGCCGAAGAGCCCCATAATCATAAGGCCGCTGATGGCATTCTTCTTGTCGGGCATGTAGAGCATGGCCTGCGAAAGAACCATCGAGAACACGTTGCTATTGCCGTAGCCCACGCAGGCAATGCCGCAATATAGCAACCATTTCGCCGCATTCGGGTCGTTGGCACTTGCGGCCCCAGCGAACATGCAAATCATGCTTATCGCCATCAGCGATACGGAGATGATGAAAAACGTGCGGGTCTTCAGAACGCGCAGGAAGTAGCTGCCAGTCAGACAGCCGATGGTGCGGAAAATGAAGTAGAGACTGGTGGCGAACGCTGCGTCGTTGAGCGTCATCTGCGCATACTGCTGCAGGAGTTTCGGGGCTGTGGCGTTGGTGCCCACATCTATGCCAACATGACACATGATGCCGAAGAAGCACAGCAGCACGTATGGGTTGCCGAGGAGCTTGAACGTGTCAACATAGTCGCGTGCCATAGACTTCTGCTCGGCGGGTGTCTCGTTGTCGTGCTTTTCCTCCGTTATGGGTGTGCCAGCGAGCAGCAGCGATGCAAGGATGCCGATAGTCATGTATATGGGAAACAGCACACGCCAGCCGAGGCCGAGGTCGGGAATGGCCT
>CAZTUD010000072.1:0-11459 GCA_964616945.1 uncultured Prevotella sp. | reverse complement strand
TGCTTCCTTCATATCCTCGCTCATAATGATTTATGTGGGCTCATGGTTCATCATCATCGTCTATTATGCTTACGGACATATTGAGGCAAAGGAAAAGGCGAAAAAAGAGCAAAAGCTTGCAATGCAGGAGACCAAGACACAGATTGAACCAGATTTTGAGGAGATAAAATGAAGAAGCAACGCATACTTTTTATTGACCGGGATGGAACGCTCATAGAGGAGTCTCTTGACGAGCAGATTGACAGTTTCGCCAAACTGAAATTCGTGCCAGGAGTTTTCCGCAATCTTGGTTTCATAAAGCGGCATCTTGACTTCAAGTTTGTCATGGTTAGCAATCAGGACGGACTCGGCACAAACGTTTTTCCTGAAGAAGACTTTTGGCCTGTGCATCACTTCATTATCGACACTTTGGCAGGCGAGGGAATTACCTTTGACGAGCAACTGATTGACAGGCATTTCCCAGAGGACAACTCGCCCATGCGCAAGCCCAACCCGGGAATGGTAAGGAAATACATGGAGGAAGAACAATACGACATTGCCAACAGCTATGTCATTGGCGACCGCGAAAGCGATGCCAAGCTTGCGGAGAATATGGGCTGCAAGTCGCTCATTCTTGGCAAGGATGGCATGACGTGGGACAAGATAGCGGAAATCTTGTTTGCCGGTGAGCGCATTGCCGAAGTTCACCGTTCTACCAAGGAGACTGATGTCTATGTCAGGCTCAACCTTAACGGGTCGGGCAGGTGCGACGTCTCAACAGGCCTCGGTTTCTTCGACCATATGTTGGAGCAGATTGGGCATCATGGCATGACAGACATCACGGTGCATACCAAGGGAGACTTGTATGTTGACGAGCATCACACCATAGAGGACACAGGCATTGCGCTTGGTGAGTGTATCGGCAAGGCCCTCGGCGACAAACGCGGCATAGAACGGTATGGCTTTTGCCTGCCTATGGACGACTGCCTGTGCCAGGTGGCACTCGACTTTGGAGGCAGGCCGTGGCTGGTTTGGGACGCTGAATTTAAGCGCGAGAAAATTGGAGAAATGCCGACGGAGATGTTCCCCCATTTTTTCAAGAGCCTTAGCGACGCGGCAAGGATGAACCTAAACATCAAGGCGGAGGGAGAAAACGAGCACCACAAGATAGAGGGCATTTTCAAGGCTTTCGCACGGAGCATAAAAATGGCAGTCAGAAGAGATATTACTCATTTCCAACTGCCATCGTCAAAGGGTGTGCTGTAAATCTTATTTTATGTTTGCTGGCACCTTGCGTTCTTTTTCATTTATGTAGCCATGCCGGTAGGCATAGAGCAGCTCCTTTAGGTCTGCTATTTGAGAGCGCAGCTCCATGCCCTTGTCAGTGTCGGCAACCAACATGCGGTGGGCAGACATCTCCACTATTTGTGTGGTAGATTTGATGTCAGTGCCTCTCAGTATGGCATCCTCCGTACTGGTGAACGGCTCGTGCTGGACAAGTTGGAAGCCGCGACTGTGATAGACGAGCGTATAGCCGGCGATGCCTGTCTCCTTGTGGTAGGCTTCCGCAAAGCCTCCGTCAATGACCATCAGCTTGCCGTTGGCCTTGATTGGGCTTTCGCCCTTGATGGCACGCACAGGCACATGGCCGTTTATGATATGCCTGTTGTTACCAGTAACGCCGAATGCTTCCATAACGGCATCGCATATCGCCTCGTCGTCCCGCAACACGAAGTAGTTGCCTTTCTTTTCCTCATGCGTCTCTTTCTCCGTGATGAAGTAGCGCTCGAAAGTCGCCATCTTCGACTTGTCAAACAGTGGGCTGTCTGGGCCACACCACAAATAGAGGAAATAGTCGATGGCGTAGTCGCGGTCGGTATGCGTTACGTCGTTTTGAAAAGCCGAACGTATGAGCATACCTACGTCTGTCATCAACTGTTTGCCCTTGCATGTGTGTCCTGGATAGATTTCCACTTCCTTCAGGGTTCCGTCGGCGTTGAGTGGCACGGATGCGTGGAAGAGCAGGTTGTTGTTGCAAATGTTGTACATGCAGCCGTGGGCAAGCATCAGGCGTATATGCTTGTGGAGCTTTTCGCTGACCTCAAAGCTGTGGTGTAGTTTGGCTATAAGCTCATGTTCCTCACTTGTGAGCATGTTGGGATGTTTGGGGTCGATGGTCGGGAAATGGCAACTTGTGAGCTTGTACTCCTTGCCGTCAACACGTATGGTGCCCTTGTCATAGTCGATGTAATTGAAGAGCTCGCGGTCTTGCATTCCCCATTCTGGGTGCTTCTCGAAGAGCTGGGCCTCAAGCTTGAACTGCAACACTGAGATGGCCTTGTGCTCGCGTGCTATGAGCAATCTGGACTTCTCGTCAAGATGCTCGTTGCTGCTGTTGTCTTTTGGCACAAATTCCTCACATGGGTCATCGCCATAGAAATCCATTGCGAAAGTGGCAAGCGGCACGAGATTGATGCCGTAGCCGTCTTCCAAGGTAGAGAGGTTGGAGTAGCGCAACGACAGCCGTATGACATTGCACATGCATGCGTCGTTGCCGGCGGCGGCTCCCATCCATAGTATGTCATGGTTGCCCCATGTGATATCCCAAGAGTGGTAGCCGTCGAGCAAGTCCATAATCTTGTGTGCCCCGGGACCGCGGTCATAGACATCGCCAAGAATGTGAAGCTGGTCGATGGCGAGCCTCTGAATGACGTTTGAGATGGCAATGATGAAGTCGTCTGCCCTGCCAGTGGATATGATTGTATCGACAATCACGTTTACGTATGCCGCCTTGTCATTGTCTTCAGTACGCTCATGCAGCAACTCTTGGATGATGTATGAGAATGCTGGCGGCAGCGACTTCCTGACCTTTGAGCGTGTGTATTTGCTCGACACGTCCCTACAGACAGCCACAAGGTGATGCAGAGTTATGTGATACCAGTCGTTGATGTCTGGTTCCGATGCCTTCACAAGCTCAAGCTTCTGTTCCGGATAGTAAATCAGCGTACAAAGCTCACGCTTTTCGGCATCGCGAAGGGTCGTGCCGAACAGCTCGTTCACCTTGCGTTTGATGTTGCCCGAGGCGTTCTTCAAGATGTGCTGAAAAGCCTCATACTCTCCATGAATGTCCGCCACGAAATGCTCTGTGGCCTTGGGCAAGTTCAGTATAGCCATCAGGTTGATGATTTCGGTGCTTGCTTCTGCTACGTTGGGAAACGAGTGAGACAGAAGCTGCAGGTAGCGCATGTCGCCACGGATGTCGTAGGTATTGTTGTTGGCCATAATTGTTATAGGGTTTTATTGGTTTTCCTTGAATTGTTACTGAGTTTTATATACTTGGAATTTTGTTATTGCTGTGGATAGTTGCTTGGTGCTATGGTTGTATTTCGGGCTTATCGGCATGAAGCCTTCTGTCAGTCCGAGTAAGTTGGCCATGACAGCCATCAAGTTTTGGGCGAAATCCCTCATGTCGAGTTCCTTTATCATGTCTTTTATCAAATCCTCATCCATATCTGTGAAGCGCATGGTGAGATAGAAATCAACAAGATGTCGCAATGGTGCCGTGTGGTGACTTATTTCATGGCGGAGATTGAGCATTTGGAGGCAAATAGCTTGTTCTGTTTTTCCACGGGTGGCAAAAGTCTCCTTTACCTTGTTGCGCAAGAGCAAGTTGTGCGAAAGTAAAGAGCCTTTCTCTAATTGCCCGCTTGAATAAGCTTTCTGTGTGTCAAACCTGTCCACCTCGGAAATGTCAAGATGTGGATAAGAGCATTGCAATGTGTCCAAGGCGTGTTCTATAATATCGCTGATTTCCTCGTCGTAGGCATATATAAACATTCTGCGCCAGTCTTCGTCATGCAGCTTGCCGAGGTCTGCCCTCAATGTGTCTTTGTTGTTGTCATGGCAAAAGGCTTGGGCATCAACACCAAATTGCAGTAGCTGCCCGATAATCTTTTGTGTCTGCTGGTTGAGCAAGATGCGGGCATTTGAATCAAGCACTTTTTGATAAAGGGCAGTGAAGCTTTTGGCTATGTCGTCGAAAGTGGTTTGGCTTGTAAGCACAGGATTTTTAATAAGGCATACACGTTTATTCCATGCAAGTTGGCCAAAAGTGTGTTCTTCGAGCTTTCCGCAAACGGTTACCGCAGAGGCTTTCTCCACTGCTGTTTTCTGTTCTCTTACGAATAGCGAACGGTGTTTGTAGTGTTCCATTTCCCACGGCTGTAAGGTTCCCAAAGGTGTAATGATGTAGGGCAGGAACAAGCGATAGGCCTTGTCTGCCAGCTGACAAGCACTTTTGCTCCAGCAGCCGAAAATATGTAAAATATCGTAATCGGCAAGTACGGCAATCAAGTTTTTTTCATTTGATGTCGCAATACGAACGTCCACCCCGTCTGAAAGGCAGTGTGCAAGTCGGGTGGTTAGGTCGTGATGAATGTCAACCGCATCGACATGAGCTGGGATGAAAAACAGTATTCTCAAATTGGAAAGTGGATGCCTTTATATTTTATGTGTAGTAAATTCGAGCTTGTCTGACAACCTGTGGCGAATGACGTATGTGAGATTTCTCCACACAAGCGATACCTCGTAAAGGTATATAAGCAGTGTAGGCACTTTTTCATGGAATGCCTTCATGGCTTTATGGCCTATTACAGTCCTTATTATTATAGTTAGCAGTAAAGCAATGGCTGCGGCACCAAGTATCATAGCGTTATGGGATATGGTTGCATAAACGAATGCGGCAATGATGAGCAAGAGGCTGACATGCAAAGCTGTTTGGTCAATGTTAAACCAAAGCCGATGTCTCATTCCGTTAGACAACCATCGGCGGGTCTCCATATAAAGGATGTGGCTTGCGAGCCATGCCTTGTGGTTTGGAGCCTTGTCAAGCATCCAAGCCTTGTCGTCGGTTACCATTGCCGTGCCGTCGGCTGTGGCATATTTGTTGACGATGAAATCGTATTCACCGCGGATGAGGTTGAGATTTCCGAGAAATCCTCCATCCGCCATAAAGTCACTTTTGCGAAACATGAGGTTGTGGCTGAGCGTGCGATACGCATTGCCGGCAGCATCCTCGTGCATAAGATAATATGCGGTGTGGAGACGCTCGAAACGCTTAAATGGGGATGCGTCGGGAGAAAAGTTGCCATAACCTATTACCACACGATTAGACTCTATGCAACCCTTTGCCATCGTGGCGAGCCACTGTTCGGACGATGGTCTTGCTGAGGCTTCGGTGATGAGCAGCCATTCTGTGGCGGCTGCCTTTACGCCAACAGTAATGGCGAGCTTCTTGCGACTGAGATAGCGGGAGGAATCTGGGATATAAGTGAAATACAGGCTGCCGTCTCCAGGTTGATTGGAAATTATGCCCTGAATGCGTTTCAGCACGTCTTCAGTATCGTGTGCGCTCTCGTCAATCACAACTATTATTTGAAATCCTGGTGGGTATTTTTGCCTTAACAACAAAGGAAGATTTTGCTCAAGACAGTTAGCCTCGTCGTGAGGAGTAAGAATAATTGTCAGCCTTGGAGCGGTTTTGCTTTCGCTATCACTCATGTCGGTGTCGTCCATAGTACCAACGTCTTGTTTCTTAAACCGTACAAATGGGTTTAAGAAACAAGACACTATGGAGAAAGCGAGTGCTATGGCAGACACTATAAGTGTAAAATTGTCTGTGGCAAAATATAGGGTCATTTATTTCAAGTCTTCTGTTATATAGCCTTTGGGTAGCGGGCGGCAGTTGTATTGGCTTGCCATTATCTCGCCGTAGGCTCCTGCCGAGCGAATGGCTATTAAGTCACCACGTCTGGCCTCCTTGATGGAAATGTCTTTGGCAAATATGTCGCTTGACTCACAAATAGGTCCTACGACATCATAAACTTGCGAGGGACTGTCGCTCGTAATGTTTTCTATTTTGTGGCTCGCATTGTACAACGCAGGGCGAATGAGGTCGGTCATCCCGGCATCAACAATGCAAAATTGTTTGGCCGTGCCTTGCTTGACATACAACACTCTCGTGATGAGGCTTCCCATTTGCCCCACCACTGCACGCCCCAACTCAAAATGAAGCTTTTGATTTTGCCTAAGCTCAAGGTTTGCAGAGTAGGTGTCGAAATAGTTTGCAAAAGCGGGTATCGGTAAAGCGTCGGGATTATCATAGCTTATGCCAAGTCCACCGCCTACATTAATGTTCTCCACACTTATGTTGTAGGCGTCAAGGAAAGCTTGCAGTTCGTTGATGCGGTGGCAGAGATGCCTGAAATCTGACATGTCCAGAATTTGGCTGCCTATATGAAAGTGAAGCCCTATGAAATGGATGTTTTCCAGCTGTTCAGCCCGCCTTATTATGGGTAGCATGTCTTTCATGGCTATGCCAAACTTGTTCTCGGCAAGTCCTGTGGTAATATTGGCATGGGTGTGCGCCCCGACATTCGGGTTTATGCGGAAGCAGACGTTGGCGACAACATCCTTTGCTTTAGCAAGTTGGTTGATTACCTCCAGTTCTGGCATACTCTCTACGTTAAAGCAAAAAATGCCAGCGTCGAGAGCTGTGTTGATTTCCCAGTCGGATTTGCCAACGCCCGCAAAGACAATTTTGTCGGCATGAAAGCCAGCCTCAAGCGCAACCTTTATTTCTCCCCCACTCACGCAGTCTGCACCAAAACCAGCGTCTGCAATAATCCTCAATATCTTTGGGTTGGCGTTTGCCTTGACAGCATAATGCACTATATAGTCAGCATGCTTTGAGGTCTCTGTGGCAATCGCCTCCAACGTTGACCTCAGCAAGTTGCTGTCATAATAGTAGAAAGGCGTGCGCAAGTGCTGGAATTTGTCTATAGGGAACAGTTCTCTCATTTTTGTTTTGTCATTTCTTTTGGCTGTTTCCATTTAATTAAAACAAGGTGTTGCTCAAGCTCTGCAGTGCTCGTTTCTTGTCCGCCTCACGTATGAGAAACGATATGTTGTAATTGGAGCCGCCGTAGCTTATCATTCTCACAGGGATGTTCTTCATGGCATCGGTTACCAGTGTTTCAAAACCGACATTCCCCCAATCAAGGTCGCCAACGACGCAGATTATGCACATGCCATTGTCAACACTAACAGTGCCATATTTCTTCAATTCGTCCACGATTTCTTCAAGATGAGTGTCGTTGTCGATACTCATCGACACGCCAACTTCCGACGTTGTAATCATGTCGATGGGAGTTTGGTAACTCTCAAAAATCTCAAAGACTTTGCGCAGAAATCCTGTGGCGAGAAGCATTCGGGATGACTTTATCTTTATAGCCGTAATGTTGTCTTTTGCAGCCACGGCCTTGATTTTCCCCCGGACAAGATTATTGTTTATGATGGTTCCGTCCGCTTCCGGTTGCATTGTGTTTTTGAGACGTACAGGTATGCTTGCGTACTTTGCTGGCTGCACGCACGTCGGGTGTAGGATTTTCGCACCGAAGTAGGCAAGCTCTGCAGCTTCCTCGAAGTTCAGTTGGCCCACAGCTGAGGTTTTTTCCACAAAGCGTGGGTCATTGTTGTGCATGCCGTCAATGTCTGTCCATATCTGTATTTCTTCTGCCGACAGTGCTGCGCCGATAAGTGAGGCTGTGTAGTCAGACCCACCGCGCTGCAAATTGTCAACCTCTCCGTAGGCATTGCGGCAGATGAAACCTTGGGTTATGTACACATGCTGCCCATCATGCTTTTCCATCTGCTCGTTCAGGTGCGTCTTGATATAGTCAAGGTCGGGCTCTGAGTTCTTATTCGTGCGCATGAAAGTGAGTGCATCAAGCAATACAGACTTTACACCTTTCTCCTGGAGATAGTTGTTCATCATGTTGGTGGACATTATCTCACCTTGTGAAACCACAATCTTCTCCTCAAAGCTTGTAAATATCCCCTTGGTGAAGGAGCGTATGTAATTAAATTGTCCGTGCAGGAAATCTTTGGTCTTCCTTTGGTATTCTACAGTTGAATACAGCTGTTCCACATGACCAAAATACTTTTTTTCCAAATTGTTTATTACCTCGTTGGCTCCTTCTGGATTCTTTTTATATAGATAATTGCTTATCTCTATCAGGCTGTTTGTGGTGCCACTCATTGCCGAGAGCACAACGAATGTCGGCTTGCCAGACTTTGTAACAAGCTTGGCCACGCTCTTCATGCGATCAGCACTTCCCACGGACGTGCCGCCAAATTTCATCACTATCATAATATATTGCGCTTTGTTTTCTATCCTTGATTGTCCTTTTCCCTACTTTTCTTCTGCATCCTCGGAAAGATCCAGTTTGTTGTATTCGTGTGTAGCTTCAGTCAACTTTCCCTTACGGCAGCGATAGACGATGCCTGGATAGCGGTTCAGCATGGATATGTTATGAGTTGACATAACTACTGACGTTCCTTGTGCAGTGATGTCTTTCAGCAATCCCACAATGTTGTTTGCCGTGTCAGGATCGAGGTTTCCCGTAGGCTCGTCAGCTATTATCATCTTTGGCTTGTTGAGCAATGCCCTTGCGATGGAGATGCGTTGCTGCTCGCCTCCGGAAAGCTCATGCGGCATGGAATGTAACTTGTCTCTCATGCCAACGGCAGCAAGCACTTCGTCAATTCGCCCATTGATTTCAGCTTTGTCTTTCCAGCCTGTTGCCCGAAGCACAAAACAGAGATTGTGCCACACGTCACGGTCGTGAAGCAGTTGGAAGTCTTGGAAGATGATGCCCATTTCCCGGCGCAATCCAGGGATGTCCTTGCGCCTTAGTGTCAGCAAGTCCCTGTCAAGCACATTGGCTTCCTCGGCGTCATCCTTGAATATGTCCAGCTCGCAATAGAATGTCTTGAGCAGGCTGCTCTTGCCTGAGCCTACTTTGCCAATGATATACACAAGCTCACCCTCGTCGACATGAAAGTCAACATTGTCAAGAATTAGCTTGTCTTGTTGATAAACCTTAACTTTTCTATAGTTGATTAGCATAATGTTTTTACTCTTTGCTTTTTTCTGTTCGTCTTGCCTTGTCCCATTCGGGATTGTGGCGTTTTGCCAACTCTTTTGCTACATCTTCTATGCGAAGTCCCTTGGAAGCGAATAATACGATGAGATGGTAGAGCAAGTCGGATGCCTCGTAAACGAGCTTTTCGTTTGTTCCGTTGGTTGCCTCTATTACAGTCTCAATAGCTTCTTCCCCCACTTTCTGCGCCATTTTGTTTACACCCTTGCGGAAAAGGCTTGTGGTGTAGCTGTCGTCAGGCATTTCCTTGTGGCGCCTGTCAATGAAATCTTGCAGTGCCGAGAAAAAAAGGATTGGATTGGCATCATTGGTCTCACCCCAGCATGTATCAGTGCCGAGATGGCATACAGGGCCGTTAGGATGAACCTTGACGAGCAGCGTGTCGTGGTCACAGTCCTCTTTCAAGCTTACAAGGTGCAGATAGTTGCCAGAAGTCTCTCCCTTTGTCCAAAGACATTTGCGTGAGCGGCTCCAGAATGTAACCAATTTAGTTTTGATGGTTCTTTCATACGCTTCATTGTTCATGAAGCCCAACATAAGTACTTTGTTGGTCTCTGCGTCCTGGATTATGGCGGGTATCAAACCGCCCATTTTATCGAAGTCTAAACTCATAATCGTGGCTGTAAGTTATATTCTGACATTAATGTTCCTGCCTCTCAAATATCTCTTTAGTTCAGGAATGGAGATTTCGCCGAAGTGAAAAACACTTGCGGCAAGAGCCGCATCAGCCTTGCCTTTGGTGAAAGCATCGTAAAAATGCTCCATAGTGCCTGCACCACCACTGGCTATGACAGGTATTGGCACTGCATCTGAAACAGCCGCCAAGGCCTCGCATGCGAAACCTTCCTTAACTCCATCATGGTCCATGCTCGTGAAAAGTATTTCGCCTGCCCCACGGTCTGCA
This sequence comes from uncultured Prevotella sp., assembly GCA_964616945.1. Taxonomy (GTDB): domain Bacteria; phylum Bacteroidota; class Bacteroidia; order Bacteroidales; family Bacteroidaceae; genus Prevotella. The sequence goes on along the minus strand of CAZTUD010000072.1, from coordinate 1,574 downwards.
ACCTCACGTGCCCATTCTATCAGTTTGCGCTCCGTGCGTTCACGCCCTCCTTTCACGTAGCAATGCCAACCGTCGGTGGCTTGGCGTGCATCGATGGCGCTTACGCATACCTGTGAGCCAAACTTGGCGGCTATTTCGTCAATAAGCTCGGGTCTGTAAATGGCCGCAGAGTTTACGCTAACCTTGTCAGCTCCCGCATACAGCAAACGCTCAACGTCGTCAATGGAATTTATGCCTCCGCCCACAGTAAATGGGATGCTTATCTCTCGTGCCACACGGGAAACCATGTTGGTGAAAGTCTTGCGCCCTTCCAATGTGGCGGTAATGTCAAGAAACACAAGCTCGTCAGCTCCTGCGTCACTGTACGCCTTGCCCAACTCAACGGGATCGCCAGCCTGGCGGAGGTTTACGAAGTGGGTGCCCTTTACTGTCTGCCCATCCTTGACATCAAGACATGGTATTATGCGTTTGGCCAATCCGTTGTATATCATATCTTTAAGGCTTTTAAATCGATTTTCCCTTCATACCATGCCTTGCCAAATACAACGGCAGGTGTTCCTGTTTCGTCAAGGCGTCGTATGTCGTCATTGCTCCCTACCCCACCGCTTGCAATGAGTTGCAAATGAGGAAATCTCGTCATTATGCTTTTGTAAAGCTCAATGGCAGGCCCTTGTAACGTGCCGTCTCTTGATATTTCCGTACAGAGAACTGTAGTTATCCCAGCTGCGACAAATTTCTCAAGGAAAGGAAGCAATTCAGCATCGGAATCTTCTTTCCATCCGTTAATGCTTATACGTCCATTGCGCACATCAGCACCCAGTATGAGCTTGTCTGCTCCATACCTGTCAAGCCATTTCATGAACAGTTCCGGGTGCCTTATAGCCACGCTGCCGATGGTCACCATTGCCGCGCCAGCCGCAAATGCCTTTTCAATATCCTGTTCGGTTTTCACTCCGCCCCCAAAGTCAACTTTCAAATGTGTTGCCTCGGTAATGCCCCTGACAATGTCTTCGTTGACAATGTGGCTTGCCTTGGCGCCGTCAAGGTCAACCACATGTAGGCGTGTGAATCCCCAACGCTCGAACTCGCGGGCTTGTTCGACAGGGTTATCGTTGTATATTTTCTTTTGCCCGTAGTCGCCTTTGGTGAGCCTCACGCACTTGCCATCTATTATGTCTATTGCTGGTATAAGTTGTATCTTCATGTATTTATTCTATATTAAGGAAGTTCTCAAGCAACCTCTCTCCTACCCTGCCGCTCTTTTCCGGATGAAATTGTGTTGCCCAAAAGTTGTCCTTGTGAAGGGCTGCCGAGTATGGCAAGATATAATCTGTTGAAGCTATTGAGAATTCGCACTGTGGCACATAGTAGCTGTGGATAAAATAAACGTAATCTCCTTCGTTGATGCCCTTAAACAGAGGCGAGGAAAGATTGTGCAACGCATTCCATCCCATTGCCGGGACTTTCTCGTCGTGGCTGCGAGGCAGAAACCGCCTCACGTCTGTCGGAAAGATACCGATGCAATCCACATCGCCTTCTTCTGAATGGCAACAAAGCAGTTGTTGCCCTACGCA
>CAZTUD010000071.1:0-11579 GCA_964616945.1 uncultured Prevotella sp. | reverse complement strand
ACTTTATCAATGGGAAACCCATCGGCAGAATTAAGTACGCACTTAGTTAATTCCGTCAACGGGTTATATATAACAACTCTGTTCCACCACTTTTAAGTAATGGGCTCTTTAAGTTGTTATATACAGCGTGCAATCTCGTCCTCTTCTGTCGCTGAATGGTAACTGGGCTTCTGCTAATCGGTCTCAACCCCTGAAGTGACTTTCTCACAGAGCATGAGCGAAAACTTATAGTGCCTCCGACTACACTACACTCTGTGCTTCAATCCAACGGAATGGGATAACCCTCCCACGAAGGTTTGGCAGATTCACTTTTCCTTAATTGGAAAGAGCACCCACATATAGGTCTTGACCCACCATACATGCATAGCAAGAACAAAGGTAAGGACTTTCTTTCACAATCACAAACAAATAGCGTATCTTTGAGTTTGTTTAACTATCATACTTGAAAAGGAGGATAAAAACATACTTCAAAGATGGCAATTTCTGCGTAAACAATGCGTAAACAAACTATTTGAGTTATAGGTTTTCTATGAAATAGCACAAAATATCATAAGAATATAAACGTCTGATAATCAATATAATTCTAATTAGGTAAGCTATTGCAGAATATCATTCTATCGGTCTCATAATCTGGAGGTTACAGGTTCAAGCCCTGTCTGGTCCACGTTGATAATCAGTGACTTAGGAACATTTCTAAGCCGCTGATTTTCTTTTTGCGAACAATTTGCGAACACCACGACGACTCCATTGCAAAGGCGAACACGCACTTTCTTTCCACTTTTTTGCAATGTCATAACATCTGCTAACACGCGAACGTTTCATTGCTCGGTTAATTTCTTGTTCTCCTCGAATTCTGTAGTCCATTCGTTCAGTTTGTCTTGCAGCAATTTCTTGTCGGGAAGATAGAGTGCATATTGTGGGGCATAGATGTTGGCATCTTTAGGAAGGGTCAGCTCGACCAAGGCATCATTCTTTTCCTTGCAGAGCAGTATGCCTATGGTCGGTTTCTCGAAATCCTGCTTCACATAGCGGTCGAAGTAGTTGACATACATCTGCATCTGCCCCAAGTCTTGATGTGTCAGCTTGTCAATCTTCAAATCAATCAAGCAATAGCACTGCAACAGACGGTTATAGCAGACAAGGTCAACGTAGAAATTATCCTCATCGAATGTGAATCGTTTCTGCCGTGCCTCAAAGAGAAAGCTCTTGCCAAGTTCAAGAAGAAAGTCTTGCAGCTTGTCGATGATGGCATTCTCCAGCTTGCTTTCTGTATAAGCAGCCTTTGGCTTAGTCCAAGAAACTCCAATGTTATCGGATTCTTTATCACATCCGAAGGCTTTTCAACAGTCTGCCATTCTTTGGCAAGTCGCATCATCTCGTCCTTATCCCTGCTCAAAGCAAGTCTTTCGTAAAGACTTGAATTGTATTGGCGTTGCAGTTGTCTCACGCTCCAGTTCTGTTTTGCGCACTCAATCTCATAGAAGCTGCGTTCAGCGTCATTCTTTATGCGCATGAGGATAAGGTAGTGAGACCAAGAAAGAGTAAACTTGTGAATTGGCTCTGCGTTGCGGATCTTTTTCGAATCCACAATTTGGTCTACACTGTTGACCAATTCTGATTTGATGTCTGAATTTGATAAATGGTGTTTATCATTTTTGTCTTGAATTTGATAATCACTGCTTATCAAATTAATAGACAAGGTAGAATTGCCTTATTTTTCTCAAATTTGGATAAGACCAGCCATCTCCAAATCTTTCTGTAAGCCGTGCTGATAGGTTTATGAGGACCTGTTTACCGTATTTTGCTCTGCTTTCTCCTTGCTGCTCGTCCTCCACGATGTACTTCCCTATTCCATAGTAGGTGTATACCATTGTTGTGTCAACAGCTTTCTTGACATGCTTCCGTGATTGCTCTATCAGTTCCGCCACATGTCTGAACAGAGCTTCTTCTCTTTTCGCTATCTCATTTTCCATTCTTCAACCAGCCTTGTTTATACTTTTAGGTACAAAAATAAACAAAGTTTTCAGAATAAGCAAGATATTTGGAGAAAAATGACTTGAGATTTGGAAAATATCGGGAATTTACAAGATGTGCCTAAAACTAAAGGAAAACGAATTAAAAGCAAAGCGACTTAGGAATCTTCTAAGCCGCTAATATATTTGCAAAACCAAAGGGCTATAAGCTGAACATCAGCTATAAGCGCGAAATGGTTATCTTATCCGAGAAACTTTCTGCCACATGTGACCGCTATATGGGCAACCATATGTAGAAGGTTCTTCCACTCCTTCCATTTCCTCGTTACATTTCATGCATCTCCACAGATAAACGGCTGGAGATGAAGACGAAGAGAATGATGAAGACGAAAAGGGAGAACTACTATTCTCTTCTTGCTTTTCTGCCTTTTCCATTTCTTCCCATTCCGCATTTGATACAGGAATCCTTTTTGACTTGACAAGCTTGCCATCGAAATTGTAGGTGTTGACGGTTCTGTAATAGCCCGTTCTTGCCTTTTCCGTGTCATAATCGAGCGATCTGTCGAACATGCACATTAAGAATACAAAAGGTGCCTCGGCGGTGGTGTCGCATGTGAAAGTGATGGTCTTCCCGCTCTTTGAGAGTTTTGCATCGGAAATCTTCATCCCTTCGCCTGGCTCTTTTATATGAGAGAACGTTCCCTTTGCCAAATCGTAAGCATAGGCTCCGTCTATATCGTCATAATCTTGTGTGATGACCATGATGCTCTTTTTGCCAGGCAACACTTCGCTGATTCTATCCTCGTCAATGTCTTCATCATAAGGAATGGTCGATGTGGAGTCGGTCTCCACATTGTGGCACTTGATAATGTTGTTCTCCGCATAGAATACGCATTTCGGCATTGAATCGGGAAGGACAAACAGCACTTCCGCATCCTTGTTGAGAGTCTTTACGAATTCTTCAGCCTTCTCTTGGTCGCTCTTGCCGCAAGAAGCAAGGAACATGCAGATAACTGCGATTAAAAATGTAAGTGATTTCCTGTTCATAGCTATACGGTGTAATGTATGTTTAACCCTAAAAGTTATTTTTTCTCTTACTTTGAAGATCTTTCATATATTGCCCCCATGTTACAGGCCTTGCAACCTCCGACTTTAAGTTGCCATCAAAATCAAAGACTTTGGTAACTAAGTGGTATATGATTTTTTTCATGAAAGCATTCCAAGTCGGTTGGCTTGGATAATCGCCTATTTCAGATGTTATATCAATTATCCCAGTATCTCCCTCTCTAAATCCAATATAAGAATAAGACAAGGTCTTATTTATATGTGATATTTTGTGACTTTTTAGTTCAAAAAATTCACTATCGTTGCCTATTACTATCTCATGAGATTTCTGTTGAGCTATTTGATATACAAAGATTTTAGGACTATAATATTTCCATTCCGCTTTTGTTGTTATCAGAATACTGCTATCACCAACCAAAATGTTGGTGATAGCAGAAGTTGTAATAGAAGTGGGATATTGAATTGTCAATGTTGTGTCTGATAAAGTATCATAACATTTTATATGCATTCCTTCTTTGTAGTAAATATTATGTGGTGCTTTTGCTGGAAATTTCAAAAGTATTTTTGAGCTGTTACTGAGATTCGAGATGAAAGAATCCGCCTTTGACTTAGACAATGAATCTGCAATGTATGAATCTCCGTCGTTTAAAACCACACGATTACTAAGGCTAAGCATTTCTTTATTAGAATAGCTATCACTACCTTTATAGGTATTCTGACTATGAATGTCATTTTGCCCCCTCTTTGCAAAAACCTTTGGCCGTTCAGCGTATGTGAATGTCAACGTCTTTGTCTTTCCATCTGCATTGGTGCGGAGTATGGCTACAGGAATCTTCTCTGCCATTGCCATTACAGGCATGAGCATAAAAAGAATGCTCATTGCCATGAATACTGTGATAAACTTCTCTTTCTTCATAGGTTTATATTTATGTGTTATCTTTGTTATCTTTTGACTTTTCCGGATTTTCCAATCTACTCAGAAATTCATAATCTTCCCACACACGGGAGTGTATCTTCTTAATTCGGTTGTAAACTATAGGGAATATGCAGATATAGACAACCAACAAGAAAAGTTGGACAGCCGGATAGCAACTTGAGACGCATATTTTAAAATGAGAGACAATGAGCAAAGACAGTGGGATTGTCATTGATTGCAAAAATGCCACCTGTCCCTCCATGACAGAGATGTCAGAATTGCGACTTGTCTGTTGGACATAATAATAAGCCTCATAGTATAATTCGGTAACTTTCCTCTCTTCTTTGGTTGTTGAATTACAACAGAGCGTAGAAACGCCATACAGAACAAAGTACAGTACAGCCAAAGCTATAAAAGCATACGAATTGACATGAATGGAGAATGCACAATCTATCACCATTCCCACTGCTAACAATCCTATAGCGGAAATGAAAGAATATTGAACAAAGTCATTAAAAGAGTCTACTCGGTTTGTAGCTATATGGATTTTGTCTTTTCGTAAATGCCACAGCTTTTGGGTATGTTTAAACTGCCCGATTTCATCATCTAAACATGAAACGATGATATATGGGTTGTTACGGAATACGTACCACAACTTCGATGCTACAACGTGATTGCATATTCCTATGATGTAGGCTAATGGGCAAAAGAAGAAAAAGAGAAAGAGGTTGCTGTGTCCACAAGCAATGCCTTGGGCTATTGAATATAGGTCTGGGCAATATATGGAAAGAACCCATAAAAGGATTCCTCCTGGTATAACCATGCTAAGCAAGTCGTACAACGATAGCTTGTTGACAAAAGTTCTCATGCCCACACGTTCCTACAGTTGAGGTCTAAACTGTCGATTAATTGTTTGACATGAAGAAAGCGTGAACCTCTATGTCTCTACTTTTAGTCGGAGGTCCTGAGAAAACCCATAGTACAGAGTAGATAATAGCAGCCCACGCATATACGCGTGAGAACCACTATGCAAATCTCTTGTACTATTTTGAAAATTTCTCAGGTTTCCAACTACAAGATAAGCATAACGCTTCTTTTTTACCACGATGTCTTGAGATGCCAATCTCATAGAAATCAACATCTCAATCGCAAAGATAAGCAGAAATATCTAAAGTGGCAACTTTTTTGCTAATAATTTTGAGGGAAAAGCATTTTGTGCGTAAACATTTGTACTAAAACTAACAGAATCTCGGAATAATTTCGCTACCTTTGCACCTCAAAAAAATAATTGTGACGAACAATTTATGGGGAAATCAAGAAGGTAGCGATGAGCATAGGCTCATTCTTTGCATACAGTGAGAAACAGTTTCACAGATTTCTTTGGGCAGCAATAATTCTATTCGTAACTATCGTTTGCTACGCCTTTGCAAACGATGGAACGGGGCTGCAAACATTTCTGCTGTATGTCCTTATAGCGGCAAACTTGTTTCTTGTTTATGCGTTGGCAAGCTTTATTGTAAGCCTGTGCCTGACAAGCTATCATCGGAAGTTAGAACAAGCGAAAGAGGAGACAGACGGGAACAGGAATGGATTTGCGACCAACTACATCTCACGAGGCTATATGAGCCGACCTGTTTATGAAGCACTTAAAGAAACCTTCTCCTATAAGGCAAATCAGGGAGGGAAGAATGTGTCGGGAATCTTTCATGTTGCAAAAGGCATAGGCTGGATAACATTGGAGTCCACATGCCACATCAACTATAAGAAGCGGATAATGCTGCAGGAAGCCATAGTAAGGATGGCACGCCGGGTTGTACTCGGTGTTGAAAATAGACAAGGAATATGAGCTATACCAATGGGATGGCAATAACATAGAAGACTGGGATAAGGGATAGGAAAGTAAGCCTGGTTTAACTGCCTCAATGAGACATAACTACCCTCGCCTTTTGGAGATGGACTGGGGGAGAGACCATCGTAAGATGCACTTTACGGTCTTCCAAGTTAAGCGCACAAGTGCTATTCAGCCTCGAGGTATCGCATGCAATTATTCACCCGCACAAGTTGAAAAATGCCGCAGGGTTGCCGACTCACCTGCCGAGCCAAGCTTCTGGGTTAAGTTTCTGGCGCTCCTTACGCAGCTGAAATTGGAGGATGTGGTCGGGACCGACAGTGCCGACAATCTGCCTTGCGCTCACTTTCTGCCCACGGCTCACGCTTGCCGAACTCAGGTTGGAATAAACTGAGATGTAGGCACCGTGGCGCAGCATGACAACCGTAGTGCCGCCATAGCTCAGCACCGCGCTCACCTCGCCGTCGTAGATGGCACGAGCTTGGCAGCCAGCATTGCCCATGATATTGATGCCCTTGTTGTCGAGCGTTACGCCTTTCAGGCCCTCCACATTGTATTGTCCGAAATGACTCACAATGCGGTAGTTGCCCGTGATGGGCATGGGTAGACGACCACGGTTGGCCTCGAAGCCGTTGTTCATCATGCGGTCGGCAGCAGAGAACTTCTGCACCTGCTTTTGCTCTTCTTTCGCTTCGGCAATCTCTTTCTTGGCGCGGGCGGCATCAGCTTCCTGCTTGCGCTCCGCCGCCTGGCGGGCTGCTTGGGCTTCGCGTGCCTCCTGCTCTGCTGCAGCCTTGCGTTCTGCTGCAACTTTCTCCTCAGCCTCAGCCTTTGCTGCTTTCTCGGCTGCGGCATTTTCACGTGCCTTACGCGCCGTCTCCTCAGCTTGGGCTGCCTTTCGTGCAGCCTCACGTGCGGCTTCCTCACGCTTGCGTGCCTCCTCCAATCGGCGTGCATTCTCTCTCGCTGCGGCCTCGGCGGCAGCCTTTTTGCGTGCCAGCTCTTCAGCCTTGCGCTTGCGTGCAGCCTCAGCCTCGGCCGCCTTGCGCTTTGCCTCGGCCTCGGCTCGGGCACGAACCTTGGCGACCTCAATCTCAACCTGATGGTCAATCTCGGCATTGAGTGCCGCGTCTTTCTTACGTTGCTCGGCTATGATTGACTGTATGGTGCGCTGCTGCTTCTGTAGCCCTTTCACAATTTCCTGCTGCTGGCTCTTGTTTGCCTCAAGCTTTACATGCTCCTGCTGCCCTTTATACAGCAGATTGCTTTTCTGGCTGCGCACCTGGCTCAGCTGCTGGTGCTTGTTGTTCACCTGCTGCTGTTTTGCCTTCACTGCCTCACCCTGCGCACGCTGGTACTGGGCATACTCGCGCACAAAGCGCAGTCGGCGGTACATCTGGTAGAAGTTCTTCGCCGAAAAGATGAACATGAGCTTGTCTTGCACCGAGCGGTGTCGCGCCATGTAGCGCATTGATTTGATGTATTTTGCCTGACGATCCTTGAGTTGCGCTTTGAGTGTTTTCAGCTGCGAGTTGAGGATATCGATGTTGCCGTTGATGTGACTTATGTCTTTCTCAATGCCGCTGATGTTCTGCTGATTCTTGTCAATCTCGCCGTTTATGAGCAACAGGTCGTTGAGTTTCTTGGCAACGTTTGCCTTGTTCGCTTTCAACGCCTTCTCCTGCTCCTTTATCTTCTTTTGGATGTCAGCCCGCTGCCCTTGCAGCTTCTTTATCGACGCATTGGTGTAGACATTAGTGTCGGTTTTTTTCGTGGTCTTCTTGGCTGTTGTCTTCTTGGCGGTGCCTTTCTTTGCGTTAGACGTACGTTTCTTGGTTGTCTGCTGGGTGGAGTTCTGCTTGCGCACAGTCTTCTTCTTGGAAGTCTGCGCACCCGACGATATGGCAATGGTTATTGCAAGGAATAAAAATAGAAGCCGCTTCATTTACATTGCAAGTATTTTCCCGATGACCTGCTCTATGTCAACCTGTTTGTATTTAGAGGAGAGCGTGGTGCCCGTGTCCCAGTTGTCTTTGGTCTTGAAACCGTCCATCTTGAGCTCCACGGTCAGACTCCGCGCTTTCCTTACCGCAGGCGACGCAATGGTGAAAGTCTCACTTGCGGGGAACGCTTTCGCGTCAAGCGGCCTGAAATCGGCATATTCCCAGCTCAAGGTGGAGTTGCCCTTGTTAGCAGACGAATAGGTGACCAGTGCCTCACTTATCTTCCCGTCGGCGACGGCTGCCGTCCATGCGCTCTCCAGGTTGCCGCTGGCAATGCTAATGCTGGCAACGGTATTGGAGGCATCTTTCTTCACCTCAAACTTCTGCAAGTCCTCCTCATCAACGCCTTTGCCTCCTGGCACGAACAGCTCGTTCCAGAAGAGAGCCTGTAGGGTATAGAAATTTATGCCGTTGTCGCGCATGAAGTCGAGCTGATTGTAGTCGCCCTTGACATATTGCTTGTGTATGCGGTCCACCACGAGGGCGTAGTCGGGCGTGAATTCAAGCCTTCCCACCTCAGTGCCGATGACTGGCACGAAAAGCTGTATGCGGATTACCGTGTCGCGGCGCATACGCAATGCGCCGGAGGTGGATATGTCCTTATCGCCTATTGTAAGCTTGAAGTTGATGTCGGAGACAATGTTCCGTACGCCAGTCTTGCGGTCGTTGACCATCTCCATGAATTGCAGCTGGCTCATCGCCAGCCCTGCCGCTTTTGTCAATTTCTGCGAGTTTCCCGCAACTGGTGTCGTCCCGCCATTGGCGTTGTCACGCACCAGCGACTTGTTTGAGCCGCAGGCTGCAAGCAGCAATGATGCCGCGATTATGATAAGTGGGTTTGTCAGTTTCATTTTGCCTTATTTTGTTTCTTGCTTCTGTTTCTGTAAATCCTTGCTTTCTTCTCCAAGGCTTTCTTGTCACCGCCTTTGGCGATTGCCTGGTCGCAGAATGTGGCGGCGGCGGAATAGTCGCCAAGCTGTGCGTAGATGTCGGCGGCATGTTCATAGAGGGTCGCGTCGGTGGTGCTGTCGGTGGCGAACTTCAGAGTCTGGTCGATGTAAATCTTGGCATCGGCATAACGTCCGAGCTTGTATAGAACCCAGGCGTAGGTGTCAAGGTAGGTAGAATTTTTCGGCTCGGCAGCAATGGTTTTTGCGCTCATCTGCTCTGCCTTCTCCAGATTAACTCCGTCGAGGCTCAGAAAGTAGGCATAGTTGTTGAGCGTACCGTAGTTGTCGGGCTTTGCCTGTAGACAACTGTCGAAAGCGGCGTATGCCTCCTTGTTCATGCCCTTGTTGCGGTATATCTCGCCCATTATGGAATAGAAGTCAGCCACTATGTCGGGGTTGCTCTGGTCGTTTATCTCTGCTGTCCCACGCTGTAAGGCGTCGAGTGCGCCGTCGTCGTCCTTGAGATAATAGCGCGAAAGCCCAGTGAAGAAGTAGAAAGCCATTTCCCTGGGATTGTACAACATGCCCGGCTCGCTGAGCTTGGATATTTCCTCCCACTTCTGCGCGTTCCAGCGGTCCTGTATAAGCTGCAACCTTGCGCCCGCATTGTCTGGCTGCAAGGCAAGTAGCTCGCGCAGGGCACTGTCGATGGTGTCGGTTGGCAATTTCTTGAAAGAATAATAAGCCACTTTCAGCTGTGCAAGCACGGTATCGCGCGGCACTATGCGCTGCACGTCGGCGAAGAGCTTTATTATCTGCGACGAGTCGCCGCCCTGCTTCTCGTTGTTTTGTATGGCAATACGCAAAAACTGCATACGCGTGTCGCTTGGTGTGGACTTGCCAAGCAGCAAACGGTCCATCATGCTTTTTGCAAGCGAATCCTTGCCCACGGCATTGTAGTAGTCATACATCGAGCTTTGGGCCATTGCGTTGTCAGGGTCATCTTTCAGCACAGCCTGGTAGATGGCGTAAGCCTCCGACTTCCTGTTGTGCTGCATGAGCCAGTTGCCGAGCATGAGCTTGAAGTTCGGATCGTTGGGATGGCTGTCAGCAAGTGCTTTAAGCGTGTTGTAGGCCCCTTCCTCGTCGCCTTTCAGCTCGTATGCGTTCATGCGCATCATGGCGAGCTGGTCGCTTTCGCCGTCAATCTGCTCAAGGCGGCTGATGGCGTCAAGCATCTTGTCGTAGTCGCGCTGCTGGCGGTAAAGCTGTATGAGTACACCAAGCACGTCGTCGCGGTCGCGGTTGTTGGCGTAAAGGCTCTCGTAGGCAGCGGTAGCCTTGGCGTAGTCGCCTGTGTTGATGTAAAGTTGGGCCACACGCTCTTGGTATGTGTCGTTTGAAGGCTCGAGACTTGCCGCCTTTTCCAAGTCTTTCAGGGCAAGCGAGTCCTGGTTTTGGTCGGAATAATAGTCGGCGCGGAGGAAGTAAGCCACCGCCGACTGTGGGTTAATCTGTAGGCACGAGTCGATGTACAGCATAGAAGAGTCGGCATTGCCTTTCTCCCTCTGCGTCATTGCGTTGTAGAAACGTTCGGCGAAAATACTGTCCTGCTCATAACTGAGAGCTGGCACGGCTATTTTCGCCGCCTTTGCCAGCCTTGTCTTGTTTTTGCTGGCGAATGGCACGGCGGCGATGGAGTGGCATGCTATCGCCACCGCGCACAGCACAATTAGTTTTACACCATGTTCCCTCATCATTTCACGCCAGTATGTCCGTAACCGCCCTCGCCACGCTCCGTGACATCAAGTGCATCCACCTGCTCCCATGCCACGGTCTCATAGTGGGCGATTACCATTTGGGCTATGCGCTCGCCCGGATTGATTGTGAAGTCGTCGCTGGAAAGGTTTACAAGCAGCACCATCAGCTCACCGCGGTAATCGGCATCTATGGTGCCGGGGGTGTTTAGCAATGTAATGCCATGCTTCAACGCCAGTCCGCTGCGCGGACGCACTTGTGCCTCGTAGCCCTGGGGCAAGGCTATGTGCAATCCCGTGGGAATGAGTCTGCGCTCAAGCGGATGGAGAGTTACTGCTTCCGATATATTGGCACGCAAATCCATGCCCGCGCTTTGGGCAGTGGCGTATGCCGGCAACGGCTGCTTGCCAGTGTTTACAACTTTGATTTTCACCATAATAGTGCAAAATTACTGCTTTTCGGCAATATTACGGCAATATTAAAACACTATTTAGCAACTATTTTCGTGAATATGGCAAGAAATGTCGAAAAAACATCGTATCTTTGCCAATATCTAAATACGGCGTTACTATGGCAAAGAAACTTTATCTCATCGGGACAGCAAAACGAGAAACACTAAGGACAGGAAGAATAGAATGAATAAAATGGACTGGCTTCAACTTATATCAAACAAACGACTCGGACAAGAAGAGCGGCATCCAAAGAGGCACGACGACCGCTCGGAATTCAAACGCGACGGCGACCGCCTCATCTATTCTGCACCATTCAGGAGGCTGCAAAACAAGACGCAGGTTTTCCCGTTGCCTGGCAGCGTGTTCGTGCATAACCGCTTGACCCACTCCATCGAAGTGTCGTCGCTCGGCAAGAGCCTCGGCGACGACGTGGCGAGGCGGCTCATAAAGAAGCATCCAGAACTGCGCGACACGCTTTTCGTGGAAATCGGCACTATCGTGCAGGCCGCAGGGCTCGCCCATGACATGGGCAACCCACCGTTCGGCCATTCGGGCGAGAAAGCCATTCAGACGTTCTTCACCGAAGACAGTGGCAATTTTCTGAAGCAGAGCGTAAGCAAGGCATTTTGGGATGACATCACGCACTTTGAGGGCAATGCCAATGCTTTCCGCC
>CAZTUD010000070.1:0-11691 GCA_964616945.1 uncultured Prevotella sp. | reverse complement strand
CGCTGGCAGGCAAATACTTCTATGTTGACATGAACCCCAATGCCGGTTCGGCAGGCACAAGCACGTTCGCCAACGTGCCGGTAGCCGAGTGCGACATGTCATCAATGACCGGCATATCGTCAGCCACCGCATTCGCCTTCGGCTCAACGCAGAACATGAACTACTATGCCACCACCAATGCAGTGTACCGCTACGGACTTGACGGCACGTCGCTGACGGCGGCGCAGCCCTTATGCATGACCGACGGACAGGCAATAGCCTTCGACGGCACCATAACGATGATGAAGATGCTCGACTCGCCCAACGTCAGCCGCCACTACAGCGACGAGGTGCTGCTCGTGGCTACTTGGAACGGCAGCAGCTCCGCGCTCTATGCCCTCCACCTCGACACCATGACGGGCAACGTAAGCAGCGTCAGCCGGTACGACAGCTCGAACGTCAGCGGATGGGCTTTCGGGCAGATACGCGACGTGAACATAAAGGCACTTTGAAAAAGGTAAGAAAGTAAGAAGGTAAGAAAGTAAGAAAGTAAGAAGGTAAGAAAGTAAAAAGGGTAAAACGATTTAAGCCATGAAAGACATTGTAAGTTTAGCGTTCTTGATGATGTTCGCTTTAGGTGTCAGTGCTCAGTTTCCCAAGGACAACCCGGCGGAGGATGTCATCCGCACGACAAACTTTCCCAAGCTCAAAGAGCTGGTGATGACCGACATACCGGGCGCACCCGTCCTGCGGCAGCCTCAGCGCATAGACGGCTCGCAGCAGGAGATACGCACGTGCAAGCACGGGCTGTGCTATCCGGCGGTCCACGACTGGAACCATGACGGCAAGCCCGACCTGCTGCTTGGCGAGTTCTCGACTGGTGACAAGGAGAACAACATACGTGTCTACATCAACGAAGGCACGAAGAGCAAGCCCAAGTTCTCAGGCAAGTACTTTTATGCCAAGGACGAGGACGGCGACACCATCAGCAACTACCAGTGGTGCTGCATAGGCATACACCCACGCTTCGTCGACATCACCGGCGACGGCCGGCTTGACATGCTCTCCGGCCAGTATAATCCGGGACTTATATCCCTCTGGCGCGGCACTGACAAGGGTTTTGCCCCGCGCGAGTACGTGCCGCAGGAGGGTTATGTGGACGGCAAACGCCCGGCAGGAGACGAGAACCCGGAGAGTCCGGAGAACGGGCTTTACTGGAACTATACCTCCGCAGGCTTCGGCGACTACAATGGCGACGGACTCATAGACCTCTTCGTGGGCGGCAGCGCCGGACTGCGCATGGCTCTCAACGAGGGCACGAAGGAGAACCCCAGATTCGGACTGCGAAAGTATCTTTATTCCGTTGACGGCAACGTGTTGTCAGTAGACCCGGAGCACCCGATGGCGGCCGGCGGTCATCCCCGCTTCATGAAGACGTACATGACACCCGTGGACTGGGATGGTGACGGCGTGCTCGACATACTGCTCACCTACGACTTCGCCTCGAGGGGCAGTCACGCCATTCTCTTCTACAAGGGTGTGAACACCAACCTCGGACTGCGCTTCAAGCACCCCGTGCCGCTGTTCACCACCGCCGACGGCAGTAAGGAACTGCCCGGTTGCCAGCCTATGATTTGCGTCTATGACGTGAACGGCGACGGCGTAAACGACATAGTGATGGGCATCTCCATACCCACCATCAACTATGAGGTGCAGGACAGCATTGCCTGGGGATGGATTCACGACTTCGGGATAGAGATGCCGGGCAAGGATGCGGGGGAATACTATATGTACACCACACGCGACTCCATCATTGCAAAGGTGGAGTCCAACCCGGGCTTCAAGTCCTACTACCTTGGCAAGCTCAACGACTACAAGTATCTTGACCTCCGTCACCGTGGCTACGTGTTCGTATTCTATGGCACGCGAAACAAGACGAAGGCTGTAGCCGAGACCTTGCACGTGGAAGCGCCGAAACCGATAGAGACAACCTCGTTCAAGGACGCGGATGCCAACGAGCCGCTGACCTACAAGATAACCTCTGAGACAATAGGCAATTATGAGACCGACATCACTGTCTATCTCACATTCAAGGACGGGTGGCACGGCTACAGCGACTCAAAGGCTACGACCGACATGGGCATGATACCCACAAAGGTGACAATAGAGGCACCGGAGG
The DNA here is from genome assembly GCA_964616945.1 of uncultured Prevotella sp. Classification (GTDB taxonomy): domain Bacteria; phylum Bacteroidota; class Bacteroidia; order Bacteroidales; family Bacteroidaceae; genus Prevotella. The sequence goes on along the minus strand of CAZTUD010000070.1, from coordinate 9,533 downwards.
GCGTGGGGATGATGGGTCAGTCGAAACCGTACACCGGCAACGTGAACATCTACACGGGTCAGGTGAAGTTCATGCAGAAGTTTTTCACCGCCAAGGCAAAGAAGCCAATGACATTCAAGGTGCATATCGATTACCAGGCTTGCGATGCCAACATCTGCCTTATGCCGAAGGAGCATGTCGTAGAGTATGTGGTCGAATAACAATCAAAGATATGAAAGCAAAAACCATATTATTGTTTCTCTTTGCGACAACCCTGTTTATGGCGAGAGCCCAGGACTATGATGCCATCAACCGCTATATGGCCGAATACTCCGGGTGCTGGAACCGTCATGCCAAGGCTTCAGGTAGCGATGGCATCATTGGCAAGAAGATGCCGGAGTTTTACTTTGATAAGCAGCTCAACAGCAAGGCGTTGCGGGCCAAGACCGTCGTTATGACATTCTGGGCCACGTGGTGCGGGGGCTGTCGCCTGCTCTGCGTTGACCTCGACTCGGTGTTGTGCCGCAACAGCGATGAGTACAAGGATGTGCAGGTGATAGGCGTGGATGCTGACGAGAAACTTACCAATAAGGGCTACATCCCAAGCACCTTCTGGAAAGAGAAGCGCATTTCTTATCCCACAACCAAACCCGGCAAGGCCGCTGACGAGTGCGGTAAAAGCATTAAGGCTGGACATCCAAGCACCATCGTCATAGATAAAGGCGGCATAGTGCGTGGCCGATGGGATGCCTTGTCGCCGGGCGTGGCTGGCGATGTGGCCCTCATGGTATGGGCTATGGACATTGCACCGGGACAAGGCATCAAGGCAGACGTGGCTTCCGTGAAAGAATGTCTTGACAATGGCCATTATGACCGCGCGTTGCTGCTTCTGAGCCAAATGCCGGAGGATTCGGTTACAGAGCCGATGCGTTGGGAGGCTCTCGTACACGTTAGCAGCCTTACAGCCAACGACAAGATTAATGCTTTGAGAAAACAGGCTGAGAAGGAGAAGGACACCATGAGAATAGCATGGAACTGGAGGCCGACGCCGGAATATGTCTCCACTATGAAGGCTTTCCGCGACGCGGTATATGGCGACAGCACCATCACCTACACTGGACTGCTGCGCAACGGAAGCTATGCCGCCGGGATAGTAGCCAACTGGGCTCGTCCAGCCACGACACGCGACCGCCTTATATCGGTAGAGATGGAGCTGCGCCAAGGCATTGCCATACAGAAACAGGCGTTGGCATCGCTGAGGGAAATGCGCCAGTCACCGGCATACAATGACCTGCCAGCCGAGGACAAACACCTTATTGAAGCCGCCGTCGCCAAATACGGTTCAAAGGTATTCGCCGATGACAATTCCGCCCACGACCGCATGTTGCAGGATGAAAAGGAGGAGGCGGAACACATGGCGAGACTGAAAACGAATTAAACATATTAAACGAGTGCCCTTAATCTTTTACATCGAATTCCACGAATTTCACGAATTTTTGTTTGGTCCGCATTCGTGAAATTCGTGGAATTCGATGTATAAAACATATTCGTTGAATTTGATTAATTCGTTGAAATGATAAGAAATAGCTGAGGTATTCGTTGAAATTTAAACAATCATCTCATTTAACGTTTATCTCCTCCTCTACCGTCTCCTCCACGGGCGGCAGACACATCGTGCTGCAACAACTTTGGTAGCCAACGTGTATCTTGACAGTGTATTTGCCTGGCTTGATATCAGGGGCTACCTTATATTGCTGGACGAAGCGCAGCGACTTGCCGTCGTAAATCTCATGATGTCCAGCCATGATTACAGGTGGGGTCTGCAATGCGCCGTCGGCACTGATGCCATTTGGCCAATCGAATGTTATTGATACGGGAATCATGCCGTCGTTGGCGGGTGAGTTGGTATAGAGATGGTAGTCTTTCAGTGTCCTGAAGTAAACTTCAACATGGCGGTAGCCGAGTTCGGGATTGTAAAATGCGCGGGCGTTGTACTTTACTGGCGTTTCCTCGTGCAGATATTGCAGCCTTTCCTTTGGAATGTCGTAAGGCGCATCGTATGTAAACTCGCACGGCTCTGCTTTCACAGTTCTGACGACGGCTCTCTTTGGATTTTTCCTGCCTAAAAACACGAGAGGATAGCCACGGTGACGCAGTGTGAGATAGCGCAGGTCGCCTGTGGTCCCGACGTAGAACTCCTTGCCGTGCGGGTCGTTGTTGAGCTGCTTGTTGATGTCGTCTATGGAGAAGTATTTTATGCTTTCACCCGTATCTTTGCCTGGCGACTCCAGGTGCAGGTCGGTGATGTATTTGTCATATAGGTCAGCCGCCCCCTCAAAGCCTTTTATAGTAGGAATTGAGAGACCCATAATGATGTCGTTGACGCCATCGCCATTGTAGTCCACTATCTGTACGTGTGGGCAGCAGCCTGGCAGGGCTTTGCTGCCGTCGCCCGTAGTGAATAGTGGTACGGGAGCCTCAAAACGTATGCCGTCGTCCGTCTTGACGCCACGTGCGAAATACACGCCGTGCTCGCGTGAGCGCGTCAGCTCGTCGGTGATGAAGAGGTCGAGAATCCCGTCGCCATCCCAGTCCACTGGGTCAAGGTAGCAGTGCGCCGTGCCGGAGCATATCTCTACGGCGTTGAAGAACTTCCCCGGGCCTATAACTTCGTTGGGGTTGCGGTAGGTGTGCAGTATTGTGCCGTCGGTTTGGAAAAGAAACTCACGCCTGCCGAACTTGGGATTGTCTTTCGTGCCAATGTTCAGTGCGCACCTGTAACCGCCGCAGCCGGCAACGAAGAGGTCGGGCAGGCCGTCGCCGTTGAAGTCGGCAAGGCGTGCAGACGAGTAGTTCCAATAGAGGTGGGCTTCGGGCGACCAGTCGGGCTCGTCGCCGCCGACATCGGAATAGCGTTTCTCCTTATGGTAGCCGAGCTGTGGAATTTCGCGTCCTGGCTCGAAGCCTTCGGGTGTGCCTTTCCACCATGTTATTGCTCCAGGAAAATACTGCCCGCTCATTATGTCCATTATGCCGTCGCCGTTGACATCAACAATCTGCGGATGTATGCCTATGCAGCACCACTGGTAGTTGCTTATCACGTCACCATTCTTGTCCTTGGCATAAAACCATTCGCCGGTAAATCGTGGTTTTTTCTTGGTGCCTACGTTGAGGTAAACCTTTATGCGTGACTGGCCGGTGAGGAATTCGCCCATCAGCAGGTCGGGTCGTCCGTCGTGGTTCCAGTCGTAGATTGTGGGGTAGGCCAGTCCGTGCTCCTCGGTGCGGATTTCATATTCGCTGCCGTCGATGCGCTGTGGTTGTGAGAGGAGTGGCGCACCGGGAATGTCGGCATAGTGCAATGTCTTGATTTTCGGGAAGTTCGACGTGCGGACGGTCTGTTGCAGGCTGTCGGCAGGAACGTCGATGTCGCTCTTGGTGACTTGTGCGTTTGCAAGAAGTGGGCAAACGCATGCGCCAATGCAGATGGCAATAGTCTGTTTTACGTTCATAAGGAGTTTTTATTCTCTTGACGTTGAAAGTCGCAAAACAGGCACCTTAAAAACGCTAAATTATTTCCAATAGTTGCCCGAACCTTTCTATTTTCCTCATGTGGGGGTGGGGGGCTTCGTCGGTCTGCTCCATTTTCCACATGAGCTTGTAGGGTATGTGGACGGCGTAGCCGCCGAGCTGCAACACGGGCAGGATGTCGCTCTTGTAGGAATTGCCGACCATGCAGAGGTGGCTGATGTCGGTGTCGAAAAGGCGGCACAGGCGCATGTACTCGCGGCGAGTCTTGTCGGCCACGACCACAATGTCGTCGAAAAACTCCTCCAAGCCCGAACGGTGGTATTTGTTTTCCTGATCGAGACTGTCGCCCTTGGTGAAGACCACCATCTTGTATCTCCGCCTCTCTTTCAAGGCCTGCAGTGTCTCTTTCACTTCTGGCAATGGCGTGGCGGGCAGTCGCAGCAGCGACTTGCCGAGGTTGATGATGCGGGTGATGTCGGCGGTGCCGACCTCGCCCCGCGACATCTTTATGGCGTTCTCCACAAGCGATATGGTGAAGGCCTTGCTGCCGTAGCCCATCACGGGCATGTTGCCCGTCTCGGTATCGAACAAGGCTTTTGATATTTCATCGCCGCTGCCGTAGGGTGACAACACCTCGCAGTATTCTCTCTCCACTGCGTCGAAATGGCCCTGGCAGTCCCAAAGGGTGTCGTCGGCGTCGAAGGCTAACAATTCAAAATTCAAAATTCAAAAAATTAAAATTACACGAACCAACTTTTGGCTAAGAACTCCTTTCCAGCCCTTTCTTCCTGTACATCCATATCTCCACGGAGTTGATGGTGTTCTGCCAAAGAATGTAGCAGCCTGGGCCTACGGAGCTAAGGGGATTGAGGAAGGCTGTGGCCACCCAAATGGAGAACGCCGTGTTCTTCTGTCCGAGACTTTGGCCTGCCTCCACTGTCTTGTCGAAGTAATGGCCTATAAAGCGGCCTGTGGCGAACTGGATGATGCAGAGCAGCAACCCCATTGCGGCTATCGAAAGCAGGAAGACTACCGATGTCTCGTGCCAGGCCTCGGTGATGTTCATTGCCGTGGTGCCAGTTACGACTACGAGCGAGCAGCCCCATAGATAATAGCTGAGGTCCTTGACACCGACAAGCCAGCGGTGGAAACGCTTGATACAGTGCTTGGTGATGAACGCAAGCATCATCGGGAGCAACAGCACGACACTCACCTTCCACAATATTTGCAGGAAGAGCGGGAAAAACTGTATGTTGGCTGCTGCCTCGGTGGTTTGGGGAAGCATTGGGAAGCACAGCGGTATGAGCAACGCCGACACGAGGTTGGAGAGGAACGTGTAAGTGGTCATCTCCTCAAGGTTGCCGCCAAGCTTGGCCGTAACCACCGGGGCGGCTGCTGCGCAAGGGCCTATGATGCACACGAGTATGGACTCGAGCATGATAAGCGCGTCGCCCGTGATGTGGAAACCGATTATGACACCAATGAGCGCAAACACAAACACTATTTGCTGCACGCATATCCAGAAGTGCCACCTCACGGGCAGGAGCTTGCGAAAGTCAACCTTGCAAAACGTGACGTAGAGTATGAGGAACATGAAGTCGGGCATGACGTGCGGGTTCATTGGCGCGTACCATGCCCCGATGGGCTTCAAGATTGGCACGAAGTGGAACAGCAGGTAGATGCACGTGCCTGCGGCCATTGCCACGGGAAGTGTCCAGTTCTTCAGTAGTCGGATGAATGCGTTCATTGTGATTGTTTTCTTTTGCCGTGTGCAAAGTTACAAAAAAAATCGGAGACAAGTGCCTTGCGCGCACTTATCTCCGACGATATGCCTTATAAGGCTTCGCAGCCCTCGGAAGCGTTTCCTATTCTTCCTTGCTTTGCTGGTCGATGGCCTTTATCTTCTCGCGCACCATCTGCGCGTCGTCTTTCAGGCGTTGCACCTTGCGGTTCATCTCGTCCACGAGGCTGTTGCCTTTCTTGCTCGACACGTTGAGGAAGCCGAGGTTGTTCTCGTAGGTCGTTATCTCCTGCTTCAGCTGCTCGTAGCGGCGCATGAGGCGGCCGCGCTCGTTGTCAACGGCATCCTCGCCTTTCTTGGCAATGTTGCGCAGGTTGTTGCGGAAGTTGTCGAGATGGCGGCGGCTGGCGCTTATGTGCAGCTCGTCGTAAATCTTGTCCATCACGTCATGGTACTCCTTATATACCTTGTCCTTGTCGCGGAAAGGCACGTGGCCAATCTGGTTGTACTCGTCGGCGAGCTGCTGCACCTTCTCCTGTGCGTCGTCGGCAGCATTTTCTGCTAATTCCTTGAGCCTTGCAATGACGTCGCGCTTCTTTCTCAGGTTGTCGCGCTCCACGTTGCGCGTTCCGGCGTTGGCGGCGTTGCGTGCCTCGAAGAAGTGGTTGCAGGCGGCGAGGAAGTCGTTCCACAGCTTGTCGCCATACTTGCGCGGCACGGTGCCTATCGTCTTCCACTCTTTCTGCAGCTGTATGAGCTTGTCTGATGTCGCCTTCCAGTCGGTGGAGTCGGCAAGGGCCTGTGCTTGCTCCACGAGAGCTTTTTTCTTGTCGGCGTTGGCTTCCAGGCGGGTCCTCACCTCCTTGAAGTATTCGGCCTTGCGTCCGAAGAAGTCGTCGCAGGCGGCGCGGAAGCGCTGGAAAATCTTCTCGTTCATGGCGTGCGGCGCGAAGCCTATGGTCTTCCACTCTTGCTGTATGGCTATGATGGCCTTTGAGTGCTTCTCCCAGTCGCTGGCGTTCTTGTTTTCTTCCTTTGCTATGGCTTCGGTCTTCTCGCAAAGCTCCGACTTGCGGGTGAGGTTGTCCTGCTCCATCGAGCGCAGACGCTCGAAGTGCTCCTGGTGTTTCTTGTTGATGACCGTGCTTGCGTTCTTGAAGCGCGTCCAAATCTCTTCGCGCAGGTCTTTCGCCACGGGGCCAATCTCGCGGTATTGCGCGTGCAGCTCCTGCAGCTGGTGGAACGCGCTCACCACGTCGGGCTCGTCGGCAAGCTTCTCGGCCTGCTCGCAGAGCTTCGTCTTAGCCTCAAGGTTTTTCTTGAAGTCGTATTCGCGTGCCTCGCGGTTGAGGTTGAGCAGGTCGTAGAACTGCTCGACATAGAGCTGGTAGTTGCGCCATGTCTCGCTCGACTTTTCGGGCGGCACTGGCCCTATCTCCTTCCACTCCTGCTGCAGGGTCTTGAAGTCGTTGTACGACTTGTTGGCTTCCTCTGGCGAGGTGGCCATGTTCTTTATCTTCTCTATTATCTCCTCGCGGTGCTTTAGGTTCGCATCCCGCTCCTCCTGGGCTTGCGCGAATGCCTTTGCGCGCTTCTCCTTTATGAGCTGCATGTTCGCCTTGAAAGCCTCCTCGTCGTCGTCGGGCAGCTGGATGTATTTCTCAGGGTCGCCGCCCTCCGCGAGATACTGCTTCTGCTTTTCCTCGCGCTCCGCCACGTTGAAGCGGTAGAAAGAGGCCTTGAGGTGGTCCACCTCGTCCTTGTCGGGTGTCTCGTCTCCTGTGGCAAGCTCTTTCACGCGGTCGAGGATTTCCTGCTTCGACGCATAGATTTTCTTTTCCGGCTCTTTGGCTGGCTCATCCGCTTTGGCTGCCTCGGCTTCGGCTTCCTTGTCTGGCTCGGTTTCTTCGGGAGAGGCTTCTTCCTCGGCAGTCTCCTCGGCAACGGGTTGAGCCTCTTCCGCCCCGGCTGTTTCTGGGGCTGGTTGCTCTTCGGCCTTGACCTCTTCTGCCGGAGTTTCCTCAGTCGTTGTTTCCTCAGCCTTGGGTTCTTCCGTTGGCTTTACTTCTTCGGCAGCGGGTGCCTCAGCTTGCTTGTTCTCCACTTCGGCAGCAGCCTCTTGGGGCTTCTGCTCTGCTACGTTGTCCTGTACGGGGACGTTGCCCTGCTCGAGGGCTTGCTCTTGAGAGTCCATCATTTCACTGTTTTAAGTTTATGACTCGGGGTTCAATACAAATATTTTGCAAACTTAAACAAAAAAAGCAGAACTGCCAACAAAACGGCTTGGTTTTTAAGACAGAATAACACAAAGACATGTTTATAGACATAATAACAAAAGAACATAATAGACTTGATGGTATAATAACATAAGAGCATAATTTTAAAGATTTATGTTCTTATGTTACTATGTCTTCCAAAATTGTTCTTTTGTCTTACAGCAGGCGCTTGTGCCTGAGCACCACCCAGCAGAGGGCACTCACGCAGAACGATATGGCGAGCGTTATGGCGAAGCCCCAGTGGTTGTTCTCTAGCCCGTTCTCCACGTTCATGCCGTAGAGAGATGCTATGAACGTTGCCGACATCATTATTATTGACACCGATGTGAGTGTTCGCATGGTGGTGTTCATGTTGTTGTTGATGATGCTCGAATAGGTGTCCATCGTCGATTCGAGGATGTCGGAGTAGATGCTCGTCGTTTCCCGCGCCTGCGTCATCTCGATGTTCACGTCCTCTATGAGGTCGGCGTCAAGCTCGTCCACCTGGAGCTTGAACTTCAGCTTCTGCAGCAGGTTCTCGTTGCCGCGTATGGAGGTTATGAAGTAAGTCAGCGAGTCCTGTAGGCGGCTGAGGCCTATGAGGCTTTCGTTGTTCACCTCGTGGTCGAGGTTGTGCTTCGCTTTCTCTATCAGTGCGTTAATCTGCTTCAGGCGTTTCAGGTACCATACGGCGGAGGAGAGGAAGAGGCGGAAGATGAGGTCCACGTAGTCGGTGAAGCCCACGCCGCGTTTCTGCTGGTAGCTCACGAAGTCAATCATCATGTTGGTCTCGTAGTAGCACACCGTTATCGTTACGTCGCGCTTGTGGATGATGCCGAGGGGCACGGTGGTGTAGGGCGTGCGCGAGCGTATCTCCTTGACGTAGGGAATGCGCAGGATTATCAGCATCCAGCCGTCGTCGTACTCGTAGCGGGCGCGCTCGTCGGTGTCGCTGATGTCGCTCATGAAATAGTCGGGGATGTTGAACTTCTCCTCCAGCTCGCGCTGGTCGTCGTCGGTGGGGCATGTTACCTGAATCCAGCAGCCTGCCTGCCATTCAGGGATTTGCTTCAGTTGCTTCTCAATGTTCCAGTATGTCTTCATTGCGCTAATCTCCTTGAATTAATGATGTGTGGGGATTAGCCGCTCCGAAAGGCCTAATCCTCACGCTCGTTGATGGTAATTGTCCGCGTGATAGTCGTCCATATATTTTTGAAATATTGATTTGTGAGTGCAAAAGTAAGCAAAATAACGCAATCGGCAAAATAACAAAGGAACAAAATGCCTGAAAAATTTGTTTCTTTGTTGCTATGCCTTTGTCAATGGCAGATTTTCTCTACTGTGCCGTCGGCATGTCGCACTATGTTTATGCCGCGCTGCACGGTTGGGAGCTTGCGTCCGCCGAGGTCGTAGATGGCGGGGGCGGCGGTATGGCTTTTGATGGCGGTACGTATGGCGGTTGGCTGGTCGCTGATGGCAATGAAGTCGTCGGTTGGCGAATTTTCCTTTATGGAGAGATAGGTTGTGTTCGCCTTGAGCGTTGACTCTGCGGCTGCTCTGGTGAAGCCTGCGTTGTAGAACACACTGGCTGGTGCGCTGATTGAAAGATCATTGTATTCTGTGAAGAGCCATTGCGAGCCGTCAGCGGTGGTGGCTGTGTCGCATAGCCGCAGGTCGTTGTCGGCGATGGGGACTGGTGTGTCGTCAGCGGCGACGAGTATTTGCATTCCCGCCGTGCCCGTGAATATAAGCGGTGTGCGGGCAGGGGCAGTGGTCGTGGGCGCTACGAATATGGTTTGCGAGATGTCGTCGTAGTGGGCTGTGTAGGCAGACACGACGGCATTCTTGGTAAGGTCGATGTCGCCCTTTGGGGCGTAGGTGGCATAGCCAGCCGAGTCGATGACCACGGTTTCGCCAACAACCAGTTCGGGAAACGTACCTTCGAGCCATCGGTAACCGCCGCTGCGTTTTGTGCCGAGCAAAGTCTTGTCAAAATCTTTGTTCACGACCAACGTGCATGAGTCGCC
>CAZTUD010000069.1:10375-11743 GCA_964616945.1 uncultured Prevotella sp. | reverse complement strand
TGCGTGGCGCAATGCGTGTGCCGATGCTGAAGCCGACATCGAGGCCCACCTTGGGGTCGCTGCCGTCGAGTATGGACGCGTCGCTGTGGACGGAGGCTATCGCCATGCCGAGATGGAAGCCGTAGTAGGTATCTTCTGGCCCGTCATGCCTTGGCCCACGGTCGTATTTGCCGCCACGGTCGCGGTCGTGTGGGCCGCCATTGTAATAGTTGTTGCGCTTGCTTGGCGGGATTGGCCGTCCGTCGGGATAGTATTGTGCTGATGCCGAGGAGGCAACAAGCACCGTGGCAAAAAGCAGGAAAAACTTCTTCATAATCGTTGGTGTTTTATGTTTTCTGCCAGCAAAATTAATGATTGTGTGCGACAACAAACAGGGGAAAAGCCTACTTATGCTTAGGCTTTTCCCTAATTTCTATTCCTTTGTCTTGCAGAACATGCCGAAAGCAGACTGCTTGAGCTTGTTCATCAGCGATTGCGGATAGTCGGGATGGGATCTAATCCAACGGTTCACAATGGCTTGTGCCTCGTGTGAGTGTTGGTTGGCAAGCAACGACGAGAGCCAGTAGCTGGGGAAGAAGATGTCTGACGACTGCTGTATTTCGAGCAGACGGTCGAGGCCAGGCTTTATGTAGCTGTTGCATAATGGCTCGCGGGAGCGGTCGCACAGCAACGCGAGCGTTTGGCGTGCCCACGGCTCCACCGTGCGCCCCTCCTTAGGTATTAGGCTGTAGAACAGCCGTTTCTGGACGGTTGTGTCGGCTGTGCATGCTCGGCTTACGAAGTCAAACTCGCGTCTTTCGTCATCGGTCTTCAGCATGGTGCGCTGCATGGACAATATGCCGCTTGCCTCACTGGGCAACATTATCGCCACGTGCCATGCCATGCGCGTGTAGTCGCGTGTGGTGAGAAGGTTTTTTTCGAGCACGGTGGTGTCTTGCTGATGCTGCCACATATTGTGCAGACGCATTATGACCATGCTGTCGGATGCCGATGTCGCCAGCGTGCGCAGAAGTTGTTGGCGCAGCGGACGCAGCTTGTGTGTAGTGGCGAGGCGCAGCATCTGCCGCTCGCAGGCGTGGCGTGTGCTGTCGGATGCGTAGTGGCTCACGGTGGCCATGCAGCCGACGATGGTTGAGCCTGTCAGTGGGTTGGTGCAGTGGTCGAGCGCGTTGCACAGTGCCTTGAAGAAACGTTTGCCCGACAGCCTTCCCATGAGGAAGTTCTCGTTGAGGTTGAGCAGGGCGGAATAGGTGGCTGTCTCAAGGCTTGCGCCAGGTTGCCATCCGTGGGCAGGAGGCAGCATTGTGAGGAGGCTGATGTTCGCCTCCATGTCATTGTCGTTGATTATGAACTGTCCGTAGCCCCGCC
>CAZTUD010000069.1:0-10365 GCA_964616945.1 uncultured Prevotella sp. | reverse complement strand
GACTTGCCCCGCTCCTTGTGGAAGAGGGCAGGGCGAGCGGCACTTTCACTTCCGCCTTGTCCATGTTCACCTCTTTATATATAGTGCTGTCGCCGCAGCCAACGACGATGGTGAAGCGTTGAGGCCACAGCAGCCCACGCCCGTAGGGGTCGGTCTGGGAAACTATAAGGGCGCACGTGTCGTGGTGGTTGTTGTCTTGTAATTTAGCATTAATCACTGGCAGCCCCTTTTGCTTTACCCATACTTCGGAGAACTGCTTGAGGCGGGCTTGCGGAGCCACGCTGTCGAGAATGCTGATGAGGTCGTCCCACGTGGCATTGGCGTAGCTGTATTTGCGCAGGTATGCCCGCAGCCCCTCGCGCAGCTTGCCGACTCCTATCTGCTCCTCCAGCTTCCGCATCATCACCGGGGCCTTGTCGTAGATGATGTTGCCGTAGAGCAGTCCGGCGTCTTTAAGATTGTCCAGCGGCTGCTGTATGGGATGGGTGCCGTCGGTGCGGTCCACGGCGAGAGCCGGTCGCTGGTACGACTTCAGAAAGTTGAGGTCGTGGTTGATGTCGGGGTACACCTCGCGTGAAACCTTGTTTGCGAGGAAGTTGGCAAACACTTCCTTTGTCCACACGTCGTCGAACCATCGCATGGTAACCATGTCGCCAAACCACAGGTGCGCCGTCTCGTGGGCTATCAGCTCGAGGCGGGTCAGCTCCTCGTCGGGCGTGGGATTGGGGCCAAGGAAAATCTCGTGGTCGGTGAACTGTATGGCTCCTGGATGCTCCATGCCGCCAAACTGGTAGCCTGGCAGCACCACAAAGCCGTAGCTGTCGAACGGAAGCTTGATGCCAGTGTAAGCTTCCATCCACCTTATGGAGTATGCCGCCTCGTTGAACACCTTGTCGAGCTGTGCCACTTTCTGCGGGTCGGTCTCGCGGAAGAGGGCGGTGAGCGTCCTGCCGCCGCGTGTTGCCGTCCTCACCTGGAACTTGCCAGCCACGAATGAGAAGAGATAGGTGGGAATGGGGTGTGAGTCTGCGCTGCACAGCGTTTCCCAGCCCTGCGGGCATCTCAAGTCGAGCGAGAATGTCGCCTTGAGGTCGGGCTGGTCGAAGCATGGGAAGCAACTGCGGGCGTTGGCGGGCACGAACAGCGTGTACATATAGTCTTGGTGGCGGTTGAGCGAGGCGTTGCTGCTTGCGAAAGCGAGCCTCACAGTGTTGAGCCCTTTCCTTAAAGATTTTGCTGGAAGCACGACGTGCTCATCCTCATACCGTATGCTGCATGTGTTCTTGCCGTTTATCTCTCCCCAAGCGTTCTTGCGGTTTTTTAGCAATTTGCCAGTGAAGTCGAGCGGCAAGTCCTTGTTGCCGTCGTAGTTGAAGCTTATCGCTACAGTGCCCGTTACGGGCTGCGACAACGAGTCGGGGATGGTGAAGTGCAGTTGGTAGCTCACGTCGGAGACCGTTGCGGAGCGGTACTGCGCCAGCCGCAGGCTTACGCCGTTGTCGGCAAGCGCATTGGCGCATACAATGAAAGAGAAAAGCAGCAGGGCTATTTTTCGCATAGTTATTCTGTTTTACAGGTTTTGTGCAAAGGTAGCAATATTTCCTTAGCCCAAGCGTGTTTTAGCAAGAATTATTTTCGTGTCGGCCATATTCTGGTTCTTTGGAAAGAGATGTCCTTTACAGGCATGTAATATGTAAAATCTATCAATTCTCTCATCCAGTCTTCGTCAGAGAGGCTTCGCCACAAATCTCCGTCTTTGATTTTCGAATCCCAAATGTCCAAATTGACTTGTACTATGACCACTTCCTTGTTCACGTCAGGAGCCATGTCGTCAAGACCTTTGTTGTACAGATTGACCACTGTTGTATATTCTGTATAGTCGGTTGGCATCCAGGCCCCTTGTGAAAGGGTGGTTATATGCCTGGTTATATAACTTGCGTTTTCAAGTTTCTCATATAAAAGTTTCGCAGGTTTACCTATAAACCATATTTTCAGTGGTTAAAAACGTATGTTCATGCGGACATAGTGGTTAAATAAACGTAAATAAGCGCAACTTATTTGGCTGTTCAACGTCTAAATGATAAATTTGAAACAAATTTATGAACTAAAGTGCCCAAACTCCGCTGCGCACTCTCCTTGACGATAAAGGAGTAAAGGGGGAGAGAAAGAAAAACAATGAAGAAAACATTATTCTTTACAATGCTTGCCGGCGTGCTGCTTGTTACCAGCTGCGCGAGCAAGAAGGACTTGCAGAACTGCCAGGCAGAAAACCGCGAGCTGACCAGCAACTATCAGGACACGAAGGAGAAGCTTGCCGCCGCCAACGCCCGCGTCTCCACCCTCGAGGACCAGCTCGCCCAACAGAAGAAGGACTATGCAGCCTTGCAGAAGAGCCTCGACAAGAGCCTTTCGAACACGAGCGACAACAACGTCAACATATCGAAGCTCGTGGACCAAATCAACGAGTCGAACCAGTACATACGCCATTTGGTGGAGGTGAAGAGCAAGAGCGACTCGCTCAATGTGGTGCTTACCAACAACCTCACCCGTTCGCTTTCGAAGGAGGAGATGAAAGAAGTTGACGTGCAGGTGCTGAAAGGTGTCGTCTATATCTCGCTTGCCGACAACATGCTCTACAAGAGCGGCTCATACGAGATAAACGACCGTGCCCAGGAGACGCTTTCGAAGATTGCCAAAATCATCACCGACTACAAAGACTACGACGTGCTAATTGAGGGCAACACCGACAACGTGCCTATCAACACGGCAGCACCGTCGATGAAGAACATACGCAACAACTGGGATCTCTCCTGCATGAGGGCAAGCTCGGTGGTGCAGTATCTTATCGACCACTTCAACGTGGCCCCGAAACGCCTTACGGCTGGCGGACGCGGCGAGTACAACCCGCTTGTGAGCAACGATACGGAACTTGGCAAGCAGCGCAATCGCCGTACGCAAATCATCATCACCCCGAAGCTTGACCAGTTCATGGACCTCATCGACAAGGCTCCTGACGAGAACAAATAATGACAGGCTGGCTGCCTCCCGTCCGTGCTGTAAGGCATGGGCGGGATTTCTATTTTCAAAATCTGTTATGAGCCATAAAAACCTAAACCGCTATTCGCCATTACTTTTACTTCTTGCCCTATTGCCTTTTGCCAGCAAAGCTACGGCGCAACCAACAAACCTTGCACCAACCCCACCAATGGGGTGGATGTCGTGGAACTTCATAATGGAGAAGATAAGCGACCAAGTGGTGCGCGAGATGGCTGATGCCATGTCGTCTGAGGGTTACAGGGATGCTGGCTACGAATACATTTTCATAGATGATTGTTGGCAGGGAGGGCGCGACAACCGCAACAATATTATCCCCGATCCGAAAAAATTTCCCAACGGCATAAAAGCCCTTGCCGACTATGTCCATTCAAAAGGCCTGAAACTTGGCATTTATTCTGATGCCGCACAACTTACGTGCGCTGGCTACACTGCAAGCTATGGATTTGAGAAACAAGATGCCAAGACCTTTGCGGAATGGGGCATTGACTATCTGAAATATGACTATTGCCATGCGCCGGAAGACATTGCAACCGCCAAGGAGCGTTATTCTGTCATGGCGAAAGCACTGAGGGAAAGCGGGCGCGACATTGTGCTCGACATTTGCGAATGGGGGCAGCGACAGCCTTGGAAGTGGGCAGCGCAAGTCGGCGGGCAAGTGTGGCGCACCACATACGATGTCCGTGACATGTGGAAAGACGTTGTGAAACAGGGCGGAATGGGAATAATTGACATAATAAACCATTCCGACACATTGTACGATTATGCCGGCCCTGGCCATTGGAACGACCTCGACATGCTTGTGATTGGGCTTTACGGCAAAGGCGGGCCTTCGAGCGATTTGGGAGGCATTGGCTGCACTACCGACGAATACCAGACCCAGATGAGCATGTGGTGCATGCTTGGTTCGCAGCTCGCCATGAGCCATGACATGCGTAATGCTGATGTCGAGACCAAACGCATACTGCTAAACCACGAGGCCATCGCCATAAACCAAGACCCGCTCGGAAGGGTGGCGCGGCCTGCGGGCAAAGTCGGGCAATGCCGCATTTACGTGCGAGAGTTGTCAGGTGGCAGGCAAGCTGTGGCAATACTCAACGACACTGACGAGGAGCAAACCGTGAACCTGAGATTTGCCAAAATAGGGCTTGGGCAAAGACATACTCGCGACATCTGGCTGCACAAAGACTTGGGCAAGCGCAAAGCATGGAAAGGCAAAGTGCGAAAACACCAAACCGTGGTACTGGTCACCGAATGACAAAACCAATAACAACTCAACAAACCACAAAGGACAACAACCAACAAAAATGAAAAAAACAACTCTTTTTCTCCTGACGCTCCTGTGCTGCACAAGCGTCTTTGCGCAGTACCAGCCATCGGATGAAATGCGTCAGGCACAATCTCAGTTCCAGGACAACAAGTTCGGCATTTTCATCCACTGGGGCATCTACTCAATGCTTGGCGACGGTGAGTGGGTGATGCATAACAAGAACATCAACTACAACGAGTACACCCATCTTGCCGACGGCTTTTGCCCCTCCAAATTCAATGCCGACGAGTGGGTGAAGGCTTTCAGGGACGCGGGCGCAAAATACATAACTTTCACCTCACGCCACCACGACGGCTTCTCGATGTTCAAGACTGCTGCCAGTCCCTACAACGTTGTTGACGGCACTCCTTTCCATCGCGACGTGTTGAAAGAGATTGCCGATGCCTGCCAGAAATACGGCATCAAGCTGCATGTGTATTATTCGCACCTCGACTGGCACCGCACCGATTATCCCCTTGGACGCACGGGGCTGAGGTGCGGACGGCCCACCGACAAGCAGGACTATGGCAGCTACCTAAAGTTCATGGAACGGCAGCTCACGGAAATCCTGACTGGTTACGGGCCGATAGGGGCAATATGGTTTGACGGCGTGTGGGACCACGACCAAGACAAGACACCTTTCGACTGGCATCTTGATGAGCAGTATGACCTCATTCACCGCCTACAGCCGTCGTGCATGGTTGCCAACAACCACCACGGGACCCCATTCCCCGGTGAGGATATACAGATATTCGAACAGGACTTGCCGGGTGAGAACACCTACGGGCTTTCCGGCCAGGACATAAGTCTATTGCCGTTGGAGACGTGCCTCACGATGAATGGTACGTGGGGCTACCGCATTACCGACAAGGACTACAAAAGTAGCGAGAGCCTTATAAGAGAGCTTGTACGTGCCGCTGGCAAAAATTGCAACTTGCTACTCAACGTGGGGCCGCGCCCCGACGGACAACTGCCCGTGGAGGCGATGGAGCGTCTACAGACTATCGGCAAGTGGCTTGCTGACAATGGCGAAACCATCTATGGCACGCGTGGCGGGCTTGTGCCCCCGCATCCTTGGGGCGTAAGCACGCAGAAAGGCAATCGCTTGTTCATCCACATCCTTGCTTGTGCCGACCGCAGCCTCTTCCTGCCGATAACGGGGCGCAAGGTGACAAAGGCTGCCATGTATCATGGCAAGGAAAAAGTTGGCATGGTGACCACTAAGGACGGCGTACTGCTACAGTTGCCAGCTGTGCCGTCGGGTGTTGACACCATAGTGGAGCTTACGCTGAAATAGGAGCTAAGGCTGTGCTTCTAACTCAGCACCGCCTGTTGCTCTGAGGTCAGGGGCTGTTGCACGTGTTTGCGGGGCATCTTCACCTTGAACTTGTCGAAGCCCTCGCCATAAACGCCTATCACGTTGGTCTCTGTGACAAACGCTTTCGGGTCAACCTCGTTGATGATGCGGAAGATGATGTTGCTCTCCCTGCGCTTCGCCATTATGAATAGCATCTTCACCTCGTGGCCAGTGTAGAAGCCGTGGGCTTCTATCACCGTTGCCCCGCGGTGGGGAAACACGGCTACGCGCGACGCTATCTCCTTGTACTTGTCGGAGATGATGAAGAACTGCACCGAGCGGTGCATCACGTTCACCACTTGATCCACACAGTAGGCGGTGATGAGTAGTACCACGTAGCCGTAGATGACCTGCTCGAAGTCGTGGAAGACGAGATAAGATGACGAGATGATGACGATGTCGCACAGCATGATGACCCTGCCGAGGCTTATGTCGCGGTATTTGTGTACAATGGCGGCAATGATGTCGGTGCCGCCCGTAGAGCCATTGAAGGCAAGCCCCATGCCCACGCCGCTACCACAGAAAATGGCTCCGATGATGCTCGCCATGAACGGTTGGTCGGAGAGCAGGTGCATGCTACCCACATTGCTGCGTGCGAAGGTGGTGAGGCCTGTGAGGACAAGCACTGCGTAGATTGTCTTCACGCAGAAGCGCCAACCGAGAATTTTGAGGGCGGCGATGAGCAGGGCAGCATTGATGATGAAGTAGGAAGTCTGCACAGGGAATCCAGTGCCCCAGAAGAGCACGGACGAGATGCCCGGTACGCCGCCCGTGGGGATGTTGTTGGGCAGCAGAAACATTGTCCAGCCTATGCAGTAGCTGACCATTGCGACGGTAATCATTACGTAGTCGCGTATTTCCGTGGTTGTCTTTTTACTGATTTTCACCATTGTTTAGATGTTTGTTATTAGGGATAATTGTGTCTTGAATGTAGGTTGGTTTTCTATTTCTTTGTCAGTGAGCGTATGGCGAACCATGCGTGCAGTAGCAATGTCTGAGCATAGCCGTAGTGGTTTGCCATCACTTCGAACCGCTCTTTCAGCGATGCCTTGTGGTTCTTGATGCTCATGCCTCCGTCGAGGTAGTTGACAATCACCTCGTTTACGTTTCTCAGCGGCAGCTTGCGTCTGGCGCATTCTTTCATTATGCGTATGCACCAGTCAACGTCGGCGGAGAAACGGTAGTCGAGGTTGTAGGGCATTAATTTTGCTATGTCGGTGCGGGCATAGAATGCTTGGTGGCAGACCAGCATGCCCCACTTGAACGATTTCCACGAAAGCTTTTTCGATGGCGACAGGCGGCGGTGACGCAGGAAGTGTCCGTCGTTGTCAACTATGTCGGTGTTGCCATAGAGTACGCCAGGCAGTTGCTCGCCTTCGCCCACCGAGGCGGCAATGTTTTCCAAAGTGTCGTTGTTGGGAAAGGTGTCGCCAGCATTGAGGAAGACTATGTATGTGCCCGTGGCGTGGCGTATGCCCTTGTTCATGGCATCGTACAGCCCACCGTCTTTCTCCGACATTATCACGATTTCGTGCCCGTTTTCTTCCTTGTCAGACTTTGCCTTGTACGCCATAGCCAGACCTACGGTGTTGTCTTTCGACAGCCCGTCGAGTATGAGGTGTTCCACGTGGGCATAGCTTTGATGTCTTACGCTGTCGAGCGTGCGCTGCAGGACGGGCGCGGCGTTGAACGTGCAGGTTGCTATTGTAAACTTTATCATGCCGGCTATATCTTGTAGTTCTTGAATGCCGAGGCTTGGTTGTACACCTCTATGTACTTCATCGCCACGCTGCGTTGCGAGTAGTAGGCATACACCTTTTGGAGGCATTGGCGACTGACTGCATCCCTGTCGGCTTCGGCGAGTGCCCAGTGTATGCCTGCCGCCAGGTCGTCAACATCCTTGTATTTGGCAAGGTAGCCGTTCTTCTGGTGGTCTATCATTTCCGGGATGCCGCCCACCTTGAATCCCACCGACGGCACACCGCACGCCATTGCCTCCATGATGGTGTTGGGAAGGTTCTCGTCGAGAGATGGGTTGACGAACACGTTGGCGGAGTTGTAGATGTCAACTATTTGTCGCTCGTTGGAGATGTAGCCGAGGGGATAGGACGGCAATGCCAGTTGGTCGGTAACCTCGTCGGCGTGTCCGCCGAGGATGGCTATCACTGTGTCTTGTCGCATCGTGGGGTATTGGGTAGTGAGCTTGCTTATAGCCTCGGTGAAAAGGGCAATGCCCTTGCGCTCGAGGGTGACGCGCTGTGAGACAAAGAGTATGATGCGCTTGTCAGCAGGCAGTGTGGAGTGGAGCCGTGCCTGTTTCTTGTCTTTCTTGTAAAATATGTGGGTGTCGATGGGGTTGGGAATGTTCTCCACGTGCAAGCCCGTGAGCAGGCTGCTTTGCTTTGCTTGGTCGCCAAGCCATTTGCTACAAGCCACGAAGTGTATGCCGCTGTTGCGGTAGAGCTTCTTCTTGCGGTTGTAGATGCGTGTGGAGAGGTCGTTGGCGGAGCCATGTCCTGGCAGGTATTGGCAGTTGTGGCAGACGCCCTTGTAGGCCATGCAGCCGAGGGTGGCGTGGCACACGCCTGTGGCCGGCCAAAGGTCGTGCATGGTCCACACTATTGGCTTGCCGCTCCTGATGATTTTTCTTATGCCGTTCAGCGACAGAAATCCTTGGTTTATCCAGGCGAGGTGGATGATGTCGGCTTCCTTGAACTCTGGAAGCCTTGTGATGTCGATACCGGTGTTTGCCAAGTCAAGCTCGAACAAATGGTTGCGCCTGAAGTGCAAGTGGCAGTAAACGCACCACCTTTCCCAAAGGAAGTGGATGCGCTTGCGGAGCTTGCCCTTGATGCCGACGACCGTAATGTTGTCGGTTTCCTTGTTCATCACAAGCATCTTCGCCTTCACTCCATTGTTGTTCAAGGCATCCATTAGGCGGCTTGAGGCCACTGCGGCCCCACCTGCCCTTTCGCTGGTGTTCACTATCAGAACTCTCATTGTCGTTGTTATCGTTTTCTGTTGGCAAAGGTAATGCAAGTGTGGCGAATGGCAAAGAAAAAAGCGAATTTTATTTTCAACATTTCCCTGACGCGTTTTCGGAATGCCAACGTAAAAAACCTTGCCAAAACCAATTTTATAGCAAACTGGCGTAAAATCTTATAAAAAGTAGCTGTGTTCGAACACAAATAATTGATTTATATCAAGAAAGATTGGAATTTCTACAAAAAGTAATACGTAATTGTTGCGGGAAAATGAAATTTGTATTAACTTTGCGATGTCAAAAGGTTAATAGATTGTTTAGGTTAGTAGTAATAGATTTAGGTTTTTAGTTATTAGGTTTAAGGTAGATTTGATAGATTGTTTAACGGAAACAATGAAAGCCGGGAGGTTTTCATTTAATTCGAAAAGGATTTTTAGTTAAACATAGGCTTTACGCTGGGGCTCGTTGATGAGTCTTAGCGTATTTTTTTTGCACATTATTTTGTTATCAGGCAGACGGCATACGCCGATATGCCTTCCTCGCGCCCCGTGAAGCCGAGTTTCTCGGTGGTAGTCGCTTTTAGGCTTATCTGGTCTTCGTCGCAGCCGATGACATTTGCGAGGCAAGCTTTCATTGTGGGTATGTGTGGGTTGAGCTTTGGCCGCTCGGCGCATACAGTAGCGTCAATGTTGCCGACCTTATAGCCTTTTGTCGCGATAAGCTCTATCACCTTTTTCAGAATAATCTTGCTGTCCATGTTGAGAGTTTCAGCTGACGTGTCGGGGAAATGGTAGCCTATGTCGCGCATGTTTGCGGCACCGAGCAGCGCGTCGCAGATGGCATGTATCAGCACGTCGGCATCGCTGTGACCGAGAAGACCTTTCTGAAAGTCAATCTTTATTCCCCCAAGAATGAGGTCGCGCCCAGCAACCAGCTTGTGGACATCATAACCGAATCCTACCCTAAACATGGCTCACTTCTTTTTGAACAAGTCTTTTATTCCGTCCATGTCGAAAGTCAGCGAGAATCTCAGCGTCTGGTCGAGCGGATTGCTCTTCGCCGTAGCTATGACATAGCCCGCGTCGAGCTGGAATGCGCTCATCCTGAAACCTGCCCCTACGGTGAAATACTTGCGGTTGCCCTTGTTCTCGCTCTCGTGGTGATAACCCGCGCGGAGAGAGAAGCGGTCGTTGTAGGTATATTCGGCTCCCACGCTCCACTGTATTTCCTCCATTTCTTCCTTGAAGCCGTCGGGAGCGTCGCTGAAGCTCTTGAAGATGCCGCCGATGCTCGAAACATCGTAGTAGTCTTTCTGTACGCGCTGCTGGTAGGCCTCCGTGGACTCGCCTTCCTCCTGCTTGGGGTATGTGGGGACGAGCAACTTGTTGGCATCGGCGGCAATGGTGATGTTGTTAAAGTCGTCGATGGGGTATTTTAGTGCGGCTCCTATGCGCAGGTTCGTAGGGATGAACTCGTTGTAGTCGCTTCCGCCAAACGAAATCTTGCTGCCTATGTTGGATATGTTCATGCCCAAGCCGAGCTGGCACTCATGTCCGCTTATCATGGGATAGGTCTGATAGTAGATGGCGAGGTCGGCAGCGAATGCCGAGCCAGGCGACGTGTCTTGGGTGAAGTCATAGGTGAGGTCGGAGTAAATCCAGC
>CAZTUD010000068.1:0-11754 GCA_964616945.1 uncultured Prevotella sp. | reverse complement strand
CCGAAAACAGCAACATACTCGACACCAACATCGTACACGCCAAGAGCATCAGCCTGCCATACAGCTTCTCCACCCTCAGCCTCGACGTGTCGACGTTGAACTACACTGGCATAGAGAGCGAAAACATAGAATACATGCTCGTCGGCGTGGACAAGACTTGGAACGCCTCAACAACTGGCGCAGGCATAAAATACTCGCAGCTGCAGCCCGGCAGTTACAAGCTGCGCATACGCCTTGCGGGCGACGACGCGGCAGGGCGCACGCTCACGATAAACGTCAGCCATCCGTGGTGGTCGACGACGCTTGCCAAGATAATATATGTGGCACTGGCCGTCCTCGCCATCTTCTGCATCCTACAATCGCTGCAGCGGCGGCAGGCACGCCTCATGGCACGCCGCGAGCGCAGGTTCAAGGAGGCGCAAAGCAAGGAGCTGATGGAGGCGAAGATAAGCTTCTTCACCGACATCACCCACGAGCTGCGCACGCCGCTGACGCTCATCAACGGCTCGGTGGAGAGCATAGACGCGGCAAAGGTGAAAAGCCCTGCCGCGCAAAAGAACCTGCTCGCCATAAAGAAGAACTGCCGACGGCTGCTGAACCTCATAAACCAGCTACTCGACTTCCGCCGCATGGACGCGAAAAGCATGAAACTCAACTTTGTAAACACCGACGTGGTGAGGCACGTCAAGGAACTTATTTCGCGCTTCGAGCCGTCTATAAGCGGCATGGACAAGACCATCAGCTTAGACACAGAGCAAGACTCCATCGTGATGCCCATAGACCCGGAGGCATTCACGAAGATAATGAGCAACCTGCTCAACAATGCCCGCAAATACTCGGAAACATTCATACAAGTCATAGTACGCAAGACTGGCGACGGCTTCCTGCTCGTCAACGTGCAAAACGACGGGGCAAAAATTCCCGCCGACAAGGCCGACGAGATATTCCAACCGTTCACGAGGCTGGAAGGCACTGAGAACACGTCGGGCTCCGGCATCGGGCTGCCACTGGCACGCTCATTGGCGGAACTGCACAACGGCACACTCACCATAGACACCACGTCAGAATACAACTCTTTCGTGCTGCGGCTGCCGTTGCACCAGGAATATGTCATCGACACCAGCGACACCTGCATTGCCGACAACGCCGTTGACATGAGCAATGACACCATAGAAGACTATGAACCTGACACCGGCAAGACCAAGGACTACACGCTCCTTATAGTGGAGGACAACGCCGAGGTGATGGAAATGATTGTGGACAACATGAAAGGCCAGTACAACATCCTGACAGCGCAAAACGGCAAGGAGGGGCTGGAGAAAGCCAAGAGCGAGCACGTGGACCTCATCGTCAGCGACGTGATGATGCCCGTTATGGACGGCGAAGAGATGACACGCGCCATAAAGGCCGACATAGAGGTGAGCCACATTCCCATAATCCTGCTCACGGCACGAAACACCTTAGAGAACCGCCTCGACGGGCTGCGGGCCGGAGCCGACGCCTACATAGAGAAGCCGTTCTCGTTCGCCCATCTGAAGACACAGGCCGACGCGCTGCTCGCCAACAGGCAGCGGGAGCGCGAGAGCTTCCTCCACAAGCCCTACCTGCCAGTACAAAACTCGAAGACAAACAAGGCGGAGGAGGATTTCATGAAAAAGATTTCCGACACCATCATAGCCAACCTGCGCACGCCAGGCTTCAACGTGGAGCAGCTGGCAAGCGAGATGTGCATGAGCCGCTCAAGCCTGCACAGGAAGATAAAGGAGGTGTCGAACCTCACGCCCATCGACTTCATACGCCTCATAAAGCTCAAGAAGGCGGCGGAGCTGATGCGCGAGCAGGGCTACCGCACCAACGAAGTGTGCGAGATGGTGGGCATAAGCTCGCCGTCCTACTTCATAAAGCTCTTCCAAAAGCAGTTCGGCATGACACCAAAGGAGTTTGCGTCAAGCAAGGAAAAAACTGGCAAATAAGCACCACGCACGCCACTTTGCGACAAACAAGCTAATTTATGGAATGATTATAATTGACAAGCAGAAAGGAAATGGCTAATTTTGTAGCACATAAATCAAGAAAAAACAACTCTACAAAATGCACATTACAAGATTGTTACTCGCATCGGCCACAGCCTTTCTGCCCGCATGTCTCCACGCAGGCGAGACATTAACCTGCGGCAAGTGGAAGCTGGACTTCGACAAGGGCGTGAGCATAGCCTACGGCGGCAAGACCATAGCGAGCCAGGCAACCGCCGAGTTCGCCTTCGGTGGCAAGACGCTTTCGGCACGCGACTACCCCAAGCACAAGACCACACAGGGCAAGACTACTGACAAGCTCGGCAAGGCCAAGTTGTGGACGGTGACCTACCAGGGCAAGGGGCTGCCACGACTTGTGCAGACATTCCGCATCTACGATAAGTTCCTCACAGTGTCGGCAACCATCACGGCTGTTGGACAAATCTCCACCAACTACATAGCCCCACTCGTGAGCAACGCCACGGGCGACGCCTTCCGCTCGCCCGGCAACCGCCAGCTGTTCGTGCCATTCGACAACGACTGCTGGATTCGCTTCCGCTCCGACTCCGCCGCACGCAACGACTTGCGCTCCTACGAGGTTACAGCCGTGTACAACGCAAAGTCGAGGGCGGGCATAGTGATGGGAGCCATCGACCACGACACGTGGAAGAACGCCATAGACATCAAGGGAAAAGGCACAAGCCTGAAACTGTTCAGCGGCGTGGCTGACGAACTCACGCGCGACCGCAATCCCCACGGCGCCGTGAGCGGGCGAACAGTCGGCTCGGCACGCTTCCTCATAGGCGTATTCGACGACTGGCGGCATGGGCTCGACACATTCGCCGACGCCAACGCAGCCATCACCCCGCCCCGCAAATGGGACAAGGCGATGCCATTCGGCTGGAACAGCTGGGGAACACTACAGTTCGGCGTAAACCACAAGAACGCCACAGAGGTGTCCGCATTCTTCGCCGACAACCTGCAAAACCACAGCTTCGCCAATGCCGACAGCCTCGCCTACATAGGCATCGATTCAGGATGGAACAGCTTCTCCGACGCAGAACTGAAAGATTTCGCCGACAAGTGCCGACAGCGCCGACAGGTGCCGTGCGTCTATTGGACACCATTCGCCGACTGGAGCAAGAACAGCGACAGGCAGGTGCCTGGCACCTCATATAAATACAAGGACGTGTGGCTCTACGCCAACGGCAAGCCACAGGAACTTGACGGAGCCTACGCCGTTGATCCAACGCACCCCGCCATAAGGAAAACGATGGAAGACATTGCCGACAAGTTCCGCACGCTGGGCTTCAAATACGTGAAGATGGACTTCATGACCCACGGGCGCATGGAAGCCGACCACTGGCACGGCAAGGGCATAACCACCGGCACGCAAGCCTACAACTACGGCATGAGACTCTTGGATTCACTCTTCCACGACATGTATCTCAACCTCTCCATCTCGCCCATCTTCCCGGCGCAATATGCCCAGAGCCGGCGCATAGCCTGCGACGCATGGAACAAGATGAAGGACACCGAATATACCATGAACGCCCTGAGCTACGGCTGGTGGGTGGGCCGCGTCTATGACTTCAACGACGCCGACCACGTGGTATTGCGCGACGCATCCGACGGCGAGAACCGCGCGCGCATCACGTCGTCGGCAATAACGGGCCTCTACATCATAGGCGACGACTTCAGCGAGCCCGGCGACAGGATAGCCAAGAGCCGTGCCATGAGCTATCTCACCAACCCAGCCATCAACCGCATGGCTACGGGCGTGGCGTTCAAGCCTCTTGAGGGCGACGACGACAAATGCGAGAACTGCTTCGTGAGGCATGAGGCAAATGGCGACATTTATCTCGTGTGCTTCAACTACGGCGACAGCAACAAAACGTTCACCATAAGCCCCGAAAGGCTCGGCATAGAGTCGTTCGACCTCTTCGAGGCCACAGAGCTGTGGTCAGGCAAGCACGCCGACCTGTCGCAGGGAATGCCCGTCGCCACAAAAGACGTAAACGTTTACTTATTGAAGAAACTATAACAACCATGACCATTCACTGTCAACCAATGTACAAACTGCTTTCATTCATCGCGCTGGCCATAGCGGTCGCCTTGCCAGCCCACGCCCAGACAATAAACGAGGAGGGGTGGACCATAACCTACGACGACGGCTCTAAGACTCTTGCCATCGGCAAGGACGGCAAGGCAATATTCTCAGGCGTTTACGCCGCCGCCCACTATACCGTGGGCAGCGGAAGCACCACTGAGGCGACATCGAACAACGCAGAATACAAGGGCATGAGCTCGGAAACCGTAAGCGACGAGTTCGGAAGCGGCATGCGCTACACCTTCACCTACGCCCTCGCCGACGGCGTGGAAATGAGGCAGCAGTTCGCCTTCTACCCCACCCTGCCCTACTTCATCACAAGCCTCACGCTCGACGGCAAGGGCAACAGCCTACAGAGCAACTTCCTGTCGCCAATCTCCACAGAGACGACGGCCACGTTCCTGCCCACGGGCAGTGAGAAGACGGCAAACAGGATGCTCTACGTGCCGTTCGACAACGACGCATGGGTGAGCTACCAGTCGATGATATGCAACCGCGACGGCGACGGCAACCCACGTGAGACCAACGCCTACTCGGTGAACGCCATCTACAACGGCGAGACACGCTACGGCCTCGTGGCGGGAGCCGTGGACCACGACACGTGGAAAAGCATAGTGCACGCCAAGGCCGACAACTACACCGACATACTGGCGTTCGACCTGCGCTCGGGCTACGTGGACTACTGGAGCCACAGCAACGGCCTGCCCCACGGCTCGGTCGTCGGCGAGACCGTGAGCAGCGCGAGGTTCATGATGGGAATGTTCGACGACTGGCGCGACGGACTGGAGACGTTTGCGCAAGCGTGCCTGAAAGTGGCCCCTGGGTGGGAATGGAGCGGCGCCAAGCCCGTGGGCTGGAACTCGTGGGGCGTGATGCAGACCAAGCTTAGCTACGCCGGAGCCATAGACGTGGCCAACTTCATCAACGACAGCCTGCGCGTGCACTCGTTCGAGGCCGCCGACGGCAAGGTGGTGATGAGCCTTGACTCCTACTGGAACAACAACCTCACCGACGCGGACATACAGAACTTCGTAGCCTACTGCAACGAGCACAACATGATACCCGGCCTTTACACAGGCCCGTTCAGCGACTGGAACAGCGACTCCACGCATGCCATCACGGGCACGTCGAAATATGTGGCAAAGGACCGATGGCTGAGAGCCAACGGCGAGTTCGTGAAAGTGGACGGTGCCTACTGCAACGACCCCACTCACCCGGCGACAAAGATTGAGATAGTCTTCAACCTCAACCGCTTCAAGCGCTGGGGCATAAAATATCTCAAGAGCGACTTCCTGAGCAACGGCGCAATAGAGGCCGACTCGTGGTATGACAAGAACGTGCACACTGGCCTGCAGGCATACAACCAGGGAATGGCGTTCTTCAAGCAGAAAGTGAAGGAGATAATGGGCGACGACGTTTACATCGACCTCTCCATAGCCCCTCTCTTCCCCTACCAGTATGCCCACGGCCGCCGCATCAGCTGCGATGCCTTCGGCTCCATAAGCCAGACAAAATACATGATGAACAGCCTCTCCTACGGGTGGTGGCTCGACAAGCTCTATTTCTGCAACGACCCTGACCACCTCGTGCTTAACAGCGGCGAGAGCGACGGCGTGAGGCAGGCGCGCGTAACGTCGGGCGTGATATGCGGCGCATACCTCACGGGCGACAACTTCAGCGACCAAGTGTCTGCCGGACGACCCGCGATGGAGCGCAACTGGGCAATGAAGTTCCTCACCAACGAGGACATAAACGTCATTCCGCGCACGTGCTCGTCGTTCCGCCCCGTAACGGGCATAAGCAGCAGCGGCACGGGGGCGGAGAACTTCTTCCAGAACGAGGACTCGCTCTACTACTATTTCGTGGTGATGAACTACGAGACCAGTGTCAACGCAGCGACAATGGCCTTCGACAAGCTCGGCATAGACCCGACGGAAATAGGCACGATAAAGGAGCTGTGGACAGGGCAGACAGTAACGCCCACGGCAAC
The DNA here is from genome assembly GCA_964616945.1 of uncultured Prevotella sp. Lineage (GTDB taxonomy): Bacteria > Bacteroidota > Bacteroidia > Bacteroidales > Bacteroidaceae > Prevotella. The sequence continues at coordinate 5,642 of CAZTUD010000068.1, read as the reverse complement.
CGCCATACCCTACAGCTGCCCTGGGCGCGACGCACGCATCTACCGCATGGAAAAGAAGCATTCTACTTCTGGCATACGTGAGACTATCCAGCCCTCAACACCAACCATCAGCTACGCCAACTGCCGCATCACCGCCAGCTCACCGTCGGGCATCAGGCACATCACCGTCAGCGACATGACAGGCAAGGCTGTGCTCACGACAAATGCCGCCACCGCAGACTTAGGCGGTCTGGCACGTGGCGTGTACATTGTCAACGCACTGGGCGGCGACCACAAGGTGGCGACACTGAAAGTAGTGAGGTAGGCTGTTACTCTTGTGGCACTGCCTCCCACAGATTTCGCAGATTTTTCCCATAACCCAATGGCGTGTCCTTTGGTTCTGAGGAAAATCTGCGAAATCGTCTTATACGCTTTAAAAGAAAAGAATAAAATCAGCTTATCCGCAAAATCTGCGAGAGAAGCCACACCGCAAACGTAATCTCACTCGTAGGAGGGAGGCGCGACGACGGTGCCCCACGACTTGACAGGAGAGGCGGAAGTGGAATAGTCGAGCACGACCCCGGAAGAAAGTCTCTCCCAATCCACCCACGTGGCGTTGAAACTCTTGCCGTTGATTTTCAACGACCTGATGTAAGGCCGCTTCTCCGAGCCGCCGTTGATGGTGATGTCGGCCTTTGGCAAATGAATTGTAACCGACGGGAAGATGGGGGCGTTGAGGGAGAAGCCCGCCACACCGGGTATTTCGGGGTAAAGTCCCACACAAGCCCACACATACCACGCACCCATCGCACCGAGGTCGTCGTTGCCCGGCAGTCCGTTTATGGCATCCTTGTATTGCTCGTTGAGCGTGCGGCGGACCACCTGCGAGGTCTTCCAAGGCTGGCTCGTCCAGTTGTAAACCCACGGCACGCCGAAGCTCGGCTCGTTGCCAGAGGCAAACCAAGTGTCGCCATAGCCAGCGTCAAGGCGCGTGAAGTATTCGTCGAGGCGGGCAATGGCTTTCTTGTCGCCCCCGCACAACTTTATGAGACCCGCAATGTCGTATGGCACCATCCAGAAATAATCCTTGTAGGTGGCCTCACGCCAGTCGTCGCCCAAATTCTTCCACGAGCCGTCCTCGTTGCGCGACTGCAACCAACCAGTCTCAGGATTGAACAAGTTCTTCCACGAGCGTGCATAGCCAAAGTAGCGCCAGCTGGCGAACTCGTCGCCCACGGCGTGGAGCGCGAACTGCCCGATGGCGAAGTCGGCACTGGTGTATTCAAGCTGTATGGAGGCGGGGCAATAGCCTTTCTCCAAATATTCTTTCAGGTAGGGGCGTGTCTCCACGTCCTGCGACTTTGAGCCGGGCACTTCCGCGCCTTTCCTCATTATGTCGAACAAGGGCTTGGGGTCGTAGTTGCGTGCGCCGAAAGCCCATGCGTTGGCCACCAGTATTGACGTGGGGTCGCCCTGCATTATGCCTGTCTCGATGTTGGCAAGCACCCACCGGGGAAACGAGCCTCCCGACTGCTCGGCAAACTGCTGGTGGGACAGCACTATGTCGGAGGCCACGTCAGGCTCGATGATTGACAACAGTTGTATCTGCGTGCGGTAGGTGTCCCAGTTGCTGAACATGGTGTATTGCTTCGACTGCGCCTTGTGCACGCGGAAGTCGGCACCCATGTAGTCGCCGTTGACATCGCTTGAGACGCTTGGATGGATGAAGCTGCGGTAGAGGTGGGTGTAAAATTGCTCCACGCGCGCGGGCTCGCCGCCCGTAACCTCAAACTTGCCAAGAAAGCCGTCCCACTTGCGCTCGGCGGCTTGCTGCACGGCGGCGAAGTTCCAGCCACTGTTCTCCGTGCGCAAGTTTTCCTTGGCATTCTCCACAGAGACGTAAGACACGCCTATCTTGTATTGTACGACGGGATGCTTCTTCGTGTCGAACGTGAAATACACACCCGAATACTCGCCTTCGGCAAAGTCGTCGCCAGAATGCAGCACCGTGCGCTTCCAAGTGCCGCTCTCCACCGCCGCAACGTCAAACTCGGCGGCGAAATATACCTTATAGGGCGTGCGTATGCCGCAGAAATAGCCACCATCGGCATAGCCCTCGCACTTGTCGGGGGCTGTAATCACCACTGCCGCCTCCGTAATCTTCGTGGCGGCAATGCCCGCGCCAATGATGACGGAGCCATAGTCCTGCCCTTCGGGGTATTCATAGCGTGCCATGCCCGTGCGCTCGGTAACGGTGAACCGCGCCAGAATGTCGTCCTGCACCCTGGCCTGGTAATAGCCCGCATGGCCGCTCTCGTCGCTGATGCCAATGCGGGCATTGCGTATCTTGTCGGGCGAAACCCTCAGCTTGCCTTTCAGCGGGAACGTGGGGAAGTTGCCCATGTGCTCGCAGCCGCCGCCACTGTTCTGGTTGATGACGAACCCCGCCAGCTTTGAGAAGTAGGATGGCGTAAACTGCACCATGCCGTGGGGGTAGGTGGCTCCCGGATACAGATAGCCCGACGTAAGCCCGGCTCCCTTGGTGCCGATGAGCGTGTTCACACGGTGGGCGTAGTCGCCTGCGGCTGGCGCGGCGACGGCCACCATACAAAGCAATGCCAACAAGGCTGCCCTAATGTTTCCTGAATGATACATTGTTTATACTGAAGATTTGGGGCGTTGCGATGCTTTCCGCCGATTTATTCGGCTCTTGACAGCGAGTAGGGCGACGAAGCCTTTGTGGTGTTGCGGCTCTTGTTGGGTTCGGCACCCATTTCAAAGGTGAGCTTGCCGCCACGGGCTATGTCGTCGTAGGTGATGTAATTCTTGTCAAGGTTGCGGCCGTTGAGCGTGCCACTCTCAATGTAATAGTTCTTGGGACCGTTATTGTTGGCCTCGATGACGAACTTGTTGCCGTTCTCCATTGTTATGGTAGCCTTCTTGAACACGGGGCTGCCTATGACATACTGGTTGGTGCCCGGCGTAACGGCGTAAAGCCCAAGCGCGCTCAGCACATACCACGACGACATGCCGCCCTGGTCCTCATCGCCAGGGAATCCGTTCTCTGTGCCGTTGTAGAGGCGCTCCATCACCTGACGCACCCAGTACTGCGTCTTCCAGGGCTGCCCGGCATAGCTGTAGAGGTAAATCATGTGCTGTATAGGCTGGTTGCCGTGGGCGTATTGCCCGAAGCCGGCAATCTCCATCTCCTTCATCTCGTGGATGTGATAGGTGTACCAGCCTTCGTGGACGACACTCGGCAGCGCGAACACAGAGTCTATCTTTGTGGTGAACGCCTCGTCGGAGCCAAAGAGGTTGATGAGCCCCTGCACGTCCTGGAACACCGACCAGATGTAGTGCCAAGCGTTGCCCTCGGTATAGGGGCCACCCCATGCCAGCGGGTCGAACGGCTCATAGAACTTGCCGTCGTCGCCACGTCCGCGGAAGAAGCCCGTGGCAGGATCCCATAGGTTGCGATAGTTGTACATGTGGCGGGCGAAAATCTGCTCATAGAACTTGTTGCCAGTCTCCTTTGCGAGCTGGTAGGCGCACCAGTCGTCGTAGGCATACTCCAAAGTCTGCGACACACAGCCGTGGGACAGCGGGAACGGCACGAAGCCGAGGGTGAAATACTCGTGCCAGCAGCCACGCCCGTTGGCTCCGCCGAAAGGTCCCTTGTTGAACACCTCGTGGGCGTAGCCTTTCAGCAGCGAGTCGGGGTTGACGGTGCGTATGCCCTTCGCCCAAGCATCGGCAAAGAGCGAGATGCTGTGGTTGCCAAGCATGCCGCCTGTCTCGCCGGGGAACGACCACGACGGAAACCAGCCCAACTCTTTTTCCTGCACGTGGAGCATGGCCTTCATGTAGCGTCCCTGCTGCGTGGGATGGAGAATGTTGGTCAGGGGGAACTGAGAGCGGAAAGTGTCCCAGAAGCCGTTGTCGGTGTACATGTAGCCGTCGTAAATCTTGCCGTCGTAGGGACTATAATAATAAGGTGTGCCGTCAGCCTTTATCTCGTAGAAGCGGCGCGAGAAGAGGTTGGCGCGGAAGAGGCAGCTGTAGAACGTGCGCATCTGCGCGTCGGTACCACCCTCCACAAGCACGCGGTTGAACAGGTCGTTCCACACATTGTAGCCCCGCGCCTTGGTCTGTTCCAACGTCTTGTCCTTACCAAGCTCACGATCAAGCGTAACCTCAGCCTGCTCATAACTGATGTATGACGAAGCAGCCTTCGCCTGCACCTTTGTGCCAGGCTTGAATTTTATGTAAGCCCCGTAGCCTTTGCCACTGCCGTCGGCCTTGCCCTTGAAGACTTCGCCTTTCTGGTTTTCCCACACGCCATAGTCGGCGAAGGGCCTGTCGAAACGAATGATGAAATAGTTGCGGAAGTTCTGCGAGTGGTTGACGAAACGCTGGTTGTTCACCCATCCGCGTATCTCACGCTTCTTGGGGTCTATCTTTATCTCGCTCATGTCGGTGTAGCCGTCAAGCACGAGCCATGCGTCTTTGCTCTTGGGATAGGAGAAGCGGAAGTGCACGCCACGGTCGGTGGGCGCAAGCTCCGTCTTTATGCCGTTGTCGAAAGTGACAGTATAATAATGTGGGCGGCCAAGCTCGTTCTTGTGGCTGAACTTGCTTGCTCTCTTTTCCTCGTTGACTTCCAGAGTACCCACTTCGGGCATCAGCGTGTAAACGCCATAGTCGCTCACCCACGGCGAGCACTGGTGAGCTTGCCCGAAGCCCCTTATCTTGTCGGCGGCGTAAGTGTATTTGAACCCGTCGCCGTTCTTGCCAGTCTGCGGCGACCACTCGTGCACGCCGTATGGCATGGCGGTGGCAGGGAATGTGTTGCCGCGGCTGAGGCCGAAATCGGAGTTGGTGCCCTGCAGCGTGTTGGCATATTGCACAAGGTCCTTCTTCTGGGCAGCCTGGCCAACACCCGTAAACGCCACAAGCATGACCAGGGCGGCAAGATAATTCTTCTTCATCATAATCCTTTATATTCGCTTTTTAGTTTTATTTATGACGACCCCCACCCCTCCAACCACTAACAGGCACAACCTCCATATAACATTTTTTATGACACACAAGCACAGCGAACACAAATGGCACAATTTGCCGCAACAAAACAAAATATATCGGGCAAAACTGCGTTTACAAACAAAACAGGCCAAAATTTATATGAAACAATTTATGGACAACGACTTTCTGCTACAGACAGAAACGTCGCGCAAGCTTTATCATGAACATGCGGCAACGATGCCCATCATAGATTACCACTGCCACCTCGACCCTAAGCAAGTTGCAGGAAACAAGCGTTTCCGCTCCATCACCGAGGTATGGCTTGGCGGCGACCACTACAAGTGGCGTGCCATGCGCTCGAACGGCGTGGCAGAACGCTACTGCACAGGCAAGGACACAAGCGACTGGGAGAAGTTCGAGAAATGGGCAGAGACCGTGCCCTACACTTTCCGCAACCCTCTCTACCACTGGACACACCTTGAGCTGAGGACAGCATTCGGCATAACCAAGACGCTGAATCCGGAGACGGCAAGGGAAATCTACGACGAATGCAACGACAAGCTCGCCAACGACCCCTCACTGACACCGTGGGGGCTGCTTGAAAAGTATAATGTGGAGACCGTCTGCACCACCGACGACCC
>CAZTUD010000067.1:0-11775 GCA_964616945.1 uncultured Prevotella sp. | reverse complement strand
GCTTGAGAAGGGCCTCATGTCTAAGGAGGAGCTTGACAAGGCTCTTGACCCGAAGAACATGCTCCAAGGCCACAAGTTCTCCTACAAGAACCGCGACCCGGAGAAGAAACAGGCGTAGGGCTGAACGCATCATTCTCTTCGAGCCTTTTTAATGTCTCGCAGATTTAGCAGATTACGCAGATTTTCTCTCTACCACTATTGCGTTTTGCTTGGTTCTGAGAAAAAACTGCGTAATCTGCTAAATCTGCGAGACAAACTTTTATTCAGCGAGAGTATGCGGCAGTTCTGTTTTCCGTGCATCTTTGTTGGTAATGCAATCGGTTGCGCAGCAATAATTGCAAATTGATGTAAATCATGCAACATCGAGCGACGGATATTGCGTAACTTTGCAGTATATCAAGATTTTACGCTTTTTACGCATGAAACACTTCTACCATCTTTTTCTTGCAGCCTTGCTCGCCCTGCCTACGGGGCTGTGGGCGCAGGGCTGGCCCGCCAACTACGGCGGCGTGATGCTTCAGGGCTTCTCGTGGGACTCGTTTTCCGACTCGCAGTGGACAAACCTTGAAAGTCAGGTCAATGACTTCAAGGGCTATTTCGACCTCATTTGGGTGCCGCAAAGCGGAAAGTGCCAAAACCCCACATCGATGGGCTATGACATTTATTATTATTGGAACCAGAACTCCAGTTTCGGCACAGAAGCGCAGTTGCGCTCCATGATTAAGACATTCAAGGACAATGGCATTGGCACCATTGCCGACGTTGTGGTCAACCACCGCAACACTACGGGGTGGTTCACCTTCCCCGCAGAGACGTACAATGGGGTTACCTACCAGATGCAAAGCACCGACATCGTAGCCAACGACGACGGTGGAGCCACCAAGACTGAGGCGGATAAGGAAGGTGTAAGCCTCAGCTCGAACAACGACGAGGGCGAAGACTGGGGTGGAATGCGCGACCTCGACCACAAGAGCGCGAATGTGCAGACCATAATAAAGGCGTATGAGAACTTCCTGCTCAACGACCTTGGCTACACGGGCTTCCGCTACGACATGGTGAAGGGCTTCAACGGTTCGCACGTGGGCGAGTACAACAAAGCAGCGGGAGTGCAATATTCCGTGGGCGAATGTTGGGACAGCAACCAGACCATTGAAAATTGGATAAATGCCACTAAGATAGACGATGTGCCATACAGCGCGGCTTTCGACTTCCAGTTCAAGTACAATGTGCGCGATGCCGTCGACGGCAACGATTGGAGTAAGCTCAACAGCACAAACAACTTGATGCACGACTCCAACTACAATCGGTATGCGGTGACGTTTGTGGAGAACCACGATACGCAGGTGCGTGCCGACGGTTCAAGCAAAGGTCCACTGTCAAAGGACACACTTGCCGCCAACGCCTATATGCTTGCCATGCCAGGCACGCCGTGTGTCTTTCTGCCTCACTGGAAGGCATACAAGCAGGAAATAAAGGCGATGATTGACGCACGCAAGTTCGCTGGTATCACCAATCAAAGTACGTACTCTAACTACCGCTCCAGCACAAGCTACTATGGCAACACTATCAAGGTCAACAATGTCAACCGTCTTCTCGTCTATGTGGGAAGCGGTTGGACTGAGCCGACAAGCAATCGCTGGGTCAAGATACTGAGCGGTTACCACTATGCTTACTATCTTGCGCCATCTTGTGAGACGGCTTGGGCAGACAAAGCCTCTGGTACTTATTCCGACGTTTTCGCGGTGACGCTTACTGCTGTTTCGGTGACAACGGGGGCGCAGCTCGTGTACACGCTCGACGGCTCCACTCCCACTGCCTCAAATGGCACTAAAGTGAGTAGCGGCACTTCCATTAACATAACTTCTGATTGCACACTGAAGGTGGGCTTGCTGAAGAATGGCAGCGTGAGCGGTGTCGTAACACGCACGTACACCGTGAAGCCTTTCGTAGCTCACACGGCTACGGTTTATTTCAAGAACCCGTCGTGGTCAACTCCTGTCTATTTCTATGCTTGGGACAGCAACGGCACGCTCAATGGTTCATGGCCTGGCAAGATAATCACTGCCACAACAACCATCAATGGTGACACGTGGTATTACCAGACTTTCAACATCAACACCGCTGACTATTCGTTCAACATCATCTTTGACCAAGGTAGTGGCAAAGACCAGACTGTGGACATCGGCCCGATAACGACCGACAAATACTACGAACTCAGCGACAAGAACAACGGCAAATTCACCGTTACCGACCTCACGTCGTCCATCACTGGCATTAACAACATTGTTATTGATAAGCCTCTGAATGCCGACAATGGTTGGTACACCCTTTCGGGCATCCGTATGAACGCAAAGCCTGCGCAAAAAGGCATTTACATCCATCAGGGCAAGAAGATTGTTGTGAAGTAATTATATATTAGATATGTTGATAGTTAGGCTTGCAAGCGATTACGAGAGGAGGAACAGCTTGCAGGCCTTCTTTTTTACTTGGTTTCTATAAGCTTTTCCACTTCGCTTATAAAAGCTTTGGCTCTTGGGATGAAGTTCAGTACTGTCTCTTTGTCGTTGTAAACGAAGTCGTCATAGTCGCCACTATGTCTTTTCTCAAAGAGTAATCCATAAGTTTTACCAGACTCTATGGAAATGAGTCCCTTTGAAATAAAGTGAAGTCCTAACATAGCTCTTATGCCTGCATGAGTTCTTGCCTTTATTCCTTTAGAAAGAAGAAGAGCCTCTGTTGCATAAAAGCATGCGTAGTATAATCTATTGATGGCAGCATTATAATAATTCCCTTTAAGCATGTATTCTGCTTCCTCAATAGTCTCATTAGCTCTTTCCAATCTATAATTGACCAAAGCTTGCCTGTCAGTATCGTCCAATCCTGCCATCATAATACTATGCCCTCGTTTTTAATGTTAAGGTAAAACGGTGTTACTATTGGTCTGTTTTCCCACTCTTTACGGAGCATGACCATAGGACTTACTAATACGCCTTTTTCCCATTCTATCATAAAAAGCGGTGTAGTGTATTTTTCCTCCCTTTTTACGTCGAGCTTATCCCCATCCACAAGTATGAGCAAGTCGATGTCGCTGTCGGGGCGTGCGTCGCCACGCGCCTCGGATCCATACAGGATTGTGGTTGCCGTTGGGTCCACTTTGTTTATTGCTTTCTTTATCTGCGCAACTATTTCTGGTCGTCTCATCGCAAGGTGTCTTTTGTCATTGCAAAGATAACATAAATTTAAATATCAAAGAGGATTGTTGTCGAAAACTTTTGCTATTTTTGCAAAATAAAACGTAAATGGAACAAATGGGTAACTTAAGACTTCTGATTGCGACTATTTTTTGCGCCACAGTCTTGTGTGCCAACGCGCAAAAATATGTTGGTGGCGACATTTCTCTTTTGCCTGAGTACGAGAAAGCTGGGGCTACCTATTACACTCACGGCGGCACGGCGATAAGCAATGTCCTGAGCTTCCTTGGCGACGAGGGATGGAACGCCATGCGCCTGCGTCTTTTCGTCGAGCCAAGCAACTACACTGCCTCAGACAAGGCAAACGTGTGCCAAGATCTCGACTATGTGAAGACTCTCGGCAAGCGCATAAAGGACGCGGGCTTTAAGTTGATGCTCGACTTCCACTATTCTGACGGTTGGGCTGACCCAGCCAAACAGTGGACACCGGCGGCATGGGCTTCGCTTGGTGACACACAGCTTGGGCAGAAGCTTTACGAATATACAAAAGACGCTTTGCAGCAGATGAAGGATGTGGGGGCGGAACCCGACTTTGTGCAGACGGGCAATGAGATAAGCTACGGCATGTTGTGGGGCACGGAAGCCGCGTCGGTAAAATATTATTGCTACCCGTCTTCGACGGCAAGCAACTGGACACGCTTCACCAATCTGCTGCAACAGGCGACGAAGGCTACGCGAGAGGTGTGTCCCGACGCGAAAATCATTATCCACGTGGAGCGTGTGTCAACCTCGCAGCAGAATGACAACAAGAACTATGCGGCGTTGAAGAACTATTTCCAGAAGATGACAAGCGCAAGCATCGACTACGACATCATCGGCTTGAGCTATTATCCTTACTTCCACGGTGCATTGAGCGAGCTTGAGGGTGCGATAAGCTATCTCGAAACCACTTATTCCGCCAAGAACATAATGATTGTTGAGACGGGCTACCCGTATGCCTGGGCAGTGAATGGCACAACCTACGACTACTCTTCCACATATTCTTACAGCGACACGGGACAGAAGAATTTTACCGATGCGCTCATCACGATGCTCAACAAACACAGTCTTGTGAACGGCCTTTTCTGGTGGTGGCCGGAATACAATGCCCACGGCACGAGTCTCAGCGGATGGTACAACGCGCCACTATTCGACAGCCGCACGGGGCGGGCAACCTCTGCCTTGTCGGAGTTGAAGACGTTCAACAATGGCTCTGCGGGCATAGATGGATTGAAGAATGGTGTGCCTGAAAAGGACGACAAATATTATAATCTGCAGGGCCAGCTATTGCCCGCTCCGACAACGGGCGTGCTGATACACGACGGAAAAAAAGTAGTAAGGAAATAAATTTCAAGATATGAAACGACTGTTATTAATCTTTATCGCGATTTTCTGTATGGCAAACATGCAAGCGACAGGAAAGGCAAAAACCTCAAACCTCAAATCTCAAACCTCAATGAGAATAGATCCCACCGACTGGTATGTGGGCATGAAGGATCCAAGCCTGCAGCTCATGTTCTACGGCAAGGGCGTAAGGGATGTCAAGGAAGTCACCACCGACTATCCTGGCGTTACGGTTGACTCCGTGGTGAGGCTCGACTCGCCCAACTATCTTTTTGTTTATCTCAATCTCAAGGGGGCCAAGGCTGGCGAAATGACGCTGAAGCTCGACAAGAAGAAAGTGAAATATACGCTCAAGGAGCGTGCCATGCGTGGTGAGGATCACAAGGGTTTTAGCAACGCAGACGTGCTTTATCTGCTCATGCCCGACCGTTTTGCCAATGGCAACCCCAAGAACGATGTGGTGAAAGGTATGCTTGACGAACGCTGCGACCGCACAAAGCCTGGGCTGCGTCATGGCGGCGACCTTGCAGGATTGCAACAACACCTTGACTATTTCAAGGAGCTTGGAGTTACGGCCTTGTGGTTTACGCCCGTATTGGAGAACAACTGGCCGTCGGACCAGTGGGGCAACTCGTCGTATCACGGCTATGCCGTAACCGACTATTATAAGGTTGACCCACGCTTCGGCACCAATGAGGAATACAAGCAACTCATAGACGAATGCCACAAAAATGGCTTGAAGGTGGTCATGGACATGATTTTCAACCATTGCAGTGATTACCATATCTTCAATCAAGACCCGCCGTCGAAAGACTGGTTCAACAATCCCAACTATGGCTTGCAGACGAGCTACAAGCTGGAGCCGCTCGTTGACCCATACGCTTCGAAGGTTGACAAGGCAGAGACGGTGGAGGGATGGTTTGTCCCGTCGATGCCCGACCTCAACCAGCACAACCCCCACTTGATGAAATATCTTATACAAAACAGCGAGTGGTGGGTGGAATATGCCAATATCGATGCCATACGCATGGATACTTATCCGTATGCTTACCGTGACGCTATGGCAGAATGGATGAAGACCATCGACAATGAATATCCAAACTTCAACACTGTGGGCGAGACGTGGGTCATTGAGCCGCCTTACACCGCCGCCTGGCAGAAAGACTCGAAGCTTTCAAGCGTAAACAGCTACCTTAAAACCGTGATGGACTTCGCCTTGTTCGACCGTCTCGACTCGGCAAAGCGCGAGGAGACTGACAATTTCTCGAAAGGCTTCAATCGCGTCTATCACTCGCTGTGCTACGATTATCTTTACCCTAATCCGTCGAGCGTGCTGGCGTTCATCGACAACCACGACACCGACCGTTTCCTTGGTGAAGGAAAGGACACTACTATGCTCAAGCAGGCTCTTGCCTTGTTGCTCACCATCAACCGCATTCCACAGCTTTATTATGGCACAGAGGTGCTGATGAATGGCACAAAGGCCAATGGTGGCGACGGAAATGTGCGCAAGGATTTCCCTGGAGGCTTCCCCGGCGACACTCACGACTGCTTTACCGCCGAGGGACGCACGAAAGCTGAGAACGCCATGTTCAACTGGTTAAGCAAACTGTTGCACTGGAGGCATGGCAACGAAGTGATAACTAAAGGCAAGCAGACGCAATTCATTCCCTACAACGGCGTTTATGTTATTGCCCGCCAGCATAACGGCAAGACGGTGATGACCATCGTAAACGGCAAACGCTCCGCCAACGAGCTGTCGGTAGCCCGTTATGCCGAGATTATTGGCAACGCCACCACTGCCAGGGATGTCATTACAGGCGCAACTGTTGACCTCACCAAGAACATACCGCTTACGCAGCGTGAGGCATTGGTCATAGAATTTTAGTATAGTAGCACGAGGCCGGCGATGGCAGCATAGCAAATCATGCGGATGGGGTTTATCTTCATCCACATGGTGCCGACGAACGTGGCTGCGAAGAGCAGCACGCTGATGCAGAACTGCCAAAGGTTGACGGCGGGCGAGCCGAAGTTCTCGCTGTTGAGGAGCATTATGGTGGCAGCTGCAAGCAACCCAACCACGGCAGGGCGCAAGCCCATAAAGATGCTTTGCACGGCGCGGGTTTTCATGTATTTCATAAACATCTTGCTTATGAGAATCATCAGTATGAACGACGGCAGTACGAGCGAGAACGTGGCGGTGGCGGAGCCAAGCACCGCCATGAAGTCGCCCATGCCAGTGTTGTGTATTGCCGTGTAGCCGCAGTAGGTGGCGGAGTTTATTCCGATGGGGCCGGGTGTCATTTGGCTTATTGCCACGATGTTGGTGAACTCGGCGGTTGACAGCCAATGGTGGTTGTGCACCGTCTCCATCTGTATGAGCGACAACATTCCGTAGCCGCCACCGAAGCCGAACAAGCCTATCTTGAAGAATGTCCAGAAGAGTTGTAGGAATATCATAATAAATTACTAATTTGTAATTACTAATGACTAATTATCGCTATGCGATAATTTTCCATAAACATATCCACCCACTCCCGCAATGATGATAATCCATATCGGGTTGACGCCCAAGAAGGCGATGAGTATGGCGGAGGCGATTGGAATCCAGCAGTTGCCGAGGTGGATTTTTGCGCTCTTGGCGAGGTTGAAAGTCGGCACGGCAATGAGCGCGACCACTGCCGGGCGGATGCCGTTGAACATGGCGGCAATCCAGTGGATTTGCATGAACTGGCGGAAAACCATCGCTATGAGCAGGATTATTATGAACGACGGCAACACCGCGCCGAGGGTGGTGCAGAGTGCGCCTTTCTCACCGCGTATCTTGTAGCCGATGAACGTGGCGATGTTTGCCGCGAACACGCCCGGACAGCTTTGTGCTATGGCAATGAGGTCGATAAAGTCTTCTTGTTTTATCCATTTGTTCTTTTCTACCACCTCCGCTTGTATTATCGGAATCATGGCGTAGCCGCCGCCGAGGGTGAACGCTCCAATCTTGAAGAAAGTGAGGAACAAAGCACTAAGCCTCCCCACGCCCCCCCGAAGGGGGGGATGTTGATTTGTGGAATGCTTTTCCTCTATATCATTAGGCATAATACGTATGGTTGTCGTTTTTTGAGTTGCTCTTTATGTAATTAACATCCCTCCCCTTTGGGAGGGGCTTGGGGTAGGCTTACAGTCTGTCCTCTATCCACTTCCTCGCATTGACGAAGGCCTCCATCCACGGTGTTACGTCGTCATTGAGGTGGTCGGTGGGATAATAGGCGTTTTGCCAAGGGAAGATGGCACGCTCCGGGTGAGGCATCATGGCGAGGTGGCGGCCGTCGGCAGAGCAGATGCCCGCCACGTTGTAGTCTGAGCCGTTCGGATTGCCGGGATATTCGGCGTAGTTGTATTTCGCCACGATATTGTAGTGGTCTTCAGGTTCGGGCAGATAGAAGCGGCCTTCGCCGTGCGCCACCCAAATGCCAAGCTTTGAGCCACTCAGCGAGCCGAGCATCACGCTGTTGTTCTGCGGAATGGTGAGACCGAGGAACGCGCTCTCAAACTTTTGGCTCACGTTGTGGGTTAAGTGGGCACGCCAGCTTTGGCTTTGAGCATTGAGGTTTGAGGTTTGAGGTTTATGATTACTTTCTGCGTTTAAGCCCTCTGATAATTTTGGATTTTGAATTTTGAACCGAAGGTCTCTGTTCCAGCTTTGCTGGAGGGAAAGAAATTTTGAATTATCCAGCAGGTTCAGCTCCACCATGAGCTGGCAACCGTTGCATATTCCGAGCGAAAGCGTGTCCTTGCGGGCGTAGAACTTGTCCAATGCCTCCTTAGCCTTGGGGTTGTAAAGGAATGCGCCCGCCCAGCCCTTTGCCGAGCCAAGCACGTCGCTGTTGGAGAAGCCGCCGCAGAACACAATCATGTTGACATCTTCCAATGTCTCGCGCCCGCTAATGAGGTCGGTCATCATAACGTCTTTCACCTCGAAGCCCGCAAGCCATAGTGCGTAAGCCATCTCGCGGTCGCCGTTGGTGCCTTTCTCCCTAATTATCGCAGCTATGGGCGGCCTCACCCCCGCCCCCTCTCCCAGGGAGAGGGGAGTGGATTGTTTTGCGTTATTCTCTGTGATAACGTTATGGTAGTCTCTCCTTTTCCCAACAGGGAAGTGGTTGTTGGAGGGGCTTTCCTTCCAACGGTCTGGATTGATGCCTAAAGACGCGAATGAGCCGTCAAAGGATGTTGCGTGCTGGGTTGGGGAGGTTGATTTTGAATTTTGAATTTTGAATTTTGAATTGAACTTGAATTGCACGGGCTGCTTCTTGTAGTTGAGGAAGCGTTTGCGGGCCATGCCGTTCATGCTTTGGTGTTGGTCAAGAAGATACGAAGTCTTGTACCACGTGTCGCGCAGTGCGTCGATGTCAAATTCGTGCTTCCAGTCGTCCTTCACGACCACAATTTTGCGCTCGCCCGGCGTGGGGTATGCAATTTTTGCGTAACCGATGCCGGCATCCTCAAGGTATTCTTTCAGCTCGCGCTTGTGCGAGTCGTGGACTTGGATTACCACGCCTGGGTTCTCGGCGAAGAGGATGGGGATAATGGAAGAGCCGGGGGTGGGGTCTGCTGAGGCTACTATGTCATGCAAATTCACGTGCAAGCCACCATTGGTGTTGGCAAAGGTCATCTCAAGTAGCGTGGTGATGAGGCCGCCCGCCGATATGTCGTGGCCCGCTATTATCCAGCCTTTCTTTATGAGGTGCTGAATGGCGTTGAAGCAGTCGGCGAAATACTCAGTGTTTTTCACCGTAGGCACGTCCGAGCCTATCTTGCCGAGCGTCTGGGCGAAAGCCGAGCCGCCGAGCCGTTGCGCGTCGAAGCTGAAGTCTATATAATATAAAGATGTGTTCTTGTCGTTGACGAGCACGGGGCTTACCACCTTGCGCACGTCGCTCACCTCTGCGCCCGACGTTACTATCACCGTGCCTGGGGCGATTATTTTCGAGCCGTCGGGATATTGCTGGCTCAGCGACAGCGAGTCCTTGCCCGTGGGCACGTTCAGGCCGAGCGAGCAGCAGAAGTCGCTGAGGGCTTGCACAGCATCGTAGAGCCGTGCGTCCTCACCCTTCTGCGAGCGGCAGGGCCACATCCAGTTTGCTGACAGGTTGATGTTCTCGATGGGGAATGGGTGGGACTGGTCGGTGGCAATGGGTGCCCAGACAATGTTTGTCAGGCTTTCCGCCACGCTGAGCACGCTGCCCGCCGCTGGGTCGGCCATTCCTGCTTGCGGGGCGTGGCCAAGAGCCGTTGCGATGCCTGCCTTGCCTCGATAGTCGAGGGCGACCACGCCGCAGTCGCTCAAAGGCAGCTGTATTTCGCCCTGCGTCTGCTGGCGTGCCACCTTGCCAGTTACCGAGCGGTCCACCTTGTTCGTCAACCAGTCCTTGCACGCCACTGCCTCAAGCTGAAGCACATTATTCAAGTATTCGTCAATCTTGTCAAGCGAGTAGGTCGCGTCCTCATAATGATGTACGACGGTCTCGTCGCGCATCACGGTTTTGGGCGAATGGCCGAACATCTGCGCCACATCGAGGGAGAAAGGCACCTCCTCCATCTCCTTTGGAGAGGGGTGGGGTGAGGCAACAAAGCTGAAGTGGGCGTCGCCAGTGGTCTTGCCCACCACGTAGAACGGGGCGCGCTCCCTTTCGGCAATCTTGCGCACGCGCTCCACTTGGCTGTCGTCTATGAGCAGGCCCATGCGCTCCTGGCTCTCGTTGGCGATAATCTCCTTTGCCGAAAGCGTCTTGTCGCCGATGGGCAGCTTGCTCATGTCAATCTCGCCGCCGCAGTCCTCAACAAGCTCCGACAGGCAGTTGAGGTGGCCCGCCGAGCCGTGGTCGTGGATTGAGGTAACGGGGTTGTCGTCGCCCTCAACCAGGGCCCGCACCAGGTTGTAGGCGCGTTTTTGCATTTCGGGGTTGGCGCGTTGCACGGCGTTCAGCTCCACGGCCGTGCCATAGCGTCCTGTGTCAACCGACGACACCGAGCCGCCGCCGAGCCCGATGCGGTAGTTGTCGCCGCCCACCACCACGATGTCCTCGCCTGGTTGCGGCTCCTTTTTCAGGCAGTCGCGCTTCTTGCCGTAGCCCACGCCGCCCGCGAGCATTATTACTTTGTCGTAGGCGTAAATTTGGTTTTGAGGTTTGAGGTTTGAGGTTTGAGATTTATGATTACCGTTGATGTTTTCTTCCTCTGATAATTTTGAATTATCTCCCGTCGTCGTCTGATACTCGAAGGTCAGCACGGAGCCAGTGATGAGCGGCTGGCCGAACTTGTTGCCGAAGTCGCTGGCGCCGTTTGATGCCTTTATGAGAATGTCCTCCGGGCTTTGATACAGCCACTTGCGGGCGGGAATGGCAGCCTCCCAGGGGCGGCCTGTTCTCGGATAGCTCGTCATATACACCGCCGTGCCCGCTATCGGCCACGAGCCCGTGCCGCCGCCCATGCGGTCGCGAATTTCGCCGCCCGTGCCCGTCGCCGCGCCGTTGAACGGCTCCACGGTGGTGGGGAAGTTGTGGGTTTCGGCTTTCAGCGAGATTACGCTCTCGATGGGCTTCACCTGGAAGAAGTCGGAGGTCGTCTGGTCTTGTGGGGCGAACTGCTCCACCACTGGGCCTTGCGCGAACGCCACATTGTCCTTGTATGCGGAAAGGATTTTGCCCGGATGCTCCTTTGTGGTCTTCTTTATGAGGGCGAAAAGGCTCGATGGTCGCTCCTCGCCGTCAATGATGAACGTGCCGCCGAAAATCTTGTGGCGGCAATGCTCCGAGTTGATTTGCGCGAAGCCGAAAATCTCGCTGTCGGTCAGCGGACGGCCGTTCTCCTTTTCAATCTTGTGCAGATATTCTATTTCTTCGGGGCTCAGCGCCAGTCCCTCCTCTTCGTTGTATTTTTCGATGTCCTCCACGTGCTTTATCGGCTCGGGCTTGTGGTCGACGGTGAAGATGCTTTGGTCAAGGCCGTGGTACATGCGCTGCAACATGCGGTCATGGTCGGCGTCCTCGCTCCTGACGGGGAAGAACTCCTCAATGCGCGAGATGCCCTTGAGGCTCATGTTCTGGGTTATCTCAACGGCGTTGGTGCTCCACGGGGTTATCATCTCGCGGCGGGGCCCCACGAAGAAGCCGTCGAGCCGTTCGTCGTCTATCAGCTGTGCGTC
>CAZTUD010000066.1:0-12003 GCA_964616945.1 uncultured Prevotella sp. | reverse complement strand
CTCGTCCAACGGCGGCCGCTCATGGGTCGTCCGCTGCCCCGACAGCCGTTCATACGGCACATTCCGCGACCTGTTACCGTATGGCCGTGAAATCCTTGCCGCCACGAGCAAGGGCCTCTACGCCTCCACCAACTCGGCCCGCAGCTTCTCGCCGCGCTGCGTCAACACCTCGTCCTACGGCGACTTCCTCAACTTGCAGGACGAGGGCAAAACCATCCTCGCCAACACCACCCGCGGCCTCTACTATTCGACCAACGGCGGCAGAAGCTGGGTGAGGAGATATTGAAAAATTCAAGGGGAATCCATAAAAAAGTTCGTGATTTTGTTGGCTATTTGAGGAACATTCCTTAAATTTGCCATTGGATTGTGAAAAAGTAGGGTGCGGCCCTCGTGACCGTCCGTATAGGACATCCCGCCAACATCACTTTCCACGAGTCGCGAACATACTTGTGTCCCGTGCAGACAAACGCTGTTCTTGTGGTCGAAATCTGGTAAATGGAAACTATAAAGAAGAACGGAGATAGTCTGAGCGAGTTCATGCCGTGCATACGGTGTGGATTCCCCTTTCATATCTTCTTTCTTTATAGGTTTACCAGAGCCTGACTACAGGGAAGTGTGAACGTCAGGAGTCCACACCGACTTTTATTAATTCTAAAAACTATATTATTATGGCTTACAAAAATCCCTTCGTAACAGTTAGATGCAAGAAATGTGGTAGAACGTACTCTACGACCCTTGCAGTTTCATCCTGTCCGTATTGTCATACGGCGGGTAATGTAAGTGGTACCAAGACAGCCGAGGCTGCTGGTAACTTGCTAAGCGGCTTAATTAAGCTTTTTGGCAAGAAATAGGACAATATGGCAACCCGCCTTTACAGGCGGGTTATCATTAATTTGGAAAGAATGGATAAGACTCTCATAATAATCACTGTGTGTGTATTAGTAGTATGCTTTTGCATTGCCTACTACATTTATAGGAGGAAGCATCTTCCTATCAGACATACAGAAAAGTATGATGACGGCACACTGAAAAGAACTTATATGACCATCAACAATATTATGAATGGTCAGGAATTGACTTTCTACCCTAACGGGAAAGTGAAGACCGATGTTAATTGGTCAAACGGGCAGAGGGCAGGCCATTACACCGAATACTATGAAAACGGAAAGGAATCTCAAAAAGGAGAGTATTCTGAAAAAGGGAAGATAGGAGAAAGACTTGTCTATTACCCCTCTGGAGAGATAAACAAGAAACAGCAAATGAAAGACGACAAGCCTGACGGCTCTTTCACAGTCTATTTCCCTAACGGAGAGACATATATCACTGGCAACTACAGTGATGGTGAACTTTCTGGCGAATATATCATTTATGCACTAAATGGTGATGTGAAACTTCAAAAAGTGTATTGATATGGGATTGATAGATTCACTTGGCAAAATGGTAGATGATGCCATTGATGGTGTTAAGCATGTTGGCAAAGGAGCTGCGAAGCTCGGTCGTGTCGTTTCTGGCTATGAGGCTTATGACAGCCGCAAGAAGGCAAAGCAAGCCAAAGCTGAGGCTGACACCATCAAAGCCAATGTTGAGACCGAGAACAACCGGCGGCGCGAGGAGTGCAATCGTGTGCTGAAGTCATACGGGGAGGCAAAAATCCATGCCCTCAAGACTTGCCTTCGGCCATTCCTTGATTATGTGGAGTGTTTAGGCAACAAATACAAAGACAAATCATACAACATTGAAGGCAAAGTGCATCTTGATCATGCTGAGATTAAGGAGCTGGAAAGTGTCGAGATGAATGCCTCAACAGCAGCGAAGACCGCTGCGGCTTCTGGTGTTGCGGCATCCATTGCCTTGGCAGGCGTACCCACTGCAACGACATCGGCGGTAATGGCATTTGCGACGGCAAGCACAGGCACAGCAATCAGCACGCTTTCTGGAGCTGCGGCATCAAACGCGGCATTGGCCTGGCTGGGTGGCGGCTCACTCGCAGCTGGCGGTGGAGGTATGGCTGCAGGGGCTGCAGTGCTCAGTGGCATCACATACGCGGCAACAGGAGTATTCGCATTAGCGGCAGCAGGGATTGTATCTTCTGCATACTTCTCAAAAAAGTACACGGAAGCCACCAAATATTTGGAAGCTGTAAAAAAATACCGTGCAGAGGCTAAATTGGGGTGGGCTGTCATAGATGGCCTAAACCAAAGAGCGATGGAACTGGAGTCTGTCACCCACAAATTGGAAAAACGCATCAAGGTACTCTTGCAATATCTTGAGCCTTTGGTGTATGACTTCCAAGACAAGGATGATTACTATGTCACGACATTCCAAGAGACGGCTTTATGCGTAAAGTCATTAAGCCAGATTGCACAAGTGCCTTTACTTGATGACACAGGGAACATCAACAATAAGACGCAGGTTTTGCTGACAGATACTAAGAGGATACTTAATAGAGATTTATAATGAGCTTCAACTTTTCTAAAATTGCGGAGGCGGCATGGGGTGTTTTCGGGAAAAAAGTCATAGGCAAAGCGGCGGTGACAACTGCGAATAAGGTTATAGAAGACCTATGCCAGCGTTACAATGTAAAATCTGATTTCACAAAGGCATTGAAGCGTGAGATAGATAATCTCATCAACTACATGTCAAATTGCATCTTAAATGGTACAGACATTGACACGGACTATGTAGAAAAAAAGATAAACGGTCCCATATCAGAAGCATTGTTGAAAGCTGCCTATTCATCCAACAATGGCCAGAATTTCCTTTCTGACATTATCAACAGACTTGACGATTCTACCATTGATGATGCAGAAGAGTTCTTCATGAAGGCTGGCTCTAAGAATGGAGCGGACTATATCGCCTTTTTCCGCAACGTGCTGCACGATATTCGAGAAGAAGTTAAAGAATCCAAAGGCGATAATATAGATGAGATGACTATCACCTATGCACCCAATACGAAAAAGGCTTCACAGGAAAAAATGCCTGCCAAGTCTGGAAGATGCGCCACTCCTGTAAAAGTCCATGATGGAATGTCAGATGATGAAGACCAACAATTCGTTGACAACTTGGCAAATGACATAAACACCGCTCTTGTAAAAGTGAAAGCAAAGGGAGGTAAGGTAAGCCCGGCGGACATGGTAGATATGACCAAACTTTTTATTGAAAAGTCTGCCGATGTAGCCAAGTTTTGTGAGGAGCAAAAGACTAAGCGTGCCCAAATACGAGCTCAAGCGCAAGTTGCTATTCATCAGATTGATACAATCAGGGACTTTCTAAAGGATTACCTACAACGGTCTTTTGATGAACGAAGACATATATTCGACAAAGAATTTGAGGTTGTTGACAAATGCTTGGAAACAGGAAATACCCAGGCGTTGGCAGTAACTCTCAACTCTATCACAAATTTGGCCCAATCAAGTCCTTTCAAGGCTTTGGCTGACTTAGGGTCTGTGAGAAAGACTTTGGAGAATAAAGGAACGTTTGACATTTAAAATAAAATTCAAAATGAAATTCACTGCGGATGGAGTGTAGCTTGACGGGGAGTAGAAACGTCACCTACCGCGTTATTGAATGATAAGCATATTGGTTTAAACATTTTAATTATACATTTATGGCAAACGAAGTATCAGTATGGAACAAGATGATGTCCACTGCGATGGACATCCCTGGCGTAAAAGTGGACAGGGATGCTTTCCTCACGAAGGAGTTGCGCCCCTTTTGCACGAAAGACGAGTTGGAAAAGGCTGTTGAGAACCCCGTAGGAGTAATATCACAGGAGAGAATAGACACCCTCGCCAACGCATGCATCAGAAACCAGACTACCAAGGTGACGGCCATATCCGCTGCTGCTGGCGTGCCAGGAGGCCTTGCAATGGCTGCCACCATACCAGCCGACATGGCGCAGTACTACTGGCACACTTTTGTACTTGCCCAAAAGCTGGCCTACCTCTATGGCATCCCTGACCTGCGTGATGAGGACGGCAACCTGACTGAGACGTCGCAGGATATGCTCACCCTTTTTGTCGGTGTCATGATGGGTGCAGCCGCAGCTAACAACGCAATCAAGAACGTCTCAAAGGCTTTCGCCGTGCAAGTCGCAAAGCGCCTACCGCAAAAAGCCCTTACCAAGACCGTTTACTATCCCATCATCAAGCAGGTGGCGAAATGGATTGGCGTAAACCTCACTAAAGCCTCTTTCGCCAAAGGCGTGGGCAAGGCAATTCCCATTGTGGGTGGTGTCATTTCGGGTGGCTTGACACTCGCCACGTTCCGTCCGGCTGCAAAGCGGTTGCAGAAAAAGCTGCGGGAACAGATGTACGACATCAAGGCAGACGTTGACAATGCCACGGCTGAGACGCTGAAAGAGGACGTGGACTACGAGAATGTGACGGAGGAATCGTCATCTACAGCAAACCCACAATCGGCCATCATTCGGTTCATAATCAATTTATCCAACATCAGCGGCAAACGCAATGAAGCCCAGACAAACCTCATTTCCGAAGAGATTGAACATTCGGCCTTAAACGACGATGAGCAACTGACCTTGGCACAGGAACTGGAGTCTGGGAAACAAGTCGATGTCGACCTGTCGCTGCTCCAAGGTGACGATGCATCTGCGGCCATTCTCCTTGAAAAGGGTGCGGAAATATTGAAGGCGACCGAGAAAGTCAGCCTCGCTGAAAAACTTTACTTCAAGAAAGTGGCACGGCAGCTTGGTTTTGCCACCGAAGACATCGAAGAAGCGATGAAAGTGTAGCCTAAAAATAAGAGCTACACAATAACACAATATCGGTGGCAAGAACATGGGGTGATGCAAGCAACATGAAACAGTCCTGAAAGCGAATAAAAATAAATAGGTGCTTATTCGCTTTCAGGATTTATGTCGACACCATTGTAATAACAAACCTCGGGAATTCTCCAAGGAAAACTTAAAACATCATTGCGCGGTCGTCTGGCTTGGCGCATTGATTGGAATGGTGATGGGATGCGTGAACATCTTTCTGTGAAATATTTATCGGAGTAAGAAGTTACTTTTTAACATATTTATCGGAATAGCGCAGCACTACCAACCGGATAATGAGCAATTCGCGTAAGAATATCATACGTTTCAGCATGTCACAATATAGCGAGCAAGGCTGGATGAGTAACATCCTTTGTATGCAGTGGGTGAAACAATCTAAAATATGTGTTTTTGCTAAAATATCACAAAGGAGAGGAAAAAGGCGCTGAAACGCTTGGGGGGTATTTTTTTTTGCCTTAACTTTGCCGAATAAAAACCGTAAATTTATTACCACAATGAACAACGAGAAACTGATAATGAACGCAAACGCAGTGGTGGAGCAGCTACAGAAGTCGCCCGCCGAGTTCACACGCGAGGACATCGTGCGCTTCGTGAGGAAGAACAACATACGACAGGTGAACTTCCTCTATCCCGGCGGCGACGGCAGGGTGAAGACGCTCAACTTCGTGCTCTCCGACCTCGACTACCTGCGCACCATTCTCACCAACGGTGAGCGCGTGGACGGTTCGAGCCTTTTCTCTTTCATCGAGGCGGCAAGCAGCGACCTATACGTGCTGCCGCGCTATGCCACAGCATTCATGGACCCGTTCAGCGAAGAGCCCACGCTGTGCATGCTCTGTTCGTTCTTCAACCGCGACGGCCTGCCCCTCGAGTCGTCGCCCGAGCACACGCTGCGCAAGGCGTTGAAAGCCTTCCACGACACCACGGGCATGGACTTCGAGGCAATGGGCGAGCTGGAATACTACGTCATAAAGCCCGCTGAACAAGATTTCAAGGCCCGCGACCAGCACGGCTACCACGAGAGCGCACCATACGCCAAGATGGGGGCTTTCCGCCAGAAGTGCATGGAATATATCGCCAAGGCGGGCGGCCACATAAAGTACGGGCACTCCGAGGTGGGCAACTTCGAGCAGAACGGCTTGCTGTATGAGCAGAACGAGATTGAGTTCCTGCCCATCGATGCCATGCAGGCCGCCGACGAGCTGATAATAGCCAAGTGGGTCATCCGCAACCTGGCGTGGCGCGAGGGGCTGAATGTTACCTTTGCCCCGAAAATCACCACTGGCAAGGCTGGTTCCGGGCTGCACATACACATGCGCCTGATGAAAGACGGCAAAAACATGCTCCTCACCGACGGCAAGCTGAACGACAATGCCCGCCGCGCCATAGCAGGCTGCATGGACCTGGCTCCGAGCCTCACGGCGTTCGGCAACAAGATACCCACGAGCTACTTCCGCCTGGTGCCCCACCAGGAGGCTCCCACCAACGTTTGCTGGGGCATGAGCAACCGCTCCGCCCTCGTGCGCGTGCCGCTCGGCTGGACATCGGGCAAGGACATGAGCCGCGAAGCCAACCCGCTGGAGCATGAGGTGCCCTATGAGGAGCGCGGAAGCGTGAAGCAGACGTTCGAGATAAGGTCGGGCGATGGCTCAGCCGACGTTTACCAGTACATTGCCGCCCTGTGCGTGGCTTGCCGCCACGGCTTCGAGATGAAAGACGCGTTGGAGGTGGCGGAAAAGACCTACGTTGACGGTGACATCAACGACCCTGCCCACAAGAAACGTCTCGCCGAGCTTGCCCAGTTGCCAGACAGCTGCGCCGCCTCAGCCGACGAACTTGAGCGGCAACGCAAAGCCTACGAGGAGCATGGCGTGTTCTCGCCGCTGATGGTTGACGGCATCGTGCGCGAGCTGCGCGGCTACAAGGACCGCACCATGCGCCACGACGTAGCCGACGACCGCCGCGAGATAGCCCTGTTGGTGAAGAGGTATTTCCACTGCGGGTAAAAACCACACGGAGAATAAAGATTATTCTTCTTCGTATTTCCACTCTGTCACGGTGCGCTCCTTGGTCGAGAAATTAATGCCGACCTTGAACACGCGGCGGCCGTCGTGCTTCCACGGCAGGGCGTAGCGCTTGTCGTCGATTTGGGCAAGCGCCTCGTCGGCACTCTTGTCAATCTTCAGCTCCATGACGAAGATTGACGCCGGTGTCTGCACAAGTATGTCAACGCGCCCCCTTGCCGTGCGCGCATCGGCGCGTCGTATTCGTCAATGAGGATGACAGCCTGTTGGCCTGTCGTCTCGACGGCTTTCTGTATGACGTTGCCGAGACGGGTGCCGTAGGCATATCGGTCAACAACCGTAAGGCCATATTGCTGCAAAGATAATATTTTTCTTGCATTCGCAAACGAAAACGCATGAAAAAATAGAGATTTGCGGCTACAGCGCATTGTCCATCCCTACGCCGAACAGCGCGAAGTCGCCGCGTGCGGGGTCGTCGGGAAACGCCTCCCTCAACGAGTCGGTGAGTTGCTCCACTGTGTGCCAGCTCGCCGACTTCGACGTTATCAGCCCGAGCCGACGCGCTTCCTGCATGACGTGGGTGTCCATCGGGATGAACAGCGTGCTCTTGTCGATGAACGACGACCACAAGCCCAAATCGACTGGCGAGCCGTCGCGCACCATCCAGCGCATGAACATGCAAGGCCGCTTGGCGACGCTTGTCCGTGGCGACGGCACCATGCCCTTTATGCCACGCGCCTGATAGTGGGCGGCAAGGGCTGTGAGCGCTTCGAGAGCTGTGTGGCGAGGCGACATGGCCTTGGCGAACCCGCCCAACGAGCCGTAGCCGGCGAGCAACTCCTGCGTGGCGGCGAGCAAGCGGCGCATCATGCGGTTGTTGTAGAGACGATAGTAGCAGCGGTCGTCGTCGGGGATGTCCTGCTCATAACGCCCGTCCAACACCCAGCGGTGCGGCTCGCCGTAGCTGCGGTCGAGCATATATTGTATTTTAGGGAAGAAAAGGTCGCGCCGCCCGTAGCTCAACACCGAGGCGAGAAAGCCCATCATCTCCTGGTTCTCGCGCCCTGCTACTTGGTGCATGAACCACGACGGGTCGCCGTCGAGAAACTCCGCCACCTCATATTTGTCGGCGAGCCGCAGCAGCAATGCTTTCAAGTTTTCGTCAGTCATTTGCCAATTCCTCATTTACTTGTTTTCGCCATTTGGTTCCGCCACGCAGTCATGGCTTTCAGGCATCGGACGGTAAACAACGGAGTCTTCCGATGGTGTGAGCGAACAAAGATGGTTGTCATAAAACATTCCTTCCAGATTGATGTCCTCGTCCAGCTCCGGCCAATGAATGTCGTTGCCGTTAATGACCTCAAAATTATTTATCTGGCTTGGGGTGGCATTCCTAAATCCCTTAAAATCCTCAAGATTATAGGACGCAATCCTCCCGTCAGCCGTTTCAGCATAAAGTCTGCCGCCATCAACCCAAACCGTGGAAACATAAAGCTGCTTCATAGTTTTACTCCTTAAAATACTCTTTCCAACGTTCAACGATGATTTGTCTGTTTTCCTCTATCACAGCTTCTATCACAAGGATGTCGTGTCTCTTGAAACCATGATTGTAAACCTGTTCAATAGGGTCAACATTATATTTCGCTTCATGCCCATCCTTTATGACATGCACATGAACAGGCAGGTGGTCATTGCTGTAGAACATGAAGCGGAAGCCGAAAAAGATGAAAATGGTTGGCATAACATTATTTTTCTGCAAAGATAACGTTTTATTTTCATAATGAGGATGTTTGGGGGATAATAATTAATAGGAAAAGGGTAATATCTCTCCGAAAAAACATTACAAAAAGTAAAAAGTTAGGACAACGGGAACTTGCCCTTCCAGAGTGCGAAAAGCAGGGTAAGGGAGGAGGCAAAGGGCTTTGACGCTGGGGCAAGACCATCTCCGCGGCGCGAAGGTCCCTCCTTTACGCCGCCAAGCACCGTGCTTGGCGGCGGCAAGCTCACTACTTTACGGCGTAAAGCAGACACCTTCGCGGCGTAAAGAAGGCTGCCAAAAATCACGATTTTGTCGCCGTTTTGGCAACTTGCTTAAAATCAAAGGGTTACAAACTTGGCTGTGGTTGCCGTATTTGCGGGCAAAGACCCTTTTGTTGGCTACGAGGCTGCTCCTGAGAGGGGTCGGCATGACTTTATATTGACAAAAACAACATGGCGGCACGCCTCCATATAAACATTAATGTCCTTTAATCTTATACATTAATCTTTAGAAAAAATGGGGCACATTTTGACTTGTCGTTTTTATTCTTTACCTTTGCATCAGAAACTCAATTTTTTATGATTATGAAGAAACTGCTTTTCATTATCATATCAACATTGCTGCCGTCGGCCGCTTTCGCCGACGGCTATTCGGCGTTGTGGCAGCAGGTGCAGGATGCAAGGAAAAAGGACCTGCCCAAGACGGAGATAGCCGCCTTGCGGCAGATTGCGGGCAAAGCCACGAAAGAGAAGAAATACGGCCACCTGCTGAAGGCTCAGTGCCTGATGTCGGCGGCTGAGATTGCCATTTCGCCCGACTCCACCGACAAGAATGTCGCAGCATTGGAAAAGAATTATGAACAGGCCACCAACCCCGCGCTGAAGGCCGTATATGCCGCCGTGCTGGGCCGAGTTTATGAGGATCTCGACAATGGCGGCACCGACAGTGCCCAGAAGAAGAGCAGCGAGTGGTACCAAAGGGCTTTGGCCAATCCCGCCACGCTCGCCGCCCACAAGAGCCAGGAATATGAGCCTGCCGTGGTGAAAGGCGCGGACAGCAAGATGTTCGGCGACGACCTGCTCCACGTGGTGGGGCTGATGGCGGGCGACTACAAGACGCTGCACGACTACTACACCAAGGCGGGCAACCGCGCGGCGGCGTGCTACTGTGCGCTGAAAGACTTGCAGAAAGCCCACGCTGACGGCATGGGCGAGAAGCAGCGGCTGAAATATTTGCAGAGCCTCGACTCGCTCATCGACGTTTACAGCGACGTGCCGGAGGCGGGGCTTGTGGCCATAGAACGCTACGACGTGCTTTCCACCACCGACAACCCCGACGCGGAGCAATGCGTCAGCTACATAAACTACGCCCTCGGCAAGTGGGGCAGCCTGCCGCAGATGAACACGCTGCGCAACCGCCTCAGCACCTTGCAGCAGCCTACGTTCGAGATTGAGGTGGAAAAGGAACTGGCGCAGCCCGGCAAGTCCATAAAGGTGAGCGTGGCTTCCATCCGCAACATCGGCACACTGCATATTAATGTGTATAAGGTGGATGTCCAGGGCAACACGCCCCTCGACCCGCAGCGGAGCAAGGACTTCGCCAAGCTGAAGCCGCTCATGGCCGCGAAGCCGTCGTTCACTGCCGAGAGGAGCTACGCGGGGCTGCCGGCATGGAAGACAAGCACCGACTCGGTTGAGATAAATAGCTTGCACACAGGCGTTTACATGGTTGAAGCCACCACCGACAACGCCAAGATAAAGGCGCAACGCACACTGTTGCGCGTGAGCAACCTCTTCCTCATGCGCCAGGGGCTGCCCGACAACCGCATACGCTACGTGGTGGTCAACGCCACTACGGGCGCGCCAGTGGCGGGGGCTCACATCTCCCTGACAATGCGGGGCGGCAACAACACCGAGACGAAGACGCTCACAACCGACAAGAATGGCGAGGCCGTATGCACATACTCGAAAAACCGCCCCACGACCGCCTGGCCATATACCGATGCCGACCGCGCGTGCAAGGAGCAATACGCATACGCCGACTACAGCTATTGGGAGAGCGGCGATAAGGTTGCCAAGCGCATTCAGGCTTTCACCGACCGCGCCATCTACCGGCCAGGGCAGACCGTCCACGCCACGGCGATTGCATGGACTGCCTACAAGGACAGTCTGAAGTCGAAAGCCGACGGCGGCTTGCAAGTGAAGTTCACGCTGCGCGACGCCAACTACAAGGTTGTGGATGAGAAAACCGTCGCCACCGACGGCTACGGCACAGCCTCAGCCGACTTCGTGCTACCGTCGGCGGGGCTTACGGGCAATTTCCAGCTCCACGCCTCAGCTTCGGGGCGAAGCTGCACGACGGCATTCAGCGTGGAGGAATACAAGCGGCCCACCTTCCAAGTGTCGTTTGACAAATACAACGCCGCCTACCATGCGGGCGACACCATCAGCGTGCGCGGCGTGGCCACCACCTACAGCGGCGTGCCAGTGCAGGGCGCAAAGGTGGCTTGCACCGTAAAGCGTACCAAGGGGCTGCGCTGGTGGTGGCGGGGCGAGACACAACAAGTTGCCGCTGACACGCTGACCACCGCCGACGACGGCTCGTTCACGGTGCGCGTACCGATGCTCTACCCCGAGAACGAGACCATGAGGGGAGCCGTTTACTATAGTTTCGACATAAGCGCGAAGGTTACCGACATGGCGGGCGAGACCCACGAGGCCACAACCTCGCTGCCGTTGAGCAACCGCACTGGCATGTTGAGCGTTGACTTGCCAGCGCAGGTTTTGAAAGACAGTTTGCGCCAAATGCGGTTCACCTACAAGAACCTCTTGGGCGAGGAAGTGGACGGCAAGGTAAAATACAGGTTTGACGGCAACGCATGGCAAACCACCGATGCCCAACACCCTACACCCGTCACCCTGAAGTCGGGCACGCACACTCTTGAGGCCGTCTGCGGCACTGACACGCTCAAACAGCAGGTCGTCGTCTTCTCCTACGCCGACAAGCGGCCTGCCACCACAACCGACGACTGGTTTTACCTCTCCGCCAACCAGTTCCCCGCCGACGGCAAGCCCATTTACATGCAGTTAGGCTCATCGGCCATCGGCACGCAGCTATATTGGGCCGTTTGTTCGGGCAACAAGCTCTTGGCAAGCGGCACGCGGACGATGAGCAACGAGGTAGCGACCCGCAAGCTGCAATACAAGGCAGAATACGGTGACGGCATCACCATCTCTTTGGCGTGGGTGGTGAACGGACAACTCTACAGCCACAGCGAAAGCATCTTGAAAGCCGAGCCTGACACGAGGCTCCGCCTTTCGTGGAAGACTTTCCGCGACAAGCTCACGCCGGGGCAGAAAGAGACGTGGACACTCCACATTGCATCGCCCAGCGGCAAGCCCGCCAAGGCGCTGTATCGGCAT
>CAZTUD010000065.1:0-12255 GCA_964616945.1 uncultured Prevotella sp. | reverse complement strand
AGTTCAAGAGCGGGCAAATAGACGTACTTGTAGCCACTGACATCCTGTCGCGTGGCATCGACATCGACGACATAGCTATGGTCATCAACTACGACGTTCCCCACGACGCAGAGGATTATGTTCACCGCATAGGGCGCACGGCACGTGCCGACAAAGACGGAATTGCCATAACGTTCGTCAACGAGGACGACATGTTCTATTTCCACCAAATAGAGAAGTTCCTCGGCAAGGATATCAAGAAAAACCCGTTGCCCGAGGGCTGTGGCGATGGCCCGGAATATACCACTTCGCGACGCTCTAAGACGAGTGCCAAAAATCGTCGCCGCAACGACCGCGACCACACCGCCCACAAGGACAACAAGCAGCACAATCGCCGAAAGCGCGGCAATGACGGGCAGAACGCGGCCAGTGGAGAAAAGGGAGCAAGAGATGGCAATACTCCTGAACAGCGAGAGTATAAGGACGTGCAAAAACCGAACAGCCAACATAACCACAAGCGTGGGCAGAGACCACAAAATGGAAGCCAAGGCAACGAACGTCAATACAACAACGAAAGAAAAGCTGAGAAACCGCAAGCATCCGACAATGCCCAAGAACAGAAAGCCCGCCGACAGCGCAGCAGACACAAGTTTGCCGATAAGCAACGCGGGCAGCAGACCACCAATGGCAGGCCAATGGGCAAGCCGCAAAAACAGAAGCAGGTGGAAATCCCGAAGCCAACAGGCATCAAGAACATTCTGAGGCATCCACTGCGTTTCCTCCGCTCGTTAGGCAAGAAATAAGGCATAATAGGTCGTGTAAAAGAGTTGGGTAAGCTTCTGCAAAGCAGAAGCACAAAAATAATAATCTATGGAAAAGCAAAGGAAACAAAATCTATCAGAGTGCACCACCATCATTGTTGGTGGCAACCTCACGGGCGACGGCTCACGCATCTACGCCCGCTCAGAGGATTTCGATGCAATGCGTTGCAAGAACTGGCTTGTGTTCGACGACACCGACAACGGCCCGGAAGAGTTTATTGCCGACGACAGCGCATTCCGCTGCCCGCTGCCAAAGAAACGGCTCGGCTACACCGCCCTGCCCGACTACCAGTTCCACCACGAATGGGGAAGTGCCGGCTTCAACACGGCAGGCGTGGGAGAAAGCTCTACCGAAACAATATTCAGCAGCCCTCAAGCCCTGGAACACGACCCATACGTTGCCGATGGGTTGGCGGAAAACTGCACCTACAACACTGTCTTGCCCTACATACACACCGCTAAGGAAGGTGTAGAACGCTTGGGCGCAATGATTGAGAAGTACGGCTCGGCAGAGGGCTTCGGCATAGGCTTCATCGACAATAAGGAAACTTGGTATCTTGAAAATGCCTGTGGACACCACTGGCTTGCCTGCCGCATCCCCAACGACAAGTATTTCGTTACGGGCAACCAAAGCCGTTTCCGCGACTACGCCCCCGACGACAAGGAAAACTACATGGCTGACAGCAAGCTGCTCTCCTTTGCCAAGGAAAACGGACTGTGGGACGGCAAAGAGAAATTCGACTTCCACAAAGCTTACTCCAAGGACGACATCGCCGACCACACCTACAACTACACCCGCGTATGGGGCTTGCAAGGGCTGTTCACACCTTCAATGAAGCAGGATGTCAACGCTAACAACTTCCCTGTCTATGCAGTGCCTGACAGCGGACATATCGGCATACCAGAACTGCGCAAGGCTTTCCGTTTCCACTACGATGGCACCGACCACGACCCATATCTCCACAACAACGGTAAGGAACCGTGGCGGCCAGTCTCCATCTTCCGCACCACGCAGACACACATCATGCAGGTACGACCGTGGCTGCCTGATGCCATAGGCCACATCACCTACGTAGCCAACGGCATGGCCGACCTTGGCGTGTTCCTGCCCATCTATCCGGGCATCAAGAGCTTCCCTTACGAATATGGCGTGGGCGACGACCATTGCTCCGCCGACTCCGCCTACTGGAAATTCCGCAAGGTTATGACCCTGGCCATGACCAACTACAACAAGTATGCTCCAGTGGTGAAAGAGGCTTACTCGAAGCTTGAAGCAGAGAACGACCAACGCCAAAAGGAGTTCGAAAGCGAATATCTCGCAATCTATAAAGACAAGCCTATGGAGGCGCAAGACATGCTGCAAGAATTCAGCGACACTATACTGGAGCATGCCCTTGATGTCGCCGACGAACTAACCAACGAACTCTTCACTCGTCTTACCAAAGACACGATGGAAGAGTATATGTTCCACGGAGCATAACAAGCAAAAAGCAAAAAGCCTGCCCCCAACACCTCCCTTTTGGAGGTGTTGGGGGCAGGCTTTTTCTATTCTTCTGGCTTCAAGTTGGTGTACACATTCTGCACATCGTCGAAGTCCTCAAGCTTTTCAACCATCTTGTCTATTGTCTCGCGCTGGTCGGCAGGGACATCTTTCAAGTCGTTGGGGATGTAGGTGAACGCGGCGGAAGTAATCTCATAGCCGTTGTCCTCAAGATATTTCTGGATGTCGCCAAAACTCGTCGGTGAGCCATAGATGGTGATTTCACCTGTCTCCTCGTCTGTGTCGAACTCATCCTCCACACCATAGTCGATTAGCTCAAGTATGAGGTCATCCATGTCAGTGTCGGCCTTCGGCTTGAATGTGAACACAGCCTTATGGTCGAAAAGGAAGCTCAACGAACCTGTAGTGCCGAGATTGCCACTGAACTTGTTGAACACCGAACGCACGTCGGCGACAGTGCGCGTGGTGTTGTCGGTGAGCGTGTCAACAAGAATGGCCACTCCGTGCGGGCCGTAGCCCTCGTAGGTAACCTCCTTATACTCGCTTTGATCCTTGCCCATCGCGTTCTTTATGGCGCGCTGTATGTTGTCCTTGGGCATGTTCTCGCGCTTGCAGGTCGCAATGATGGCACGCAGGCGCGGATTGTTTTCAGGCTCGGGACCACCAGACTTCACGGCAATGGCAATCTCCTTGCCCAGTTTTGTAAACGTGCGGGCC
The DNA here is from genome assembly GCA_964616945.1 of uncultured Prevotella sp. GTDB lineage: Bacteria > Bacteroidota > Bacteroidia > Bacteroidales > Bacteroidaceae > Prevotella. Next base: position 9,237 of record CAZTUD010000065.1, on the reverse strand, counting down.
ATGTGCCCCCATCTCTTCAGCTTAGTAGCCTTACGGTATTCAAATGCTCTTCCCATTTTTATCTTAATTCTGCTTTCAATTCTTTCTTCAAGTTGTTTATCAGTTTCAGCATCATCGCGTCAATCTGCTTGTCGCTGAGTGTCTTCTCCTCGTCCTCAAGCACGAAGTTGACGGCATAGCTCTTCTTTCCAGTCGGCAGGTTCTTGCCTTGATAGACATCGAAGAGAGTAACGCTCTTGAGGAGCTTCTTCTCTGTCTTGCGTGCTATGCGCTCAATCTGCGCAAATTCAACGGTTTCATCGACCAAAAGCGCAAGGTCGCGGCTCACTGATGGATACTTGGAAAGCTCCTTGAACTCAATCTTGCTGTTCTTTCCCGCTTTGACAATGCCACTCCAGTTGAGTTCGGCATAATATACATCCTTGTCCACGCCACACTCGTGCGCCACTTTCCTTGCCAGCTTGCCATACTCGGCGATTAGCTTGCCCTGCCGTGTCTTCAACGCCAGACCGTATGCGAAAATGTTGTTGTCTGTCTTGCTTTCCAATATCAGCCCCTGCGGCATACCTGCACGGACAAGTATGTTCTGCACGTAAGCCTTGAGCTCATAGAAAGAAGCCTCCTCGTCGGGATGAGCCCACGAGCCTTCGACTCGTTTGCCCGTGAGCCACAAGCCCAAGTGATACTCCTGCGAGTAAGCCTTGATTGACTCGTCATGGTCGTCCTTCTCGGGAGCATAATGATAGACATTGCCCACCTCGAAGAAGCGCAGGTTCTCACGCTTGCGGTTTATGTTGCGGGACAACGACTCCAACCCGCCGAAGACAAGTGTCTGCCGCATAACGCCGAGGTCTGCCGAGAGCGGGTTCATCACCTTGGCGGTGTTTGCCCAAGGATAGGCATTCAGCTCATCCTTGACATAATAGCTCTGCTTGGTGAGCGAGTTGTTCAATATCTCGTTGAAGCCACAGCCCACAAGCTGCTCGCTCACAATGTTTTCCAGCTTATGCTCCTTGTCCTCACTGTTCTCCACCGTGAGCGACGACTTGAGCTGCGTGGGTATCTCCACGTTGTTGTAGCCATAGATGCGGAGTATGTCTTCCACCACGTCGCATGGACGCTGCACATCAACACGATAGGCGGGCACGGTGAGGTCAAGTCCAAGCTCATCCTCGCTGTTTATCTTCATCTCCAACGATGTTGCAATGCTCTTTATAGTGTCCTTGCCGAGCTTCTTGCCTATCAGACGGTCACAATACTCATAGTTGAGCCGCACGTCGAAATTGGGCAATGGGTTCGGGTAAACATCCTTGATTTGCATCGACACCTTACCTCCAGCCAATTCCTGGCACAGAATTGCGGCCTGCTTCAGCGCATAAATCGTACCGTTGGGGTCAACGCCGCGCTCGAAGCGGAAGCTTGCGTCAGTGGAAAGACCGTGATGGCGCGCGCTCTTCCTAATCCATGTCGGGTGGAAATAAGCCGACTCCAAGACCACATTTTTCGTCTCTGGATAAGTGCCGGAGCCTTTGCCGCCAAAGATGCCTGCTATGCACATAGGCTCCTCTGCGTTGCAGACACTCAGGTCATGGCGACCGAGAATGTGCTCCTGACCGTCGAGGGTGATAAACTTCGTGCCTTCTGGCTGTGTGCGCACAACAATTTTGTGCCCAGTCACCTTGTCAGCGTCGAAGCAGTGCATCGGCTGGCCGTATGCCATCATTATGTAGTTGGTTATGTCCACGATGTTGTTTATCGGACGCAGACCAATCACCGTGAGCTTGTCCTGCAACCACTTCGGACTTTCCTTAACGTCACAGTCGGTAATGCTCAGGCAGGCATAACGTTTGCAAGCCTCAGTGTTCTCAATCTCCACGTCAATTGGCATGTCCTCGTTGTCGACATGGAACTTCGAACAGTCTGGGCGGTGCAGGCTCGTCTTGTAGCCCCTCTGCACGAGCCATGCGTACAGGTCGCGTGCCACGCCGTAGTGCGAGAGTGCGTCGGCGCGATTGGCGGTGATGTCTATGTCAATCACCCAGTCGCTGTCGAGGTGGTAATAATCAGCCGCCGGAGTGCCGACAACGGCGTCGTCTGGCAGCACTATTATGCCGCTGTGGTCAGTGCCGATGCCTATCTCGTCCTCGGCGCAAATCATGCCGAAAGAGTCAATGCCGCGCAAGCGGCTCTTCTTTATCGTGAACTCTTTGTCACCGTCGTAGAGCCTGCAGCCCACTACCGCCACTATCACCTTCTGCCCCCGCGCCACGTTCGGCGCACCACAGACTATCTGCAAAGGCTCGCCTTGTCCGACGCTCACGGTAGTCACGTGCATGTGGTCGCTGTTCGGATGCGGCTCGCATGTCAGCACCTCACCAACATACAGTCCCTTCAGTCCGCCCTTTATCGACTCCACCTCGTCGAGCGAGTCAACTTCCAACCCAGTGGAGGTTAGCGCGTCGGCAGTCTCCTGCGGAGTGAGGTCAAAATCTACGTATTCCCTAAGCCATTTATATGAAATTTTCATCGCATAAACCGTTTGTCGTGCAAAGTTACTAATAATTTCCAATATATGCAAGAAAAGCCCGATTTCTGAAAAAAAGTTCTGATTGTTTGGCGGAAAGACAAAGAAGTGGTATATTTGCAAAACAATAAACATTGAGACGTCATGAACAGATACAATCTTGGCTTCATTTCTGATGCTGACATCTACAACCATGTCAGGCAGACCATGCTGCAATATCGCCGCAGCATCAACCTAAAGGAGTTCAACCAAAATATCATTGACCCCATCAAGCTGACTTTCGACTCCAAGATATACGGCCAAACTATTCGCCAAACCGTTGAGAGGGAATGCATCAGACAGATAGACAAGACCAACAACAACAGCATTGGCTATTTCCACCAATACATGTTCAAGTATGCAGGTAACGACTGGGAGGTGCCAGCCAATGGCGAGAAAGAAGGCTTTGACGTTGTCAACGAGAAGTTGCACATATATGTGGAGATGAAGAACAAGCACAACACGATGAACGCTGCCGCCTCCCAGAAAACATATATGAAGATGCAAGACAAGCTGCTTGATGACGACAAGGCTGTATGTATGTTGGTAGAGGTTATTGCAAAGAAATCGCAAAATATCAAATGGGAAACAACCCTTGACGGCAAGAAGTATAGCCACGAAAGGATTCGGCGTGTCTCTATTGACAAGTTTTATGAGATTGTCTTTGGCGACAAACTTGCATTCTTCAAACTATGCAAGGCTCTCCCATCAATTCTTGATGATGTCATAGCCGACGACCAGTCAGTAAAGCTTGTGAATACCGTGTATGACGAATTAGGCAATGGAGATTTCACCAAGAATCTTTACCTACTTGCCTTCTCAACCTACGAAGGCTTTTCAAATATAGCAAAATGAACAACACTATAGTTTACGCTTCCCACCTTGCTGACATTCTCGGAGTCTCCATGCGCACCGTAGAGACGTGGAAAGACAACGGCAAGTACCCCATGCACGCCAATACCGACGGTCGGGCTTTCTTCTACGTGAAAGATATTGCCAACATTCCAGACATAAAAGAGATGACCCATTCAACATGGGAAGAGGAGATGCAGACAAAGCCCATTCGCCCTTATACAAGCATAGAATTGTTTGCGGGAGCAGGAGGGCTTGCTTTGGGCATGAGCAAAGCAGGATTTCGTCACGTCCTCCTCAACGAGATAGACCATGACGCTTGCGCAACACTTGTCAAAAACCGTCCCGACTGGCACGTTGCAGAGGGAGACATCCACAAGCTCGATTTCAGTAAATACAGAGACAAGATAGACTTGCTGACGGGTGGCTTCCCATGTCAGGCATTCAGCTATGCGGGATTGAAAGGAGGGTTTGCCGATACCCGCGGCACACTTTTCTTTGAGCTTGCACGAGCCGCCAAGGAGGTAAACCCCAAAGTGTTCATGTGCGAAAATGTGAAAGGCCTTGCCTCACACGACCACGGCAAAACTCTGACCGTGATAAAAAACACCATCCGCGAGCTTGGCTACACACTGGTAGAACCCCGTGTGCTGAAAGCCGTGAAATATATGGTGCCACAAAAACGAGAAAGAATTATCCTCGTCGCCATCCGCAACGATTTTGCCAACAAAGTAGAGTTTCACTGGCCTTCGCCTTATCATAGGATAATGACTCTACGGGATGCCTTTTACAAGGGCGCATTATACGATTCCGATGTGCCTCAGTCGGCAGGACAGACATACCCCGCAAAAAAACAAAAAGTATTGGAGATGGTACCACAAGGTGGCGACTGGCGCAGCCTGCCCGAAAACGTGGCCCGCGACTATATGGGCGGCAGCTATCTGCTTGGCGGTGGCAAGACTGGCATGGCTCGCCGACTGTCCCTTGACGAGCCAAGCCTTACCCTTACCTGCTCACCTGCCCAGAAACAGACGGAAAGATGCCATCCCTTGGAGACACGCCCCCTGACTGTAAGGGAATATGCAAGAATCCAAACCTTTCCCGACGACTGGCAATTTTCAGGCAACCTAACGTCGCAATACAAGCAAATAGGCAATGCAGTGCCCGTGAACTTCGCATACGCCATCGGCAGGGCATTGGTACGGCTGCTTAACGATATTGAAAAGCTATAGCGTCAGCCCATTGTGTACAACTTTTGCCGCCCTACCCTTTCCCAGACCAGCTTGCCGGTTGCCGCAAACTGGTCGAGCCATTGCCTTGCCGCATAGTCGCTGAGGCCGAACCGCTCCATCATGGTGCGTCGGGTAATGTGGGCGTTGGTGGAAAGATACTCTTCCACCTTCTGCAACATCTCGTCTTCGGTGTAGTGCGCCGAGAGCGTGGTGTAGCCAGACAGCTCGAAACGAGCCTTGCGTCGCACCGCATCCAAGAATTTTGCCTCGGGCTTGAAGTTGATGTTCCTGACGTAGATGTCCTTGCCAGTAACCTTTCCGTTCGGCTTCTTCTCCGGCGGCACGTTGCCCACTGCCAACGACATGTAGCCAATCTCGGGCAGATAGACACGGTTGCCCGCCGCAAGCTCAGCCTTGGCAAAATGGCAGAACTCCGACAACACGGCCTTTATGTCGGTCGCGGTAACCGTGCACGCCTCTTCTATGGCGGCCGCCATCTCGTCAAGGCTTTTCGCCTTGCCGTGCCTCAACTGCACATACTGCCGTCTCCCGCCCGTGCCTTGCACGTTCTCAATGCTATGTATCTCGTATTTTATCGACATGGTAGTTATGAGTTTAATAGTTTATAGTTGAAAGTTTATAGCCGAAAGCTTACAATGTGCAAAGTTAGGCAAAAAGCATGAGAAATCATAATTTCAAGGCAAAAATGGCGCAAATATAATGCGTGGCAATTGCCACGCATATCAGTGACAACTGTCACGCAATTCAGCGACAACTGCCACGCATATCAGTGGCAGTTGCCACGCATTGTCCCTGCGCCGTTTTCAACCCATCCATGCGGTGTGTCCAGCCCATACGCACGGCATTTCACTCTTTCTCAGCTTTCAGCACGGGTAGGGAGATGTGGTATTTCACCGCGAGGATGCGGATGGCGACGATAAGAAGGAAGGTGGAAGCCACAGTTACCGCAACGTTGACATTGAGCAGCGTCAGCAGCCAGTAGAGCAGACCGCCCGCCACGCTCGCCATAGCGTAAATCTCCTTGCGCATGATTACCGGCACCTTGTTGAGCAGCAAGTCGCGTATCACGCCGCCCGCCGAGCCAGTGATGCAGCCCATTGCGATTGCCACCCAGAAAGGATAGCCGCAGTCGAGCGTCTTCTGTATGCCGGTGATGGTGAACGATGCCAGGCCGAGGGTGTCGAAGAAAAACCAGGCGTTGTCCAACCGCTTGAGGTATCTCTGGAAAGTCAGCACGAACGCCATTGCCACAAAAGTGCAAATGATGTAAAGCGGCGATGTCATCCAGAAAGGTGGCAAGTCAAGCATGATGTCGCGCAAAGTACCGCCGCCGATGGCGACGGCGAAGCCGCACACGAAGCCACCGAACCAGTCGAAATGTTTTGCGGCGGCGTGGCGGATGCCGGAGATTGCAAAGGCGAGCGTGCCAAGAATCTCAATGATGGTCTGCACGGTATGCACCAGCTCAGGATCGGCCCAGTTCATCGGTTAATCTGGTTTATGGGTTTTGAATTGATGAATGCACGGACGTTCTCCACGCAGATGTCCATCAGCCTTGCGCGTGCCTCCTTGGTGGCCCAAGCTATGTGCGGGGTGAGGAAAGCGTTGGGTTCACGGAGCAGCGGGTTGTCCTCGCGCGGCGGCTCCTGCTCCATCACGTCGGCACCGTATGCCGCAAGATGCCCACTGCGCAGAGCCTCGGCCACGGCACTCTCGTCCACCAACGCGCCACGTGCCGTGTTGATGAGTATCGTACCCGATTTCATCCTGGCGATGGTCTCAGCGTTGAAAAGATGGTGGTTGTCCTTGGCAAGCGGGCAGTGGAGCGTTATGATGTCGGACGAGGCAAGTAGTTCTTCAAGCCCCACCGCCTTGATGCCGTCGGGCAATGCCTCTTGCGTCTTTGATGTCAAGGCAATGACTTTCATGCCGAAGCAGAGGGCAGTCCTTGCCACGCGCATCCCGATGTTGCCAAGACCAACCACACCGAGCGTCTTGCCGCTGAGTTCCACAAGGGGCGTATCCCAATAGCAGAAGTCCGGGTTGTGCGCCCACTTCATGCTGCGGTTCTCCACGGCATAGTGCTCCACGCGGTTGGTTATGTTGAGTATCAAGGCGAACGCCATCTGCACCACGCTGTCGGTGCTGTAGGCGGGAATGTTGGTAACCACTATGCCGCGCCTGCGTGCCGCCTCGATGTCGATGTTGTTGTAGCCTGTGGCAAGCTCGCCGATGTATTTCAGCCGTGGCAACTGCGCCATCACCTCGTCGGTGATGTTGCACTTGTTGGTCAGTATAATGTCGGCATCCTTTGCCCGCTCCACAATATCCTCTGCCTTTGTGCGCGGATATACCGTCAGGTTGCCCAATGCTTTCAACGGCTCCCACGAGAGGTCGCCGGGATTAGCGGCATAGCCGTCGAGTTCTACGATGTTCATTTGGTATGTATTATGTATTACTATTCCTTGTCTTTAAATCTTTCGCCCCAATAGCGAAGCATACGCTGGTAAAGCTTCTCCTCCGAAGGCGAGTGCTGCGGCTCCCAAAAGCGTTTGTCGCTGATGGCGTCGGGCAAGTATTGCTGGGGCGTAAAATTGCCTGGATAGTCGTGGGGATATTTGTAGCCGTCGTGATAGCCAAGCGATGCCATGAGCGATGTCGGCGCATTGCGCAAGTGCAACGGCACGGGCTGGTTGCCACTTTTCTTCACCTCATCTATGGCGGCGGCTATGCCGAGATACGCAGAGTTGCTTTTGGGGCTTGTGGCGAGATATACCGTTGCCTCGGCAAGCGGTATGCGCCCCTCCGGCCAGCCAATCTTCATCACCGCGTCGAAGGCGGCGTTGGCGAGCAGCAGGGCGTTTGGGTTGGCAAGGCCTATGTCCTCGGCAGCTGAGATGACGAGGCGGCGGGCAATGAACTGTGGGTCTTCGCCCCCCTCTATCATGCGTGCCATCCAGTAGAGAGCCGCGTCAGGGTCGCTGCCACGGATGCTCTTTATGAACGCCGAGATGATGTCGTAGTGCATGTCGCCCTGCTTGTCGTAAGCAAGGGGATTGGCCTGCAGCAAGTCCTCAACGAGCTTGTCGGTTACGACGATGTCGTCGGTGGCCGCCGACTCCACCACTAACTCCAGAATGTTGAGCAGCTTGCGCGCGTCGCCACCGCTGTAGCGCATCATCGCCCCCGTCTCTTTCAGCTCTATGTGCCGCTTTTGCAGTTCGGGGTCGGTGGTTATGGCACGGTTGAGAATCTTGCCCAAGGCATCCTTGTCGAGCGGCTTTAGCACATACACCTGGCAACGCGACAGCAACGGGCGTATGACCTCGAACGAGGGGTTCTCGGTGGTGGCTCCGATGAGCGTTACCGTGCCGCGCTCCACGGCCCCGAGCAATGAGTCCTGCTGCGACTTTGAGAAGCGATGTATCTCGTCGATGAAGAGTATGGGCGATGCCGAGTTGAAAAACCTGCCCTGCCTCGCCTTCTCTATCACCTCGCGCACGTCCTTGACACCGCTCGTAACCGCCGACAGCGTGTAGAACGGCACCTTGAGCTGCGAGGCAACTATCTCGGCAAGCGTGGTCTTGCCCACTCCCGGCGGTCCCCAAAGTATGAACGACGACACGCGACCCTGCTCTATCATGTTGCGCACCACGCCGCCCGGCCCCACAAGGTGCTCCTGCCCCACATAATCGTCGAGCGTGCGGGGGCGCATACGCTCTGCAAGAGGGGTGGAACTATGAGCCCCTCCAAGCCCCCCCAAGGGGGGGGATGTTGATATGTTATTAGAGCCAGCCATTGTTTTTCTTCCTTTGTTATTTCATGCAATCATTATTTCATTGCGGCCTCGCCACCCTTATGCCTACCTCTGTCTTGCGCTTGCCGAGGTAGGTCTTCAAGAGATTGCCGTCCTCCACCACCTTGCGGTAGAGCGACGAGGCGTTGAGCAGGTGGAGACCGTCGCGGTGCCACACGGCAATGCCCACATGGCTAATCTCCAGCCCGTCTTTTTTGGTCACAAGGCCAAGGATGTCGCCATCGCGCACCGTCTGCCTGAGCAACTTGCTGTTGTCGATTGCCGACTTGGGTATGTAGCGCTGGCACAGACCCGTGATGCTGTCCTCCATAGCCTTGATTTTCCCAATCCATTCTGGCTTGCCCGTCAGCATGGGATATTGGCTGAGATGACGCGTCATGTAGTCCGCCCTCACCGTCTGCACCGCCTTGAACGGCGGATTGGGTGCCTGCAAATCCTTCACAATGCCTTCCTTGGCATTTCGCAATATCCAATAAGTAAAGTAATGTTTCCGCGTCGGGTAAGACACCACGCCGCCGGCATACCTCACACAGCGAAGCTGGTCGCAGTAGTTGGCAAACGTGGGCTTGCGTTGCGCCATGCAGCGGCTCAGCGCAAGCACCGTCTCCACGTATGTGGTGCAGTCGAGCTGCCGCAGGTTCACAACGAGCCTTTCGTCCTTGTTCTTCTCCAACGTTTTGCCCACGTAAGGCACCCCCCTCAGCTGGCGGGCGAAGAAAACCATGTAGCTGCCCGTCGTCGTCCGCCTCAAT
>CAZTUD010000064.1:0-12275 GCA_964616945.1 uncultured Prevotella sp. | reverse complement strand
GGCGTGTCATTGCCCATTGATGCCGTGGGCTCCTGTCCCTTTATTGCCATTGGTATCAGGGTGTCGGCAATGTCCTCCTCGCCGAAGCCAAACTCCACTTCCTTTGCCTCAAGATTTTCCACAGCGTTGCTTACTTTCCTGCCAGTGTGTATCTTCTCAAGCTGTATGCGGTTGGTGTTGAGCCATTGTCGGTAAGGATGCTCGTGGGCAAGCCTCTCCTTTATCTCGCCATCATAATATATTTTTCCTTCTTGGGTATCAACAAGCAATATCTTTCCCGGCTGCAACCGGCCTTTCTCGGCTATCACGGTGGGGTCGAAGTCCATAACACCCACCTCTGACGCTACTACCATAGTGCCTGTCTTGGTGATGGTGTAGCGGGCCGGGCGTAGGCCGTTACGGTCGAGCATTCCGCCCGCATAGCGGCCGTCGCTAAACAGCAGCGCGGCGGGGCCGTCCCACGGTTCCATCAGTATGGAATGATATTCGTAGAAAGCCTTGATGTCTTCCGAGATTGGATTCTTGTCGTTGAAGCTTTCGGGCACGAGTATGCTCAATGCCTTGGGCAATGACATGCCGTTCATGACAAAAAACTCGAACACGTTGTCCAATGATGCTGAGTCGCTCATGCCAGGTTGCACTATGGGCGATATCTGCCTTATGTCGCCAAGTGTCTCCGACGACAGCACTGCCTCCCGCGCTTTCATCCACGAGCGGTTGCCCCGGATGGTATTTATTTCACCGTTGTGGGCCAGCAGACGGAACGGTTGCGCCAAAGCCCATGTAGGGAACGTGTTGGTGGAGAACCGACTGTGGACCAGCGCAAGTCCGCTGGTGAAATAGTTGTTGGTAAGGTCGGGATAATACTGGCGCAGCTGTAGCGACGACAGCATACCTTTATATACTATGTTCTTCGACGACAGCGAGCAAATGTAGAAGTCCTTGTCGCTCACACGACGTTCAATCCTTTTCCTTATTATATATAGCGTGCGCTCGAAAGTCGGCACCTTGTCGTCAGACACGCCTGTTACGAACACCTGCTTTATCGCGGGCTCCGTGGCGGAGGCGGCCTCGCCGAGGCACGACGGATTGGTGGGGACTGTGCGCAGGTGCATGAGCTGTAGCCCCTCGCGCTCAATCTCCTCAATCATAATGGACAAAATTTCCTGTTGCCGTTTCTCGTCCTTTGGCAGGAAAATAAGCCCCGTGCCATATTTGCCTTTCTCCGGCACGGGAATACCCTGAAGCAAGATGAACTCATGTGGAATTTGCAGCAATATGCCTGCGCCATCACCTGTCTTGCCGTCGGCACCCTCTGCGCCACGATGTCGCAGGTTCTCAAGCACTTTCAATGCGTCGTCAACGAGCTGATGGCTCTTTCCTCCATGGATGTTCACTACCATACCCACGCCGCACGCATCGTGCTCGTAAGTACTGTTGTACAATCCGTTACTTTGCATTTGCTAATGTTTTTGTGTTTTACCTATCAATTCGTCTGCAAAATTACACAAAATGTTGCAAAGCGTCAATAATCTGCGAATTATTTTTCTATAGCCGTTTGTTTGCGTGCCTTTTGCTTACAATTTGAAGCTTTGTGGCATTAAAAAGCAGCCAATATCATTAAAATATTGGCTGCACTATTTCGGATTGTTACTTTTAACTTGTTTTAAACAATGTTTTACGCAATGTCATCTGTACGTTCCGCCCACAGCGGTATGTGGGTCGTAGTCTTCACCATCTTTAGGGAAAGAGGGTATATAGCGCATGTTCGCCATTATCTGCCGTTGCCTCTTGCGCATGTATGCACTGGGATATTTGGAGGAAAACTTGCGTGGATTGGGCAACGTGGCGGCAATGAGGGCACAGTCTGCTCTTGAAAGGTCTTTTGCCTGCTTGCCGAAGTTGTATTCGGCACATGCGCTCGCGCCATATATGCCATCGCCCATCTCTATTGAGTTGAGATAAACCTCCATTATGCGGTGCTTGCCCCAAATTACTTCTATGAGAGCGGTGAAATAAACCTCAAAGCCCTTTCTTACCCATCGACTCAGCGTGGAACTGCCTGGCCAGAGAAAGACATTCTTCGCTGTTTGCTGCGATATGGTGCTTGCGCCATGCCTGCGCCCGCCCCGTAGGTTGTGCTCGGCAGCCTTGCCTATTGCGTCAAAGTCGAAGCCGTGATGAAGCAAGAAGCGGGAATCCTCTCCAGCCATTACCGCCACAGGCATGTGGGGCGACATCTCGTCGAGCGAAATCCAGTGGTGGTGGATGGTGAGATTGCCATTCTGCACGCAGCGTATCACCATCAATGGGGTGATATAGACAGGCACAAAACGGTAGGCTATGACAGCAAGAATGGTGGACGCAAAAAATACGCCCACCACCCAGCGGATGATTTTGCGAAACAACCTCATTTATTTACTGCAGCGTACCAGCATTTGCAGCATCAACCATTGCCTGAGAAGCGTAAAGGTAAACCTCCACGCGGCGGCTTGCCTCACGGTTCTCCGTGCCGTCGGCATTGGTTATGAGGTTGGTCTCGCCATAGCCCGTGGCACTCTGGATTTGCGCAGCACCTACGCCACAAGTGTTTACAAGGTAATTTCTTACGGTGTTGGCACGATTCTGCGAAAGAGTGAGGTTGAGCTGGTCGGAGCCGTCTGACGAGGCGTAGCCCTGAATGTCAACAGAGCAGTCGGTGTTGTTCTTTAGCACTTGGGCGAACTTGGCAAGGTCGGTCTGTGCCGAAGCCTGAAGGTCATATTTGCCGACCTTGAAGAGGATGCCGTTGTCAAACGTAACCTTCACAGCCTTCAAGCCATTGTTGTCGGTAACTGTTTCAACTTTGGCGTTCTCCACCTCAGCGGCCTGTGCGGCAACCTTGTCCATGTGCTTGCCGATAAGCGTGCCCGCTCCGGCACCCACTGCGCCACCAATGGCTGCGCCGATGGCTGCGCCCTTGCCATGTCCGGCAATGGCACCGATGATTGAGCCAAGAGCGGCACCGCCACCAGCTCCGATGAGCGTGCCAGTGCCCTGCTTGGTCGAGCAACTTGTGAAGGTAAATCCACTTACAATAGTGAGCATGCACATTCCGAGTGCAACAGTCTTTGCGTTCTTCATAATTAATAAATATGTTTTAATTCGTTCTTTCTTGTGCAAAGTTAGCCTTTTTTTGTCAGTTGCGGCTTCTATGCAATCTTTTTTTACTAACTTTGCAGCAAAATTAAACTTATTTACTGATACAGGTCTATGGGGAATGCCTATTTATGAATAGGGAAATCCCTATAACTCTTTACTAAAGGATAAAGAATAGATTATGGCAAAAGAATTGAAACAGCTGACCAAGCGCGCTGAGAACTACAGCCAGTGGTACAACGACTTGGTGATGAAGGCAGACCTTGCGGAGCTTTCCCCCGTGCGTGGCTGCATGATTATCAAACCTTACGGCTATGCCATCTGGGAAAAGATGCAGGCACAGCTCGACAAGATGTTCAAGGCTACAGGCGTACAAAACGCCTATTTCCCATTGCTCATTCCCGTGAGCTTTTTCGCCCGCGAGGCAGAGCACGTAGAAGGCTTTGCCAAGGAAAGTGCCGTAGTTACCCATTACCGCTTGAAGGCTACCGACGACGGCAAGATAGTTGTTGACCCCGACGCCAAGCTGGAGGAGCCGCTCGTCATACGCCCCACTTCCGAGACCATTATATGGAACACCTATAAAAACTGGATTCACTCTTGGCGCGACCTGCCGTTGCTGTGCAACCAGTGGTGCAACGTGATGCGTTGGGAAATGCGCACGCGCCCGTTCCTGCGCACGTCAGAGTTCCTGTGGCAGGAGGGGCACACCGCACACGCCACAGCGGAGGAGGCAGAGGCAGAGGCAGAGAAGATGCTGCATGTCTATGCCGAGTTTGCCGAGCAATGGGCTGACATCCCTGTGGTACAAGGCGTGAAGAGCCCCACAGAGCGTTTTGCCGGTGCCCTCAACACTTATACCATCGAGGCCATGATGCAGGACGGCAAGGCCCTGCAGAGCGGCACGAGCCACTTCCTCGGACAGAACTTCGCCAAGAGCTTCGACGTAACTTTCCTCAACAAGGACAACAAACCCGAATATGTCTGGGCGACATCGTGGGGCATGTCAACGCGCATGATGGGCGCACTCATAATGGTTCACTCAGACGACAACGGCCTCGTGCTGCCCCCGCGCCTCGCGCCTATTCAAGTGGTCATTGTGCCCATCAACAAGAACGCCGAGCAACTGACTGCCATTTCGGCAAAGCTCCAGCCTGTAATCAATGAGCTGCGTGAGGCAGGCATAAGCGTGAAGTACGACGATGCTGACAACAAGCGTCCAGGCTTCAAGTTCGCCGACTATGAGCTGAAAGGCGTGCCAGTGCGTCTCGTGATGGGAGGCCGCGACCTTGAGAACAACACCATAGAGATTATGCGTCGCGACACCTTGGAGAAGGAGAACGTCAGCTTCGACGGTATCGCAAAGCGCGTGAAAGACACTCTTGAGAACATGCAGAAAGCCATATTCGAGAAAGCCCGCAAGTACCGCGACGAGCACGTCTATGAGTGCAACGACTACAACGAGTTCAAGGAGCGCATACAGACTGGTGGCTTCTTCCTTTGTCCGTGGGACGGCACGGCCGAGACCGAAGCGAAGATTAAAGAGGAAACGCAAGCCACCATACGCTGCATTCCTTTTGGCTACGACCAGAATGTAGATGGCCTCAAGGACATGGTGAGTGGCAAGCCTGCCGTGAGCAAGGTCATCATTGCACGGGCATATTAACTGGTCAAAGCCATCATAATGTTTAGGGCGTACCGTTTTGGTACGCCCTATTTTTTTAGTCTTCAGTGTTCTTTCACATTAGTTGCGCAATTTCTTGCGTGGGTGGAAATTATTCATTGACATCGAGCTTACTGAAGGCAGTCTTGAAGTCGTTCCAATAGTCGAACTTTCTCACGTGGCACATGTCGAAGACAAAATACCCGTCGGATGCGTTGTAGCAAGCATCCACGCTCTGCTGCACAGCTGTGTTCTGGCCACCATTCTCGAAGCCAGTAGAGTTACCCACGTCAGGGCCGCCTGCGAACTTCACATTTGAGCCGAGAACCTTACGTGCCTGTTTGCAGAAACCCTGCATTGTCCATTCGCTTGAGCCATAAACGCTCGACGCACCAGCATAGCAGCCAACCAACAGGTAGTCAACTTGCTCAGCGTAGCCGTACTTCTTGTAGTCGCTGTTTGCCCAAAGTGGATAGTCCTGCGCTGGGTTGTAGCTGCTACTTGCCCAGTTCACACCATTGGTGTAATAGGTTGAGTACCAAGCTCCCACATAGCATCCGAACTTTACATTGCCATTGGCTTCGTGCACTGTGGCGGCAGCCTTGGTAACGAAGTCGTAGATGGTCTTGGCACGGAAGGCAAGGAAATCCTTGAAATAGCGAGGGGCGGAGTTGCTTGCCGAGGTCATGCCTTGTGACGCCACGCCTGTAGGCCAAGCCAACGACGACGCACTGATGCCCTTGTCGGCGAGATAACTGACAAACTTCTGGCGGGTCGTCTCAGAGAAGTCCGACTTCAGGTCGTCGAAGCGGCAGCGGTCGAGGAAGATGCCGTCGAGCGACGGATAGTTGGCGGCCAAGTCGCGTACGAGGCTCAACAGGAAAGTCTGGACCTCGTCGTTGCAGGGGTTCAGGAACTTCGTGCCATAGAACTCGCTGTTGGATGGGTCGGTGGAAGTGAGGTCCATTTCGTTGACAAGGCCTCGGCTCAAGTTGAGTGTCGTCACCCAGTCGCGCTTCGTAGCGTCACGGAACACCAAGCCCTGCTGACCCAACCCGTATGGGTAGAGGTTGCCGCCGACAAACGTATTCATTGAGGCGTTGACCCTTAGCCCAAGCTCGTGGCCTTCGTCGATGAATGCTTGAAGATAGTCCCACGTGGCCGTGCGCTCACAGTATTTGTAGCTGGAGCCTTCCCAATAGTCAAGCTTCTTGACCTGATCAACAACCGATGTCTTAAACAGCACATCGCCCATTGTCGGGCGCACGTCAACCACAACGTCGGTGAAGCCCGCATCCTTGGCTTTCTTCAAATCCTCGGCAATGTTTTCTTTGCTGTTGGCAAACCTTGGGAAATTGGCTGCGGCATCAATCCAAATGTAGCGTGGATGGGCTATCTCCGGAGACGTGTATGAGTTCTCTTTAGTCTCAAAATAGACACGTTTTACATCTTCAACCTTTGTTTCTATTTTCTCCCCTGTTTTTTTCTCAACCACCATATATTCTTGCGCATGTATTGTCAACGCGCAAATCATCATAAACGACAATGTCAAAAGCCTTCTCATCTTAAATTGATTTTAATGTTTCTTTTGTGGTTTGCAGTCAGAATATAAGTGCCGGCCTCAAGGTGTACCAAGTCCAAGGCCAGCCCGCCGCCGTCACTTCTCAACGCTACTGTCCTTTCTCTTCCCTGCAAGTCAAAAAGACGAACAGGCAACAAGTCTTCCCCATATAGGCATATCAGTCTGTTCGACCTCCATTCAATCTTGAAAGTGTTTTGGGGAACCTCTTTTACCGACGAAGGCGTGTCTTCAAAATAATACTCTTTTATGCCACTTCGTAAGAACGAAGCTGACACATCATCGCCGTTTATCACAAATTCATCGCCCTCAAAGGTAATCACTGGCTTTTTTGCCAAAGACACCCTGTATGTTTCTCCTGTGTAAAACTCAACCGTCAATACACTCTGTGCATTGACTAAAGATACAAGCAGTTGCATTGACATTGCAAGCAACAAGCCCTTTAGTGGATTTTTCTTATAACTCATAATTAGTCGTATAACCATTATTTGCAAGACAAGTTAAGCCTGCAATTTCGGCAGTAGTATTGATGACTTATGCAAAGTTATGAATTTTATTTGAGAAACTCCTAATCGATGCAAAAATATTTTTTTATTTCTTTTCTTTCCAGAAAACGAGTGAACCCTGAAAGCCGTTTATGCGACTTTCAGGGTTCACCTCCATATATTCCCTAAAAATTATACTTGCTTGCAGTACCTTTATGCTTCCGCTGGCATTGGCTCGGCAACGGCGGGAGCTTCCACCTTGAACGTCAACTCCTCCTTGGCGGGATTTTTGTCTATCACGATGGTGTCGCCCGCATGAGCTTCCTCGGAGAGAATCATCTCTGACAAGCCATCCTCAATGTAGGTTTGTATAGCCCGCTTGAGGGGACGTGCGCCAAACTGCACATCGTAGCCTTTCGTGGCGACCATCTCCTTTGCCTTGTCGGTAAGCTCGATGTTGTAGCCGAGGTCAGCGACACGCTTGTAGAGTCCCCTCAGCTCTATGTCGATGATTTGCTTTATCGACGCGAGGTCGAGCTGGTCGAAAGTGATAATCTCGTCGAGACGGTTGAGGAACTCAGGCGAGAACTGCTTCGAGAGAGCCTTCTGTATTATGGAGCGAGCATATTGCTTATCGTGGCTGTTCATGTTGGCAGCATTGCTGATGCCTCCCGCATTGAAGCCAACTCCACGGCTGAATTCCTTGAGCTGTCGGGTTCCTGCGTTTGAGGTCATTATTATCACCGTGTTTCGGAAATCGACAGTACGCCCGTTGCCATCAGTGAGCCGGCCTTCATCGAGCACCTGAAGCAGCAGGTTGAACACGTTGCCGTGAGCCTTTTCTATCTCGTCGAGCAACACTATGCTGTATGGGTGACGGCGTACTTGCTCGGTGAGCTGTCCGCCCTCCTCATAGCCTACATATCCCGGTGGTGCGCCGATGAGCCTCGACACATTGAAGCTTTCGGTGTATTCACTCATGTCTATACGAATGAGCGCGTCCTGTGCGCCAAACATCAGCTCGGCAAGCTTCTTTGCGAGATATGTTTTGCCCACGCCTGTCGGGCCAAGGAACATAAATGCCCCGATGGGATGGTTGGGGTCTTTCAGACCCACGCGGTTGCGCTGTATAGCCTTTACCATCTTTTCTATCGCCGCATCCTGACCAATGACGTTCTTCTTGAGCTCGCTGCCCATGTTGCGCAGACGTAAGCCCTCAGCCTCTGCCATGCGCTGCACTGGCACGCCTGTCATCATCGACACCACGTCGGCAACATCCTTGTCGGTAACAGTCTGCTTGGTGCCGGATTCGCCCTGTTCCCATTGTTGCTGCATCTGGCGGAACTCCTGCTCAAGCTCTGTCTGCCTATCGCGGTAGGAGGCGGCAAGCTCAAAGTTCTGCGCCCTTACCGCGCTTTGCTTCTTCTTCTTTATGTCCTCTATTTCTTTCTCCTTGTTGGTTATGTCCTCGGGTACTTCCGCATGTTGCAGGTGTACTCGCGACCCCACCTCGTCGATGGCGTCTATTGCCTTGTCGGGGAAGAAACGGTCGGTTACATATCGGTCGGTGAGGCGCACTGCCTCTTTCAGCGCATCGTCGGTGTAGCTCACGTGGTGATGCTCCTCGTAACGATCCTTGATGTTCTCAAGTATTTGCAGTGTCTGCTCTGTCGTCGTCGGCTCCACAAGCACCTTTTGGAAACGACGCTCAAGGGCACCGTCTTTCTCTATGGAGTTGCGGTATTCGTCAACTGTCGTGGCACCGATACATTGTATGGTTCCGCGTGCCAGTGCTGGCTTCATGATGTTTGCGGCATCCATGCTGCCCGGCGTGGAGCCAGCGCCAATGATGGTGTGTATTTCGTCGATGAAGATGATGATGTTGGGGTTGCTTTCAAGCTCTTTCAGCAGCGCACGTATGCGCTCCTCAAACTGCCCGCGATATTTTGTGCCTGCCACGACTGCTGTCATGTCAAGGCTCACCACCCGGCGGTTGAAGAGCATGGGCGATGTCTGGTGCTTGGCTATAAGCTGCGCCAAACCCTCCACTATCGCGCTCTTGCCGACACCAGGCTCACCAATGAGTATTGGATTGTTCTTCTTGCGGCGGCCAAGGATTTCGATGACACGCTGTATTTCTTTCTCGCGCCCAACCACTGGGTCGAGCTTGCCCTCGGCAGCGGCCTTGGTGAGGTCGTGCGAGAAGTTGTCAAGCACAGGTGTCTTGCCACCTCCTTTTTGTTGCGCTGTCGTTGTGGCACGCCTCTGACTGCCATTTTGTCGGTTGCCTTGCGGCTGCTCCTCATAGTCCTCTTCGTCCTCGTCAGGCAAGCCTATGCCGTCGGTGGTAGTTTTCTTCTGGAGCATCTTTGCGGCTGTCTCATAGTCAAGGTTGTTCATTTCAAGCACCTCCTTGGCTCCATTGTTGACTTGGTCGTGGAGTATGGCAAGCAGCAAGTGCTGCACATCTACCATATTTGTGTGTTGGATGCGTGCTTCCAAGACAGCAAGTTTCAGGATATTGCTTGCCTTGTTGCTCAGCACCAGTTCACTGGTGTTGATGGGCTGTCCAAGCTCGTCCTCGCGCACCTTGTCTTCCAGTTCCTCCTTTACGCTTTGCGGGTTTATGCTCAGCCTGCTCAATAGATTCATCACAGGACTGTTCTTTTCTCTGAGAATGCCGAGCATGAGATGCTCTGGCTCAACAGAGCTGCTGGCCAGGCGTGTCGCCTCTTCCCTGCTGAAAGCAAGGATCTCAGAAACCTTTGGTGAAAACTGACTGGTCATACTTTTTATCTTCCTTTCTTTAATATATGGTTATCCGTTGCAAATTTACGTGTTTTTGGCGTAAACATGCAAGGATTGTGCCAAAAAATTATTCAAAGTGATTTTTTCCGTGAAATGTTGCTTTTAAATCGTCATGCCACAAATGTCCTTGTACGGGCAACTGTTGCACCGCTCCACAAATTCGGTCGGGCGGAATGGCGTGCCCAAGTCGAATATCTCCGACAACAACGCCTTCAGGTTGTCCATGTAGTCTGCATAGACATCCTTTATGTCGTCCACCATGCTGTAGCTGCGCCGTTTGCTGGTTCCGTCGCCCTTGTCTTTCAACTTGAGTATGGGATTGTAGCCACTGTCCGCCTCGCGTATGAAGAGCAACGCCGGGGCCACTGGCAGTCCTTGGGGGTTCATCTTCCTGCTGGCTTCCTTGTCCATGCGGATTATCGATGAGTAGAGAAAGGCCTGAAGATAATATACCGAGTGCTTGGAATCCACGAAACGGGGATTGAAAATTTCGTCGAGGTCTGGTGCGGCTGCCGACAGTGGCTTGCCAGTCTTGTAGTCTATGACACGAATCCTGTCCGCCACCTGATCCAGCCTGTCTATCTGCCCCCCCAGCCTCAGAGTCTTGGCCTTGCCGTTGGCCTCAAACGACACCTGCCCGTAGAAGCTTCCCTCCAATGCCAACACGCGGAAAGGCGCAGTCTGCTGGTCCATGCGCAAGAGCTTCGTTATGTATAACCGCAACACGTTGCGGTTGAGCAGTTGCAGGCCATTGTAACGAATTTGAGATTTATAAGTCTCGTCTTCAATTTTGAACAGTTTCTCGCGGAATGCCTGGTCGAGAAACCTCTCTATCGTCGCCTTGTCGCTTATCAGGTTCTCTATCATCTGCGAGGTTATGGCGTGCTGGTGATGGTCGCCGGAGAGGTGCGCATAGATGATTTCTACCGCGCGGTGGAAGATATTGCCGAACGTGGCGTTGTCTATTTCGTCCTCGTCGTCATTATCTTGTTCTCTCAGCCCGCAGATGATGTTGAAGTAGAATTGGAGATTGCAACGCAGGTAGCGGCTTATTGCGGTGGGCGACAACGTGTCGATGGCTTCGAGCACATCCCGCACCTTGCCCGTTTTCCCAATCGGCACGCGCGATATTGGCGAGACGTTTTGCCCTGACTGCAATGTGAGCCGCCTGACAGCTTGGCTGTCGCCTTTTTCAACAAGATATTGCAGCATGAAGCGGCTCATCTCGCCTTGCTTGCCATCCTCCGTGGAGTTGTTGTAGGTCAACGTAATGTCATTGGCGCGTTGCAGCAGCGAGTGGAAGTAATAGGAATATATCGCCACCTTGTTCTCTACCGTCGTCATCTCATAGCCCTTCCTTATGGAATGCGGGATGAAAGAGGCATCGTCAACGCCTTTCGGTAGGTTGCCCTCGTTGCACGAGAGCACAAGCACGTGGTCGAAGTCGAGGTTTCGCGTCTCAAGAACTCCCATGACCTGTATGCCAAGGGCTGGCTCGCCATGAAACGGTATGGATGTGGTGTCGATGAGCTGTCCAAGCAGCCGCAGCAGCACCGCAGTGCTTACCATCTGCTTGCCCCCCGC
The DNA here is from genome assembly GCA_964616945.1 of uncultured Prevotella sp. Classification (GTDB taxonomy): domain Bacteria; phylum Bacteroidota; class Bacteroidia; order Bacteroidales; family Bacteroidaceae; genus Prevotella. The sequence goes on along the minus strand of CAZTUD010000064.1, from coordinate 1,018 downwards.
CACGCCTTGCTGTCCGTTTGTGGAGACAAGCATTATGTCGTCAAGGCGTTGGAGCAAGGTGTACATGCGGAATACGGATTCGTGCATCAGCGGGTCTTGTGTGTCGCGGGAGCCGATGCCCACCTGCTTCAGTATCTCTGCCATCCACGTGATGATGGGCACCGTGCCGTCCGAGGTGTCGAGCTTCTTGAACAGTAGCCCGACATTCTCCTCCCGTCCTTCTGTCAGTGCTTGGCGCGACGGGTAGTAGTTCTTGTGTGTGCTCAGTTCGTCGTATAGTGCCTGACAGTCGTCCGACAGGTATTTTGCGTAGGGATGACGCAGCACGCGGTTCACGGCTTTCAACCGATAGTAGTTGCCGCCGTCGGCCAACCCTTTCAGCTGTAGGTTGAGCAAAGCTTGGACGAGTGTGCTCGCGGGCGAAGCCGACAATGGGTAGCCGGTGGTGATGTTCACGTCGCCCACCTCTTCGGGAAGACAGTGGATGACATTTTGCAGCAGCCGTTCGTCGCACAGCACGATAGCAGTATTATTTGATTGAGGGTTGAGGGTTGAGGATTGAGATTTATGATTTGAATTTTGAACTTTGCATTGCTCCCTCAGCCATGTTGAGACGTAGCGGGCTTGAATGTCCTCGGTTGGCGCAGAAATATAGGCAACATCCTTGGGCTTGGAGAAATTGTTGTAAACCTCGTCTGGGTCGATGCCCGCCGAGGCTCTTTCGGGCGACAATTCGTTGGGGAACTTGTCGAGATACCGTGCTATGTATCTGCCTGCCTCATGCTGCGTGCTTATATAATATGTGTCGTAATCCCAGTAAAACTCGGCCATGCCAAGCTCCTGAAGGCGCATGAAAAGCTTCTGCTCAACCTTTTGCAGCAGGTTGAACCCTACGAAGATGTAGTGCTTGTAGTGGAAGCTTGCCACATGTTTCTCCACCACATCGCGGTAGAGCATTCCCTCGTAGGCAAGTCCATCCTTGGCAAGGCTGTTGCGGAAAGCATGATATATCTGTCCG
>CAZTUD010000063.1:0-12330 GCA_964616945.1 uncultured Prevotella sp. | reverse complement strand
GGCCCCGTAGCTCAGTTGAATAGAGCATCAGATTCCGGTTCTGAGTGTCGCGGGTTTGAGTCCCACCGGGGTCACGAGACATTTATTTTTCTAAGCAACACTAATGTTTTTGCTACGTAGCGTGAATGTTTGCGCTACGTAGCAAAAACATTTTTTCTATAGCATTACAACGTTCTTCACGGCTGCAACGCCCCTCCCTTGCGGCGGACAGGCACGCTCCTCGCGCCGCCAAGGGCACTACGCAAAGGCCTGTCGGAGCAGCCGCACCGTCTCCTCGGCAGTATGCGCCGATGCCACAATCTTTTCGAGCGGGCAGCGGTTGTCGCCCTCCGCTATCACTATTTGGTCGACAAGCTCGCCAAACGAATAGCTGACGCTGCCAGCGTCGAGCAACGGCAACGCCTTACGGCTCATCACGTCGCCATAAACCTCCGCCACGCCGCCATACGCCATCATTCCCGCGGCCGCCTTGCCCACCACCTTGTCAGCAACTACCGCGCCACACAGGGTTTCAGGCTCGTGGTCGAGCAAATACTCCAAGTCGCGGACACCTTTCTTGTAAAACAGGCGAACGTTCCCCCGTGCGTCCTCAAGCACAAGGGAACATCCTTTCTCGTGCAGGATGCCCTTCAGCTTACCGAGCGGCATTGCCTTTTCCAACAAAGTTAAGCAAAGCCCACACCCCAAACACCTGAAGCAACATGCCGGGCAAGCCGAGGCGCACGTCCTGCAAGGCTGCGGCGAGGCTTCCCGTCAAGCCCCATTCGGCAAGCGAACCAAACAGCTGGCAAGCAACCACGGCAAGGGCAATGCACGCGATGGTGGCCTTGCGGAAACGCTGCGCCACAAAGGCTGCGGCAACGGCCAAGATGATGCCCTTGACAAGTATCGGGGCAAGCATTGGCGCAGGCGGCATGCCAAAGAGGAGGTTGTTGACAAGCGGCGAGCAGACAGCAGTCAGCAGCCCGACGGTGTAGCCGTACTTGTACGCCCCAAGGAGCGTGAAGAAATAAATGGGCAGGAAAATGAGCCCGCCCTGCGGCATGAGGTGGCACATTTGCGGCAGCACGATGTTGCCAACGACGAACAACGCCGCCATGAGGTATGTCCTCAACTCTGAAAAGCCCAACTGATAGAGGCTTACTGTTTCAACTTTTTCCATTCTTGAATTTGTATTTCTTGATTATGACTTCCGTCTATTTCTCCAATGTCTCCACCACTTCCTCCAACAAGGATATTATCGGCAGGTGCTGCGGGCACGCTCCCTCGCACTGCCCGCACTGTATGCACTCCGACGCACGCGGCCCGCCAGGCCGCCACGTATAGTCCATGCGCGCCCTTTGCAACTCGCCATACATCTTGTATTCGTTCATCACGGCGAATATCTCCGGGATGTGGATGCCTTGCGGGCAGCCTGGCGTGCAATAGTGGCACGCCGTGCACGGTATGCGGTCGAAACTGAGCAACGCCTTGCGGGCGGCGTTGATGGTGGCCTGCTCCGATGCCGACAGAGGCTTGAAGTCGCGCATGTACGACAGGTTGTCGGCCATCTGCTCCTCGTTGGACATGCCGCTCAGCACAATCATCACATCGTCGAGCGATGCCACGAAGCGGATTGCCCACGACGCGAACGACGCCTCCGGGTTGGCCTCCTTGAGTATCTTCCTTACAGGCCCGGGCGGGTCGGCAAGCGTACCTCCCTTGACAGGCTCCATCACCACCACCGGCTTGCCGTGCTTCTTCGCCACCTCATAGCAGCGGCGCGACTGCACGCCGTTGTCGTTCCAGTCGGCATAGTTGACTTGCAGCTGCACGAACTCCACGTCGGGGTGGGCGGTGAGTATTTCGTCGAGCAGGGCGGGCTTGTCGTGGAAGGAGAACCCGTAGTGCCGTATCAGCCCCTCTGCCTTCAGTTTGCGCATGTATTCCCAGATGCCGTATTTGTCGTAGTTGGCAAGATTGTCGGCATCGATGCCATGCAGTAGATAGAAGTCGAAATAGCCCGCCCCCGAACGCTCGAGGCTCACCTTAATCTCGTTTTTCGCCTCCTGCTCGTTCTTTGCCCCAAAAGCAGCGGCATTGAGCTTCGAGGCGAGATAGAAGCTGTCGCGCGGATGCCGCTCCACAAGGGCCTTGCGCGTGGCCTCCTCCGAGCCGGTATAGACGTATGCGGTGTCGAAATACTTGCCCCCGGCAGCGAGATACTCGTCCACCATGCGCGATGTCTGCCCAACGTCAATCTCGTTGCTGCCCTTCTTCTTGGGTAGCCGCATAAGCCCGAAGCCGAGCTTTATGCAGTCGTTCACTATAAAGTTGCTCATAATGCTTTGTATTTGTATGTTTCTGTGTCAAGTCAGTAGCCCACGGCATCTTTTCGTTGCAAAATTAAGAAGAAGCCTCGAAATTCCGACACAAATGGCAAAGAAATGTTGGAGCGGAAGACGTTAAATTTGCGAAAACAGATTAGTATTCGCAATTTAATGTGTAATTTTGCACAACTATGAGGTTAAAGACTTTCATCATACTACTCATTTGCGCCGTCATGTTTGCCTGGGCAGACAGCAGCTTGCTGTTTCCGAGGAAAAAGCATGACAGGCGGCCCGTACAGGACAGCACGGTGGTGAAAGACTCCACAGGCAATTCTAAATTCAAAATTCAAAATTCAAAAAGCCAAAGTCCAGACTCAGCAAGCCAAAAAGCGAACGCAGAGGCAGCCACCGACACCACGGCTATGGACTCATTGCAGCTTGCCGTCTACCACCACAACAAGGCGGTGGACGACTCCATACGCGCCGACTCCATAAACCGCGCCAAGAAGAACGGCATCGACGCGCCCGTGGAATACACCGCCAACGACTCGCTCGTATATGACGCAATGTCGAAGACGGCAAATCTCTACGGCTCGTCGGAGGTGAAGTATGAGAACATGGACCTCAAAAGCGACAAGATACGCATGAGCCTCGACTCAAGCCTCGTCCACGCCACCGGCTCGCCCGACAGCACCGAGAAAACGGGAGTAAAAGGGCGGCCCGTCTTCCAGATGGGCAGCGACTCATACGACACCGACACCATATCGTTCAACTTCAAGACCAAGAAAGGCCTGGTGCAGAACGCCTACACCGAGCAGGAGGACGGCTACCTGCGCAGCCAGATTTCAAAGCGCAACGACAACGGCGACATATACCTTGCCCACGGCCGATACACGACGTGCGACAAGGAGCATCCCGACTTCTACATCTCCCTCTCACGAGCAAAGGTTCGCCCCGGCAAGGACGTGGTGTTCGGGCCGGCATACATCGTGGTTGCCGACGTGCCGCTGCCGTTCGCCATACCCTACGGCTTCTTCCCCTTCACCAAAAGCTATTCGAGCGGCTTCATCATGCCGAGCTACGGCGACGAGAACGACCGCGGCTTCTACCTGCGCGACGGCGGCTACTACTTCGCAATGTCGGACAAGTGGGACCTGAAGCTGCTCGGCGAAATCTACACAAAAGGCTCGTGGGGCATCTCGGCGGCAAGCAACTACCGCAAGCGCTACAAATACAACGGCTCGTTCTTCTTCAGCTTCCAGGACACGCGCACGGGCGACAAGGGAATGCCCGACTATGCCAAGCAGACGAGCTTCAAGGTGCAGTGGAGCCACAGGCAGGACTCCAAGGCCAACCCCTTCAGCTCGCTCTCGGCAAGCGTCAACTTCGCCACGTCGAGCTATGAGCGCAACAACCTCACCAGCATGTACAACCCGCAGTCGCTGACGCAATCCACGCGCACCTCGTCGGTCTCGTGGAGCACAACGTTCTCCAGCATAGGCATGACCCTCAGCTCCACCGCCAACCTAAACCAGAACATGCGCGACTCGTCGATAGCCATGACCTTGCCCGACCTCAACATCAACATCAGCCGCTTCTACCCTTTCCGACGCAAGCACATGGCCGGCAACGAGCGGTGGTATGAGAAAATATCGATGAGCTACACCGGGCAGCTGAGCAACTCCATATCCACGAAGGAGGACCAGCTCATGCACTCAAACATCATAAAGGACTGGCGCAACGGAATGCAGCACCAGATACCAATAAGCGCCAACTTCACGCTGTTCAACTATATCAACCTGAACCCGTCGTTCAACTTCACCGACCGCATGTACACCAACAAGGTCATGAAATCGTGGGACGAGGTAAACCAGGTGGAGGTCAGCGACACCACATACGGCTTCCACAATGTATATAACTGGAACATGTCAATATCGGCAAGCACCAAGCTCTATGGCTTCTGGACGCCAAGCCGCAAGATTTTCGGCGACAAGATACAGGCCATACGCCACGTCATAACGCCGCAGGTGAGCTTCAGCTACGCCCCCGACTTCGGCGCGTCGCGCTATGGCTACTATGAAACCTACCAGAAGACCGACGCCGACGGCAACGTCTCGCTCGTGCAGTATTCGCCATACTCCAACGGCCTCTACGGCGTGCCAGGCAGGGGCAAGACCGGAAGCATATCGTGGGACGTGGCGAACAACATTGAGATGAAAATCAAGAGCGACGACGATTCCACTGGCTTCAAGAAGATTAGCCTCATCGACGAGCTGGGCTTCGCCATGTCGTACAACATGGCCACCGACTACCACCCGCTGAGCGACCTGACGATGCGCCTGCGCCTGAAGTGGTGGAAGAACTACACGTTCAACCTCAACGCCGTCTTCGCCTCATACGCCTACGAGCTTGACAGCAACGGCTCGCCATACGTGGGCAACCACACATATTGGGGCATGGGCAAGTGGGGCCGCTTTCAGGGCATGTCGCAAAACATATCCTACACGCTCACGCCCGAGAAGATAAGGAAATTCTTCAGCGGAGGCGACGACGAGGAGGACGACACCAAGAAAAACAAGGACGACGAGGAGGGCATAGACACCGACATAGAAAGCAACGTGGACGACGACATGATAGAAGGGCAGCGCGGCGCGAAGAAAAAGAGCGGAGGCGGCAAGGCCGACACCGACGGCGACGGCTACATGGCGTTCTCCATGCCGTGGTCGCTGACGTTCGGCTACGGCATCACGATGAGGGAAAACACCAACGTGTCGAAGTTCAACTACAAGACCATGCGCTACCCCTACAAGTTCACGCAGACGCTCAACGTGAGCGGCAACATACGCATTTCCGACGGATGGAACATTAGCTTCTCGTCGGGCTACGACTTCGACAACCACGAGATGTCGATGACCACAGCCTCGCTCCAGCGCGACCTGCACTGCTTCAACATGAGCTGCTCGGTGGTCCTCGCGCCATACACAAGCTACAACTTCACTTTCCGCTGCAACGCATCCACCCTTACCGACGCGCTGAAGTATGACAAGCGCAGCGGCTACAGCAATGCCGTGCAGTGGTATTGACAAATCTCTTTACTCTATCATCTTCCCTCTTATATCTACTATGATGAAAAAGACAACCCGGGCACTACACGTGCCCTACCATCGCAGAGACGCCTACGATGCCCTGTCAGTGCCAGTTTACAACACCCTGGCATACGAGTTCAAGAATGCCAAAACTATGGCCGACGCCTTCTGCTTCCGCATCGACGCGCCCGACTATTCCCGCTGCGAGAACCCAACTGTCATCAACCTGCAAGAGCGGGTGCAAGCCCTGACAGGGGCGCGCAGCGTAACCGCCCTCAACAGCGGCATGGCAGCCATAAGCAACGCCCTGCTCGCAGTTACGGCACAAGGCAAGAACGTGGTGTCGTCGGCCCACATGTTCGGCAACACTTTCGACCTGCTCAACCGCTCTCTGCGGAAGTTCGGCGTAGGGCTGCACGTTACCGACCTGACAGACATTAATAAGGTGGAGGAAGCCATCGACGACGACACCTGCTGCATATTCGTGGAAATCATAACCAACCCGCAGATGGAAGTAGCCGACCTGCGGGCGTTGGCTCGCGTGGCGCACGAACACCACATACCGCTGCTCGCTGACACCACGACAATACCTTTCACCGTGTTTTCGGCAAAGGACTTGGGCGTTGACGTGGAGCTGGTGTCATCAACCAAATACCTCGGCGCGGGCACGTCGCTCGGCGGGCTCATCATCGACTACGGCACTATCCCCGACTTTGACGAGGACATAAAGATGCAGTACCTTTTCAACTTCGGAGCCTCCATGACACCGCAAGTGGCTTACATGCAGACGTTCAACCTCGAGACCCTCGACGCACGCTACCGCGTGCAGGCTGCCAACGCCTTGGAGCTGGCACAGAGGATGAAGACCCTGCCGCAGATAAAGTTCGTCAACTACGTCGGCTTGGAGGACAACAAGTATTACGCCCTCGCGCAAAGGCAGTTTGGCAACACCGCCGGAGCCATGATTTGCATCGACCTCGAAAGCCAGGAGGCGTGCTTCCGCTTCCTCGACCGCCTGAAGCTCGTGCACCGTGCCACCAACCTCTTCGACAACCGCACGCTCGCCATACACCCTTACAGCACCATCTTCGGCAACTTCACCGACGAGGAGCGCGCCGCAATGGACCTTTACGACACGACCATCCGCCTGAGCGTAGGACTGGAAGACGTTGACGACATTTTTGAGGACATTAAACAAGCCTTGCAATGAAATACAATTTTGACACAATAATAGAGCGTCGCGGCAGCGGCGACCTCATGCACGAGGCATTGAAGCCGCGCTGGGGCAGGGACGACCTGCAGCCGATGTGGGTGGCCGACATGGACTTCGCCGTATGCCCTGCAATAATGGACGCGCTCAAGAAGCGGCTCGAACACCCGATACTCGGCTACACCGTCGAGCCAGCCGACTACCGCCCTGCCATAATCGACTGGGAGCGCACCCATCACCAGTGGGAAATCAAGCCCGAATGGATAAGCTTCATCCCAGGCATTGTGAAGGGCATCGGTTTCGTTTGCAACGTCTTCGTCAAGCCCGACGAGAAAGTCATAGTCATGCCGCCCGTCTATCATCCGTTCTTCCTCACGCCGCGAGCCAACCACCGCGAGGTGGTGTGGAATCCCATGAAGATGCGTGAGGACGGATACTATGACATCGACTTCGAAGGCTTGGAGCGCGTGTGCGACGACAAGTGCCGCCTTCTAATACTCTGCAATCCCCACAACCCCGGCGGCATCTGCTGGGACAGGGAGACACTCGTCAAGCTCGCTGACTTCTGCTACGAACACCACCTGCTTGTCATAAGCGACGAGATACACTGCGACCTCGCCCTCTTCGGCCACAGGCACATTCCCTTCGCCTCCGTCAGCGACAAGGCCGCCGAGATAAGTATCACCATGCAGGCCCCGTCGAAGACGTTCAACATTGCGGGCGTGGTTGCGTCGCACGCCATAGTGCCCAACCCTGACTTGCGCAAGAAGTTTTACGGCTGGCTGAAAGCCAACGAGCTTGACGAGGCCCATATTTTCGCCCATATTGCCACTGTCGCCGCTTTCCGCCACGGCGAGGAATGGCGCAGGCAACTCGTGAAGTACATCGAGGGGAACGCCCTCTTCGTCGAGGAGTTTTGCCGCCAGAACATGCCGCAGATAAAGCCCCTGCGTCCGCAAGCGAGCTTCCTCGTGTGGCTCAACTGCCGCGACCTCAACCTCAGCCACGAACAGCTGCTCGACCTCTTCATCGACAAAGCGCACCTCGCGCTCAACGACGGCGAGATGTTCGGGCCTGGCGGCGAGGGCTTCATGCGCCTCAACATAGGCTCGCCGAGGGCGTATGTCAAGGCTGGGCTGGAAAAGCTCGCCAAGGCCGTCAACGCATAACACCATCAATATTTAACACCCACTCCCTAATATCCACCACCCCAACAGGCGTGTTAAAGATGTTAAGAAAAAGGGAATGCACCGTTTTTTCCCTTAATTTTGCAGCAGTGTTTTTTAAAAAGAGAAAGACCATGAAAAAGAACATCCTTTTTGCCGTTGCATTCGTTGCAGCGATGACCCTCGCAAGTTGCGGAGGAAAGAACAGCACACCAGCCACAGCTACCGACTCCACTGAGGTGGTAGGCGACACCGTGTCGGATGCCGACGCGGCGGCAGCATCCGAGGCTTTGGCTCCCGAGACACAACAGGCCATGACCTCCTTGACCGACGCTGTGAGCACGGCCATTGAGAAGAAAGACCCCAAGGCCGTTACCACGGCACTTGCCAACGTTGCCGCCACCTACAAGGCTCTCGTGAACGCGGGCAAGCTCGACGAGGCAAAGAACTATGGCACGGCCGTGAAGAACTTCGTATCAAAGAACGCCACGGCGTTGAAGAGCCTGGCCAGCGACGGACAGTCGTCAGCCGCCACAACAATCAACAACCTTGTCTCGGGCATCGAGGCCCTGCCAACAACCGCCTCCACGACAGCTGACGAGGCAAAGGCAGCCGTGTCGGAGGATGTCGTCAACCTTGCTTCGCCCTACATACAGAAAGGCGCAGCCGCAGCTGCCACCGCCGAAACCGCAGCCGCAGCAATAAAGAACGCCCCGCAGACAGTGAAAGCCGCAGCGGAGAATGCAGCCAACGAGGCCGTTGACAACGCAAAGTCAGCCGCCAAGACTGCCGTTGACAACGAAGTAAACAAAGCTGCGTCAAAAGTCAACGATGCCAGCACAAAGGCTCAGGAAAAGGCTGCCGACGAGGTGAACAAAGCCCAGAAGAAAGCCAACGACGCAGTCAACAAGGCTGCCGGCAAGGCCCTCAAGGGTCTTGGGTTGTAAAAAGCAACCACGAAGAAATCCGAATGGAGGTGTATCAAAAATCCTACTGAGCCTGAAAAGACCCATCGCTTAGCCCCGCCTCATACGTGCGAAAGCACGGTGAGGCGGGGCTAAGTATAGGGAGAGGAATCAATCCAAAAGCCGTCAGTATCTCCTGAAACTCAGGCGGAAGCTGTCGGTGCGGAGCACCATGCGCGAGCCAGAGAGTTTCTCCTTAAAGTATCTCTCTGAAAGGTGCTGTATGCCATACTGCTTCAATCCGGAAGGTTCCGTTACGGGAATGTCGCCGCCATTCTCTACATCCTCATGCCCACGATTGTAATAGGGCGTAAGGAGGATGAGGCTGTCCTTGGACTGGCTGAAACGATAGAAAAAGGAAACGTCGCCGCCCTCAAGCTGCATGAGCTTGTGCTGCACGCCCCAGAACAGCTGGCGGCTGCCCAAGTCGCAACGCCCGCCCGTGGGTATCGTGTCTATGCTTTCCAAATGCCAATAGCCGTCGAGGTCGCCATTGTCGCTGCTCTCAATGGTGCAGGCCGTGAAAAAGGTAAGAAGGCAAAAAGGTAAAAAGGTAAAAAAAAGAAGACGCTTCATAGTTCTCATAGCAAACCCTCCTTGATTATTGTGAGTTGGAAACCTCGGTTATGGCCGAGAATGCTCCCAAAGTCCATGCCGTATGCCCCGCGTACAGTCCAGTTGTGCGGGAAACGGTATGTCCCCTCAACCATGAAGCTGCCGTTATGACGCGGCTTGGGAGTGTAGGAGTTGTCGTATGTGCCATATCCCCGCTGCCACGACACCAGCACACGGTAGCCGAGCCGCTCGGCGGGCTGGCCCTCGAAGCCGAGATGCCACGCCACGAAGCGGTTGTCCTCGACACGGATGAGCCCGTCGTCGTTGTAGATTGGCGAACGGTAGAGCGGATTGCCCATCACCTGCCCCCAGTGCTGCCAGCCAGTGTAGTTGCCGTGGTTGTAGTAGTTGTCGCGCCCCGCCACGTGGTCGGAGATGTTCGACGTGCGGTCGTGATAGACAGGGCCGCTCTGATATTTGGTGTAAAGATATTCCAGGACAACAGTCCTGAGCCACCGCCCGCATTTAAGATGCAGCTCGCCGCCGAGCATTATGTCTTTCAGCGAATATAGGAAAAACTTGTGCTTCTTTTTCTGCATGTATTCGCTTCCCTCGCCGTAGCCGTCGTAGTCGAGGAAGAACATCTGCGAGTGATCCTCAAAATAGTGGTCATAGTAAAGCGCGGCGCGCCAAGTGTCGGCATCGTAGGTGAGCCTCCCCACCCAGCTGCCAAGCTGGTTGCCCTCAATGTTGCCGTAGGCCCCGTCGGAGGCATCCTGCCCGCCGGGGATGAAAGCATTGTAGAAGTCCTTCAGCCCATGCCCCGCCTTTGTGCCCACGGGCTTGCCGTCGTTGCCTGGTTTGTATGAAGTGCCGCCAAACTGCGCCGCCATCTCCAGCCCTACCTCAAGGTAAAGCGGGTAGAACGCCTCTGGCTTGCCTATCATCAAGTAGCCCGCCTTGCTGTGATACAAGGCGTGCTCGGTGAAACGGCTGTGCTGCTGAGTGAAGTCTTTTTGCCAATCGTCGTCTGTGAACATGCCGTATGCCACATGCCCCTTCACGTGCACCCACCGCCCAAGGGCGGGTATCGTCCAGTATTCGGGCAGGGCGAGGCGCACCTGCGGCACCGGGCGGGCGTTGATGCCAAGCGTCTGTGAGCCGCTCGACAGGCGGTTGTTCTTCAGCTCCATGGGATATTCCTTCTCGCCCACCGTCAGCACGCCGTGCAGCCAGCGAGCCTCGCAGTATGCCTGCTGCAAGACGACGTGGCTTGTATAGTGCGACGTCGCGGCAATGTCAATGCCGTAGCCTATGCCCCACCGCCGCGCCGAGTCTGCGCCCAAAGGACGCTCCACAGCACCGCGCACGTAGCCGTTATTCTTCTCCAATGACGACAGCCCATGCTTGTTGGCGTTGAGCCACAAGGGAGTCTTGCCGTCAGAGAAAGAGCCTTGCATCTCAACCTTGTACCGCATGTCGCTCAGGGGATGAGACCGCACCGTGTCATCGGCATCCATCTCCTGCCACGCATATTGGGCGCACAGGGCTGTCGCATACAGGACAAAGGAAAGGATAAGCAAAAACAAACGTTTTATCATCTTGATGTCAAGTTTGCCACAAAGGTAGCATTTTTTTAGCAAACCTCAAACCAAATAGGGATTTTCCCCACGGAGATAGGGAAAAATCCTTTTGCAGTCCGTTTTTATTGTCTATTTTTGCAACGTGAAAGAACAGAAATGTCGAACAATATAAAAACAGAAGATATGAAACGGTTTATTTTATCACTTGCAGCGCTCCTCACCATCACGGTGAGCGCATCGGCAATGAGCTATGAGCAGGCGCGCGACCAAGCCCTCTTCCTCACCGACAAGATGGCTTACGAGCTCAACCTGACCGACGACCAGTATGAGGCGGCATACGAGATAAACCTCGACTACCTCATGCGCATCAACAACTACGACGACCTCTACGGCGTGTACTGGCGGCAGCGCAACCTCGACCTGAGCTATATCCTGCTCGACTGGCAATACCGCGCCTACTGCGACGCCACCTACTTCTACCGCCCGCTCTATTGGGACGGGGGCTACTGGCACTTCGGCATCTACGCCCGCTACCCGCACCGCGACTTCTTCTACTTCGGTTGCCCGAACTTCGTGATAACCTATCACGGAGGCCACAGCTGGTATCGCAACGGCGGCCGAAGCTGGTATTACGGCCGCAGGTGGGACGGCCCGCGCGACGGAGGTCCTCACCCGGGAATGCGCGCCCGCTTCGACAACGGACACTATGGCTCTGGCTATCGCTATGAGCCTGGTCGCCGCACATGGAGCGGAGGCCCGCAAAACCGCGGCATGGCACCTGCCAACAACGCCGGCCGCAATCCCGGCGTTGCCAATGGCGGCAACCGCAGCAATGGCAACCGCTCGTTCGGCAACCTGAACAGGAACGCGCAAAACGACAGCCCGCTGCGCAGCGGCAACCGCACATTCGGCTCACAGCCAAGCGGCACAGGCCGTAGTGCCTCCGCGCCAAGCTCCAACGGCACGCGCTCGTTCGGCACTCCGCGCGAGAGCAGCACACGCACCACGGTAACAAAGCCCAACAGCGGCAACCGCTCGTTCGGCAACCGTTTCGGCTCAAGCAGCAGCTCCACGCCGAGCCGCACGTTCACCCCGCAAAACAATGGCGGCAGCCGCTCGTTCGGCTCGTCATCGGCTCGCTCGTCAGCTTCTTCTGCCCGCCCGTCGGCTCCGTCAACACGCTCGTCGGCTCAGTCCAGCCCGTCGCGCGGCGGCAGCTTCGGCGGACATTCTGGCGGCTTCGGCGGCGGACACGCAAGCAGAGGCTCGTCAAGTGGAGGCGGCCACTTCGGACGGCGATAATTCAAGCACCCTCACCTCGGCATTGCGCATCTTCTGTATCTCATTCATGGGCTTGCCGTAATAGACGCTCTGAATGGCCTTGTTGATGATGCCATGCCCGACGGCAAGCACAACCTCATCTGTAAAACTCTCTTCAAGCCACGTCAGGAATTTC
>CAZTUD010000062.1:0-12543 GCA_964616945.1 uncultured Prevotella sp. | reverse complement strand
AGCCCTATGGCCAGCTCCATGCCCACCGCACCCGTAACGCCGTCTTGTACTCGCTTGTGGGCATTGCCGCCGTGGCGTTGATAGTGTTTGGCATCACGTGGTTCAAGAGGGTCACCACCGTGCCCCTCCCCGAGGGCGACGTTGTGTTTGCCGCCACCGACACAAAGCCCGAAGTGGTGCTGCAAGACGAGAGCGGCGACGAGATAAGGCTTGGCGACGCCGCCGAAATGTCGAAGGCCGGCATCAAGGCGAGCGGCAACGACAGCATGGTGCTTTCTGCCAATGCCTCGGAGCTGCCCCAGAAGCTGACGCTGAAAATACCGCGCGGGCAGACGTTCAAGCTCACGCTCTCCGACGGCTCCGTGGTGTGGCTCAACAACGACAGCCGCCTGGAATATCCCACAAGGTTCATGGGCGGCACCCGTCACGTGAGGCTTGAGGGTGAGGCATATTTTGAGGTTGCCCACGACCCTGCCCACCCGTTCGTCGTGGAGACAGCCACGCTGCGCACAAAGGTGCTCGGCACTGAGTTCAACGTGCGCGCCTACGCCGGCAGCTCACAGGTAACGCTCATCAACGGCAGCGTGGATGTCTCCACCGCCAAGGCCACCACGCGCCTCACGCCGGGCAAGGAGGCACAGCTTGCCGCCGATGGCACGTTCACAATAAAGGATGTGGACACCGACGCATACGTCTATTGGAAGGACGGATTTTTCTATTATGATGATGTCTCATTGGAAAGCATCATGCAGGACCTTGGGCGGTGGTACAACCTTAACGTCATTTTCCAGAACGAGGCGGCGAAGTCCTACCACATGCACTTCCTCGCCGACCGCCGTGGCGGCGTGGAGAAAGCCATAAAGCTCCTCAACAGCATGGGCAAGGTGAATGTCGCGCTTGTTGACAACAGCCTTGTCGTGAAATAGCGTCATTTTAAAGTCTTTATATAATTGGCGTAAAAGTTGTAAATCTGTCATTCGCAAACCCCGTGTTTATCGGCATCCACAAACTCCCGATGCAAATTTTTGCAAGGTGCGGAAATTGAAAAACGTGAAAAATTGCAATATCTTTGATAATTTCCGCAATGCCCAAGTATGTTTTTTTTCGTAACTTTGCAACCAAGCCACTATGCAGGCTTAGTAATAATAACCATTAATTTTTCAAAGTTTATGAAAAGAACGTTTACCCCCCCCACAACGGCGATACGTAAATCACTGCTCGCCGCGCTTTTAGTGCTAATAGCCCCTTTCACGGCATGGGCGGAAAGCATTCCCGTCGCCAAGCTCACAGACAACGGCGACGACACCTACACCCTAACCTTCACCTACGCCGACGAGAGTGAGGCTACCGCCACCACCGACGGGACCCCCGGGACATATTCCCTCAACAGACACGGCTGGACATACGGCGACTCCCGCACAAAGACAACCACCGTGGTCTTTGCCGACGACTTCGCCAGCGCAAGACCCACATCTACAAGCTACTGGTTCTCTGGTCTCAGCAAGCTCACCACCATTACGGGCATCAACAACCTGAACACCGAGGAGGTTGAATACATGTCCGAGATGTTCCGAGACTGCTCGTCGCTCACCTTCCTTGACCTTAGCAGCCTCAAGACGGAGAAGGTAACCGATATGAGAGACATGTTCAGAGGCTGCTCGGCATTGACCACGCTCAACCTGAGTGGTTGGGACACAGGCAACGTAACTGACATGGAATATATGTTCTTCGAGTGCAATGCCCTCACCACAATCGACGCCGGCTCGTTCAACACCTCAAAGGTCACCGACATGCAGAGTATGTTCTACAATTGCAAAGCCGCGACAACCATCAACGTCAGCAGTTTCGACACACAGAACGTAACCTCGATGGCTTACATGTTCAGTGGTTGCAAGGCGGTAGCCAAGCTTGAAGTGGGCTCTTGGAACACCGCAAACGTTACCTCGATGGTTGACATGTTCCGTGGTTGCAGTGCGGTAGCCAAGCTTGACGTGGATTCTTGGAACACCGCAAACGTTACCGATATGGAAAGGATGTTTAAAAGCTGCTGGTCGCTGACGAGTCTCGATATCAGTGGTTGGGACATGACCAACGTCACGAATGCATACGAGTTTGCATCTCTTACCTATGCCCTGCGTGCCCTTAACGTCGGCGACAACGACTTAAAAAACATCTCTCAGACGGCATACGCTTTCGAAGGCGCAGGCGGCTCCACGAACCCCACACGCATAGCCCTGACCGTAGGCAGCGGCTTCGACACGTCTGTACTCGGCGACAAGCAGAGCGACGGCAGCTATAAGTGGTTGGAAGGATACTTCATTCTTGCCGAGGCCGACGGCACCATTCCCGTTGCCATACTTAGCGGCGACGACACCAAGACGCTCACCTTCACATACGCGGCCGCCACTGACGCCACGGCGAACGGCGGAGAGAACGGCACCTACAGCATCGTGGCAGGAAACAAGTGGTTAAACAACGGCAGCGCAGACAAGATAACCACAGTGGTCTTCACCGACGGCTTTGCCAAAGCCCGGCCCGTGTCAATGCGCAGTTGGTTCTACAATTGCAAGAATCTCGCCACAATCACGGACATCGGCAACCTCAACACATCCGAGGTCACTGACATGTACTTTGTGTTCGGCCGTTGCAGGGCACTCACCACGCTTGACCTGAGCGGATGGAACACTGAAAAAGTTACCGACATAAGATACTTTTTAGATGGCTGCCAAGGCTTGCAAACGCTGAATATTGGCAACAACGACCTGTCGGGCATCACCAATAAGGACTATGCTTTTGATAGTGTAGGTTCCGCTTCCAATCCTGTGTCGCTGATTGTGGGCAATGGGTTCAACAAGGAGGTGCTTGGTAATCTCGTCAGAGACAGCTACTACAACTGGCTTGATGGCTACTTCATTCTTGTCGATCCAACGGACATCGCGCCGGTCATTGTTGACGGGCAGGCAGCCAATGCCCCACGCTACAACCTGCAAGGCCAGCGTGTGGGCGACAGCTACCGCGGCGTGGTGATACAGAACGGACGGAAGACCATAAGGCGGTAAAAGAAGATGACACAGAGAATTACACGCCTGCCGTAGGGGGCAAGGTATTACTCGTTAGGCATCCTGTAGGAGAATTCGGATACATAGAAAAATAACTTTACAAAAAGTAAAAAGTCAGGACAACGGGAACATGGCGTTCTACAAGCGGAAAACGCCTCTCGCGGTGTCTCGACAGACCTCATGCGGAGCATGGGAATGTACCTTACGCCGCAAGGTCTCCTGCTTTACGCCGCCAAGGTGCCTTCTTCGCGGCGTAAGGAAGGCTTCTTGGCGGCGCGAAGCAGGCACCTTGCCGCCGCGAAGAAGGACTGTCTGCGGCAGACAGAAAGCTTAAAAAGTGTTATATTCCTGATTTGCAGCAATTTAACAAGCCTGCTCACCATTGCGCTGTACGGAATAATTCTTTTGTTGGCTGAAAATATCGCGCTCACAGAGGGGGTTGCGCGGAAAAGAATTTTACAATATCTGTGCGGTTGAAAGTGCCTTTTTGAAGCATTACAAGCGATATTTTAACCGTACAGATAATATTTTTTTTAGATTTCAGGTACCCATTTTAAGGTTCATTTCGTCAAAAGGGTGTTAATTCGAAACATGAACTTTAAAAAGCATACCAACGTTATGAGAAAAATCTTATTGACAGCAGCATTATTGCTCCTTGTACTTATTGCAAGCCATGCTGCGGAAGCCCCGTCTTCGTCGGAGGCTGAATACCGCCGTGTGGAGCAGGCGTTCGCCTCCGCCACCGACATGTACGCGCTCTCTGGCGATGCTGCGTTCATCAGCAAAGTGAAGGAAGTTATCAGCCGTGGCGATGATTTCTCGGCACGCATAGTCGCCGACCATGGCACGTTCGTGTTTATGAACGGAATGCTCAACGATGTCGGCAAGGCCATCAGCAAGATGAGCGAGGAGACAAAGAACACCGATGAGGGTAAAAAGGCCATCGAGCTGTACAACAGTCTGCGCATCATGGACAAGGGCTCTCAGGTGCCCGACTTCACCCTGCCCGCCCCCGACGGCTCTGCTGTCAACCTTTACAGCTACGTCAAGGACAAGAAATGCGTACTCGTCGACTTCTGGGCCTCATGGTGTGGATGGTGCCGTAAGGAGAACCCGTTTGTACGTGCCGCATACGATGCTTACAAGGACAAGGGCTTCGACATAATCAGCGTCTCCATTGACGAGAAGGACGACGCCTGGCGCAAGGCTCTGGCCGAGGACAAACCCTCATGGACACAAGTCGTTGACAACCGCGCCACGAAAGGCGGCGTGTACCAATGGTATGGGCTCAACGGAATACCTGCCATTTTCCTCATCGACAATCAAGGCAGGATAATAGCTAAAGACCTCAGAGGCACGGCGATAAGCACAAACGTAAAGAAATATTTAGGACTATGAGAAACATATTGTTTATAATAATCATGCTGGCCGCCGCAGTCGAGGCTCATGCTCAATACAAGATTACAGGCGACATAGACAGCCTCGCCGACGGCAAGGTATATTTGCTCATACATGGTCAGAAAGCTGACTCGTCGGCTATTGTGAACGGGCATTTCGAGATGGCGGGCAAAGAGCCTATGGAGGCTCCAGTATACGTTGGGCTCAACACATCCGGCCTCCTGTGGGGTACGCAGTTCTGGCTCGGCAACGACGACGTAACCATCAAAGGCAACATACACAAGGCCGACTTGAACGGCTCAAAGACAGAGGACGAGTATCAGGAATACTGCAAGGTGCTGAAACCGGTATGGGATTTCGGCATGAAGGTGAAGCAGTCGATGAAAGGCGACGTGAGCAAGGCCGACTCGATACGGAATATTATCGAGAACGTGTACAAGCCCAAGGAGGACAGCGCATTCATGGTGTTCGCCAAGGCATATCCGTCCAGCTACGTCACGCTGAACCACATCTACAACATGCGCATTCTCAACAAGTATCCTTTCGAGAAATACACCAAGTACGCCAAAGTCCTCACTCCCGGGGCCTTTCGCGGCAGACAGTGGGAGACATTCATGCACGTCTACCGCAAAGACTCCTCTCAGCAGGCCGGCAACCCCTTCATGGGCATGAGAGTACCCGACGTATACGGGAAGGTGCTTGACGTGGCATCGCTGAAAGGACATTACGTTCTCGTAACAGTGTCCAACTATGGTGTCAGCGACTATGACAACGACCTGGAGCTACGCCGTGAGCTATATTCAAAGTACCACGACAAAGGTCTGGAGATGGTCGACTACATGCCGGCCACGAAGCTCACCGATGTCATAAAGGCACCTGCCAACTTCGGCTTGCGGTGGCATTTCGTCTCCGAGCTGAAAGGCTGGAACAGTCCTTGGATGAAAGCCAACGGCATTGACCACATCACGCAGAACTACCTGCTCGGCAAGGACGGTACTATCATAGCCCGCGACCTGTTCGGCAATGACCTGGAGAAAGAGATACAACAGTTGTTTTAGTGTTTTTAATGCAGAAATCATCAAACATACTAAAAGCTCAATAACTCAACAACTCACAAACTCATATATCAATGAAGAGAGATTTTCTACTGGCATTGCTTGTGTCAATGCTCACATTGCTCTGCTTCCCGGAGGGCTCTTACGCCCAGCAGAGGCAGAAGCAGATCAGGATAGAGTTTAAGAAGGCGTCACTGCCTGATGCCTTGAAGAAACTGCAAAAAGCAAGCGGTTACAAGATACTGTTCACCTACGACGACGTGAAGCAGTTCACCGTCGAGGGTCCCATCGTGGCAAAGAACATAGAAGGAGCGTTGCAGCAGGTGTTCAAGGGCAAGCCTTTCGCCTGGACCATCGACGGCAACTTTGTCTCCGTCATCCTCGTTGAGAAGGCGAAGCGTGTGGAACGGCTGGCAGCAAACCCTACCGAGCCCACCTACCGGCTGAACGGAAGCGTCATGGACTCGGAAATGGGTCCGCTGCCGGGGGCAACAGTAAAGGTAGTGGGCACGCCGACCGTGGTAATAGCCAACGATGACGGACAGTTCACCCTCGACCTCCCTGCCGACAGGAAGTCGGTGATAGAGGTGTCGTACATAGGCATGAAGACCGTGCGCCGCGAGTTCGACCGTCCGGGCAAGGGCCGCGTGTTCATATCCCTGCGCGAGGACAACAAACTCGACGAGGTCGTCGTCAACGGTATGTTCGAGCGGCGCAAGGAGAGCTTCACTGGTTCGTCGACGACTTTCACCAAGGACGAGCTGCTCGAGGTGGGCAACCAGAACATCCTGCAAAGCCTCAAGAACCTGGATCCCACATTCCAGATTGTGGACAACTTGGAGACTGGCTCCAACCCAAATGCCATGCCGGAGATACAGCTGCGCGGACAGACATCATTCAACATACAGGGCGACTATGAGGGCAACCAGAACCAGCCCCTCTTCATCCTCGACGGCTTTGAGACCACGTTGGAGAAAATCAACGACCTCGACATGAACCGCGTGCAGAGCGTGACG
The DNA here is from genome assembly GCA_964616945.1 of uncultured Prevotella sp. Taxonomy (GTDB): domain Bacteria; phylum Bacteroidota; class Bacteroidia; order Bacteroidales; family Bacteroidaceae; genus Prevotella. Next base: position 6,015 of record CAZTUD010000062.1, on the reverse strand, counting down.
CTGCTCAAGGATGCCGCCGCAAAGGCTGTCTATGGCAGCAAGGCGGGCAACGGTGTGGTCGTCATACAGACCATACGCCCCAAGAGCGGCGAGATGCGCATATCCTACAACGGCAACCTCAATATCGAGGCTCCCGACCTCACCGGCTACAACCTCATGAACGCCAAGGAGAAGTTCGACTGGGAGATTGCCCACCACAAGTACGACAATTGGCAGGCAATGTCGGGCGTGCAGGCTGCCGACGACCTCTACAAATCCGTTTACGACGCCATAGCCTCTGGCGTTGACACCTACTGGCTCTCAAAGCCGTTGCGCACGGGTGTGGGACAGAAGCACACCCTCTCCCTTGAAGGCGGCGACAGCAAGGTGCGCTATATCTTCGGGGTGGGCTACAACAACGTGGCGGGCGTTATGAAGGGCTCGAGCCGCAATACGCTGAACATCAACTCCACGCTGTCATACACATATAAGAACATGGTGTTCCGCAACAAGCTCGACTATGACCGCAACGTGTCGAAGAACTCGCCCTACGGCTCCTTCTCCGACTATGTCTCCCTCGAGCCTTACTATGCGCCTTATGACGAGAATGGCAACGTGAAGCAGATTCTCGGATATGAGACCGCCAACAACTCATATCCTGTCTACAATCCCCTCTACAACGCCACGCTCAACACCAAGGACGAGAGCAACTACACCACGTTCAACGAGAATTTCGACATGGACTGGCACATCAACGACAACTTCCGCCTCACGGCGCAGTTCTCCTACGTCAGGACCGAGTCGGGCAGCGACCTCTTCTACCCCGCAAGCCACACCATGTTCGCCGAGTACGATGCCAACGGGCAGAGCGACCGCAAGGGGCGTTACACCAAGACCGACGGTTACGACGAGAAGATAGGCGCACAGGTGGGCCTGAGCTGGAACCGTATGTTCGGCAAGCACCAGTTATACCTCAACGGCACGTGGAACCTCAACACCGACACATCGGAGAGCACCACCACCGTCGCCGAGGGCTTCGGCAACGATAACATGGACGACATATCGATGGCAACATCCTATTATCACGACAGCCACCCCACGGGCTCGAGCAGCAAGACACGCGAGATAGGCCTTGTCGGCTCGTTCAACTACAGCTACGCCGACCGTTACCTCTTCGATGCCTCCTACCGAGCTACAGGTTCTTCTGTCTATGGCAGCGACAACCACTGGGGAAACTTCTGGAGCCTCGGAGCGGGGTGGAACATCCACCATGAGAGCTTCTTCCCGAAAGAGTCGCCCATAACGTTGCTCAAGCTGCGCTACTCGCTCGGCTATACCGGCACGCAGAACTTCAACCCCTACCAGGCGAGGGCTACCTACGGCTATAGCGGCCAGTTCTACGACGGGCGCATGGGAGCCACGCTGAAAGGACTGCCCAACACCTCGCTGAAATGGCAGAAAGTATACGACCAGAACTTCGGACTTGACTTCGCGCTGAAGCGTTTCATAACCCTCCGCCTGGAGTATTACACGCAGAACACCGACAACATGCTCACCGACATCACCCTGCCCGGCTCCACTGGCTTCCAGACATACAAGGAAAACATGGGCGAGATACAGAACAAAGGTTTCGAGGCCGCCCTCAGCGTATCGCCGTGGCGCGACGACGCACACCGCGGATGGGTGACGCTCACCTTCTCGGCAACGCGCAACAAGAACACCATCAAGAAAATCTACGACATCTTCCGCAAGAGCAACGACGATGCCGACGCAGCTTTCGACAGCAGCAATCCTTACTACTCGCAGCAGGGCGGCACTACCGAAGACGTGTTGGCATGGCGTACGCAGACCACGCGTCCAGCTACGAAATACTACGAGGGATGCTCCATGACGGCTATCTGGGGTGTGCGCTCTCTCGGCATAGACCCGATGACGGGCAACGAGCTATTCCTTGACAAGGACGGCAACATCACCTACACATGGAGCGCCGACGACCAGGTGGTAATAGGCGACACCAATCCCAAGCTGCACGGCTCGTTTGGCATCAGCGCGGGATGGAAAGGCTGGACGCTCACCACAACAGCATCCTACAAGCTTGGCGGAGACCTATACAACAGTACGCTTATCGACCGCGTGGAGAATGTAACGGGCTTCGGCAACCTCGACAAGCGCGTCAGCGAGACATGGGTCAACCCGGGCGACCACGCTCTATACAAGGCTATCACTATGACACAGAACCCTAACGACATGGCCGACCTCACCAAACCGACATCGCGTTTCGTGCAGCGCAACAACGAGCTTTACTGGTCGTCGCTGAACATCGGCTATGAGTTCGCACGCACGTCGTTCATTAAGCATCTCGGACTTGAGCGCCTGAAGCTGTCGTTCATAGCCTCCGACTTGCTCCGCCTTTCCACAATAAAAATTGAGCGAGGCACAAGTTATCCATACGCACGCACGTTCTCGTTCTCAGCAAACCTCACATTCTAAAGCCTCTAAATCAAGAATTATGAATATCAACTTATATAATAAAGTGGTGGGTAAAGCAAGGCATTTCTCTTTACTCTTTACTCTGTCCTCTTTACTCTTCATGCTTCCCACCTCTTGCAACGACTGGCTCGACGTGGAGCCCATCACCGAGGTCGACGGCGAAGAGATGTTCAGCGACGAGGCCGGCGCTGCCGATGCCATGGCGGGCATCTACACCAACATGACGAGCAACAGCCTTTACGGCAGAAACCTCACCTGGCATCTCGTGGAGCTCATGGGAGGCGGCGGCACGTGCATGTTCGGCGACAACACGTCGGCAATGAGATTCGAATTCAACCCCAAAAGCTCCAACTACTATGAGTCTTACCGCAACAGCAATGTAGACCCCATCTGGAACGAGGGCTACAACACCATAGCCAACATCAACTCGCTGCTGAAAAGCATCGACGAACACCAGGGCGCGTTTTCCGGCGACGACTACAACATCTTCCGTGGCGAAGCTCTCGGCCTGCGCGCCTTCATACATTTCGACTTGCTCCGCCTCTTCGGTGATGCCGGTACTGTCAACCCCGACATGCAGTGCATACCCTACGTCTCCGAGCTGTCATCAAATGTCTATCCTCTGCTTACCGTCAGGGCCTGCGCCGACTCCATACTCTCCGACCTGCGCAAGGCTAAGGAGCTGCTGAAGTCAGACCCTATGTACACCGGCGGCAGCTTCTCGAAATATGTGTGCAGCGAGGTCACCGGCTCGGCCACCTACCGCGAGCGTTACAACATACAACCGTGGCACAACCGCCGATTCCACTTCAACTACTATGCCGCCGTGGCGGAGATGGCGCGTGTCTATCTGTGGATGGGCGACAAGGACAACGCGCTGGCGTGCGCAAAGGAAATCATCGATGCCCAGCCAGAGAAGTTCCCATGGGTCAACAGCACACTTGTCGCCAACGTGGCAAGCACAAGCGAGTATGTGAGCCGCGACCGCACGTTCTGCACAGAGCAGATATTCGCGCTCAACATCACGACAATGGAGGACAAGATGGACGGCTTCCTTTATGAGGGCGAGACATCTCTCGGAAACGGCGGCATGCAGGCTGTCTACACGGGCTTCTTCGACCAGTCTACACGCAGCCAGGATCCGCGCTATGCCTACCTGCTCACGCCATACACCCTCTACGGCATGGAGTTCCAGCTGTCAAACAAATACTACAAGGACAACGACTACAACAACAGTTATTCACCTTGGTCGGCCAACCGCGTGCCTCTGATACGCCTTAGCGAGATGTACTACATCGCAGCCGAATGTGAGCCCGACCTCGCCACTGCCACGCAGTATATAGAGGCAGTGCGCCAGCACCGCGGCATGTCGGCATATCCGCTGACGTGTACCGACAAGGACGAGCTGCAGGAGGAGATAGAAAAAGAATATGACAAAGAGTTCATCTGCGAGGGGCAGCTCTTCTACTACAAGAAACGCCGTAACGAGAACATCGTCAACCACACGGCATACGAGCAATACACTATCACTCCCGACCTCTTCACCATGCCGCGCCCGGACGACGAGGACACGTATGGGGGAAGGAATTAAGTGAAGTGAAGAGTGAAGAATCAAAATGAATTAATAAGTTCAAATTAAGGAAAAATGAGGAGAATATTATATATAGCGGTGGCATTCCTGGCAATGTCCTTCATGGGCTGTTCTACCAACGACATCGACTCGTGGAGCGTGAAGGGCTTCGCCTGGTTCACCGACACGATAGTGAACTTCACCAATATGTCTCAGCCCGATGTTGCCGAGGGTGGCACGCTCCGTGTGGCAATACCCCTCACTGTTGCCTCCGATGTCTCAGACCATGACCGCACTATCAATGTGGAGGTGTACCGACAGCCAAGCGACAGCCGCACAAGGTTCGAGGTGGAGACACCGGTAACGTTCCACGCCGGCAAGACCACCGACAGCATGTATGTGGATGTGATAAACAGCAGTCACCTCGACGCGGTGTACGACACCATCGGCTTCCGCGTCATTGCCTCCGACGACTTCGAGCCGGGGCTGAAGAGCAACACGTCGGTGCGGCTGTGCCTGCACAACGGCTATGCGCAGCCTGACTGGTGGGACAGCGACTGCGTGCGCATCTGGGGATACTTCACACAGCTCAAGATGCAGGTGTACGTGGCGGTGACGGGCGGCACTGACGACATACGCTCAGAGAAAAACCACTGGAGCAGCAGCGATATTGCCGTACAATACTGGACTTACCTGCTCACCGACTACATAGAGCAGAACGACATACGCTATCCCGACGATGACCCGAACGCCCCGGGACGGCAGCCGTCGTTCAGCAGAAGGTCGTATTAAGAGTTAAGAGTTAAGAGTGAAGAGAGGAAAAGTAAAAAAACATATAGTACCAATATGAAAAAGATATTATTGTTAATGGCTGCCGCCCTGTCCTTGGCAGGCTGCTATGACGACCAAGAGGGCAACGACTACGACACGCCGTTACCGGATGTCACCATAGTGCTGCCACAAGACACATACAGCGGAGCGCTGGGCTCGACAATCAGCATAACGCCGGAGATAACGACCAGCATAGATGAGAATGACCTGGAATACCACTGGGAGGTGAGTGGAGGCAGATACAACGACTACGGCAGAAGGACTTTCTTCAGCCTTGTCAACGACGACGAGCAGGCGAAGACGCTCAACTACGTGTGCCATCTCGACTCGAACATCGTTGCCCTGAACACCTCTTACAACTGCCGTCTGCGCGTACACCAGAAAAGCACGGGGCGCGACTTCTACTCTGCCAACAACTTCACCATCACCATAGAGGGCATCACGGGCCTACTCGTGCTTTATGATGACAACTCGCAAAGCGATGTCGGCGTGCTGCAGGCTGACGAGTTCATGCCGTCATCGAGTGCCATACCGGAGACACCGGCGGCAAATATGGACTTGTACTCAAAAAGCAACGGAGGCTCTAAGATTAGCGGCAGGGGACTCTCCATACTTCAGGTGATGATACCCTATATACAGTATTATTCCAACGAGACAAAGGACCGCTGCCGCATCTGCGTCCGGACGACAGGCGACTTCGCCTGGCTCAACCGCAACGACCTGTCATATTATGGCAACTGGGACACGCTGTTCTACCTGCAGGGCAACCGCAAGGTGAACGACAACGACCCCAAGGGCTTTACCGTGGAGAACTCCACGGTGTATGCTTTCGACGGTGACGACGTGTTCGCCACGCTGCCGGCGAGCACCTACCAGTTCCTCTTCCCCATCTACACCCCGGAGACGACGTGCGCCAACGGCAACAAGCTGACCTTCGACCCATTCATGAACACCGTGGGCGGCAACGGCGTGCAGCGCATGATGTATGCGGCATCTGTCAACGGCGACAGCAGCCAGAAGGGTTTCGTGGCGATAAGCAACGGCTCACTGAGCAACATCGAGAGATACACCACACTGCTTGACACCAAGGACGATGACGTGGCTTTCAACCCCGGCAACACCCACGGCGACCTAATGACGATGCA
>CAZTUD010000061.1:0-12579 GCA_964616945.1 uncultured Prevotella sp. | reverse complement strand
GCGCAGTGGTGAGATACAAGGCGGGCATACGCGAGATGGGCTACGAGATGCTCGACACTGAGACCAAGATATACATCAACGGCAAGCGACTCGTGCCGCTCGGGGGCAACTGGGCTTTTTCAGAGATAAACCTCAACTATCGCGCACGCGAGTACGACGCGGCGGTGAGGTATCACCGGGACATGAACTTCACCATGATACGCAACTGGGTGGGGCAGATAGGCGAGGAGGCGTTTTACGACGCTTGCGACAAATACGGCATCATGGTATGGCAGGACTTCTGGCTCGCCAATCCGTGGGACGGGCCCGACCCCTACGACGAGACAATGTTTCTCGACAACTCCGCCGACCTGATAAGGAAGGTGCGCCGCCATGCGTCGATAGGCATCTACGTGGGGCGCAACGAGGGTTATCCGCCAAAGTCGATTGACACCGACCTGCGGCAGCAGATAGCGCGGCTGCACCCGCAGTTGGGCTACATACCCAGCTCCGCCGACGACGGGGTGAGCGGCCACGGGCCTTACCGCATGATGACGGCAAGATATTATTTCGACCACCAGACGGGCAAGCTCCACTCCGAGCGCGGCCTGCCCAACGTGCCCAACTACGAGAGCCTCAGGCGCATGCTCGCCCCCGATGGCCTCTGGCCGATAGGCGAGGCGTGGGGGCAGCACGACTTCACCCAGCAGGGCGCGCAGGGCGGAGCGTCGTTCTGCGACATCATGGAGCGCCGTTTCGGCAAGCCGCAAGGCGCCGAACAGTTCACGAGGTGGGCGCAGTGGCTCAACTACGACGGCTACCGCGCCATGTACGAGAGCTCGCAGCAGCAGCGCATGGGACTGCTGACGTGGATGAGCCACTCGTGCTGGCCGAGCATGGTGTGGTGCAACTACGACTACTACCTCGACCCCACGGCGGCGTATTTCGGAGCGAAGAAGGCGTGCGAGCCGCTTCACGTGCAGTTCAACCCCTCGAAGCGCGAGGTTGAGGTCGTCAACGTGGCGACGGGCAGGCACGATGGCCTGCGCGTGGTGGCGCAGGTGCTTGACACGAGGGGCAACCTGCTGTCGCAGCAAGAAAGGACGGTGGCAGTCGGCGACGACCAGACGCTGGGCTGCATGGGGATTGACGCGCCGCAAGACAGCGTGTGCTTCATACGCCTGCGCTTGGAGGAGAACGGCGTGGTTGTGTCGGAGAACTTCTACGTGGACAGCAGGGAAGAGGACAACTGGCGGGCGTTGGCAGCCCTGCCAGAGGCGGCGATAGACGTGAGTACGGAGGATGCGGGCGTTTCGCCTGACGGCCTGTCGCGGACGCTTAGGGCGACGGTGGCCAACACCTCGGGCTCGCCCGCCCTGCTCATACGCCTGAACCTGAAAGGTTCCGACGGCGAGCAGATACTGCCCGTGATGTATTCCGACAACTATTTCCACCTCATGCCGGGCGAGAGAAAGACCATCTCCGTGAGCTACCTGCTTGAGGACGGCCGCGGCTGCGAGCCAAGGATTGAGGCGACGACGTTCAAGTCCAAGTAGAATAATATATTTTCTTTCTCGCAGATTACGGTGATTGACAGATAACCGTCTTTTGGACAAAGATTTTTGATTTCGCAGATTTTTCTCAGAACCAAAGAACATTCCATCAAGTTCTGAGAAAATCTGCGAAATCCATAATGTGGCCTTGCCTTTCCATGAATGAATAAGAATTAGCTTATCTGCGCAATCTGCGAGAAAGAACGTATTCGGTTGGAAGCCTTACTTCCAGTTGCCCGAGAGGTCGACGTCGCGTGCGTCGAACGGGCGCAGTACTTGGTCTACGAGTACGGCGTAGTCGCCACGCTTGACGAGCCCCTCGGCGGCGATGCCGAACTGGCGCATCGCCTCGGTTGCGGTCGTAGCCTTGCCAAGCGCGGCGGGCGCACGGAACGCGCCGAGCGTGGCGGCCTTGCTGATGAGCTCCACCGCCTCCGCCACGCTCACCGGGTCGTCGCCCGTGAAGGTGTCGGCGAGGCCGTAGAAGTCGGCGAGGGGCTGCAGGTCGGAACGGCGCAGCAGGCTGTCGGCCTCAAGCCACGTCTCGTTGGCCCAGCCCTTGTTCTTGCCCTTGCCGTGCAGGATGCCCGTAACGCCGATGCGCTGGTAGATGGGGAAGCGCGGGTCGGACTTCGGCACGTCGAGGTAGGGCAGGAGATAATTGCCAGTGGCGAGCAGCTGCCGTTGCACGGCGCGTATGCTCAAGTCCTTGGGCAGGCACTTCTCCCTGACTGCCATAGCCGCCAACGTGCCCGCCACCTGGCCAATCTGCATCGACACGGGTTGCAGGCGCGACGTGCCGTTGACGAGGTTGGTTACCGATATGGCTTTCTCGGCAAGGAGCAGGTGGTCTTCAGCCTTTGGGAAGAACACGCCCACGGGCATGCCCCACGACGGTATGTTGGGCAGCTCCAGCCCCTTGACGGGCAGCTCGTTGTGGTGCTGGTCCACGGGATAGTCGCCCACGAGCACCGCCGTGCGGTAGAGCGGTGTGGGCTGGCCGTAGGGCTTCAGGATGTCGTTGAGCGTGAAGAGCACGCGGCCCTCGAAGCGCCGCCCCTCGCGGTAGTAGGGAAAGAACGGCAAGCCATCGGCGGTGGGGTATTCGCCGGCCATGCCGAGCGTGTCCATGCCAAGCTCCGTCTGCATGAAGTAGAGGAAGCGCAGGCTTTTTGCCTTTGCCCGCTTCTCCGCCTCCATGCGCTGCGCGGGCGTGAGGTCAACGTCGTTGAGGTAGAAGTCGTTGCCCGACATCGGCCAGTTGATCATGTACTTCCCGTTTGGCAGTCGCCCATAGGTCATCATCATGTGCTGGTTCCACGGCTTCTGTTGCGCGGTGGAATCGTTGAGCGGGTTGATGCAGCAGTTGCGGAACTCCAGCGGGTCGTAGCCGTCGGGGCGGGCTATGGTCTGCGGTGTCTTGTGGAACCGGAGCGTCATGACGTAGGTCATGTCCTGCACTATGTCCTGCGCCTCGGCAAGAGCCTGCGGCTCGCCCGTGTCATTGCGCGAGTCGAGGCCGACGTGGTATCTCAGCCCCGCCAGCTTGGCCACGTCGCCAAGCTCGGTGCCGTCGATGACGTAGGAGCATTCCGCCTTTTCGGTCTTGCCGTCGTGCGTGAAGCTGATTTCCCAGCCTTCCGGCAGGCGGCGCAGGCTGGCGAACGCGGCGTTGGGCATGTAGGTGAGCTGTCGCTCGCTCGCCACCCACTGCTGGAAGATGGCATTGCCCACCGACGGTTCAAACTGAATCATGCTCACCCACCCGGTGGCAAGGGCCTCCACGGAGCCATAGTGCCTGATTAGGGCTTGCTGGAAGTCGCCCCACAGCCCCGACGGGAGGCGGAAGTTGCCGTCGGTGGCGCTCACCCCAGCCTGCGTGAGCATTCCGCCGAGCCAAGGCGTGGGGTCGATGAGCAGCGTTGACGCGCCGAGCCGCGCGCTCTGCACTGCGGCGCACACGCCGCTCGTGCCGCCACCGACCACGACGACATCGTAGCGGCGGGCGCGTGAGGTGATGACGCAGAGAAGCATCAATAGGATCAGGGATGTTTTCTTTAGCATGTCTTTGGAAATTTTTGGTTGTTTGTTGCTTACTTGTAGTCCTTGAAATAGTCGCCGCACGCCGACAGCCCGTCGTAGTACCAGAAGCATTCGCCCTTGATGCTGTTGGAGCGGTTTGCCTCCACCATGCTCTTCAGCAGCGACACCGACGGCACGTAGTCGCCGTTCTTTATGAGCACGCCTATGTAGAGCTTGTCGCGCAACGCCGAGCTTACCGCCTGGCTCTGCTGCGCCACCGTGCGTTGGTAGTTGGAGATGTCGTACCGATAGACTTGCGAGACTATGTAGTCGGCGTAGCCGTCTTGCAGCCACGTGGGCCAGTCCTGCAGGTAGGAGCTTCGCGCCGACGGCCATGACCCTGGCGCGCACGACACCGTGACGCTTGGCTTCAGGGCTTTCACCTCCTTGTATATGCGCCCCTGAAACTCTGTCAGCTTGCCGCACCGCCAAGATACCCAGGCCGCGTCGTTGTAGTTTTGCGGCGGCGTGTCGCCTTTTTCCGAGCGGTAGAGGCTGACGGTGTAGTCGTCGTAGCCGCCCTCCACGGGCAGTGCCGGCAGACGGTCGTCGCCTTGTACGCCGTCGATGTCGTAGTTGCCCACGACCTCCTTTATCAGGCTTAGCATGAAGTCCTGCACCTCCGGCATGAACGGGTTCATCCAGTGGAAGTAGTTCTTCACCAAGGGCTGGCCGGTGTTGTCGCGCGAGGCCCATTCGGGATGGGCGGTGAGGAGGGGACCATCTTGCCGGTTGCCCGACGCGAAGCCGTACTCAAACCAGGCATGCACCTTGATGCCCTCCTTGTGGGCTTCCTCTATCATCTCCTCTAACGGGTCGCGCCCGCTGAAGTCGCCCATTTGCCTCACGCCAGTCTCGGCCTCCATGAGCGGGCTGGGGTAGAGGGTCTGCCCCTTGTTCCACACGCACACGAAAATGTTTCTTATGTTGTAGGCCTTGCACGTGGCTACGCACTGGCGTATTGCCTCGCGCGAGAAAAGCACGGGGCTACCGATATTGGTCACCCATGTGCCGGAGAAGTGGGTAGCCTCGGTCTTGGTGCTGTCCTGCCCCGCGTTGCCGCCTCCGTCGTTGTCGGATGAGCCGCAGCCTGACGCAAGCGCAAGGATGCCAGCCATGAATAGTAGAAACGTTTTTTTCATTCCGCTTTGCATAAAAATGGGGCAGACAGACAGCCTGCCCCAAATAGTAACCAGTTTTAGACTAACGTCGCGGCGCAGCCTTTTATTGTTCCAACTTGAGAAGATAAAGGTCTGCGTTTGTGGACGAGAACGCCGCGTAGAGCTTTCCGCCGATGACCTTGAAGGCCGCGTCGGTGGTGGCGTTGCCGTTCGAGGCGTGGTCTTTCATCTCGATGCTCATTATCGGATGCTCATACGATGACTTCTGCCCGTCGGTAACGTCGCAGATGCGCATTGTGGGGCGGTTGCCGCCTATGATGACCGTGTAGGCAATGTAGGTGCGGCCGTTGTGCTCGGTGACGGCGATGTCGGTCATCGTCATGCCCGTGACGCGGAACTGCTCGTTGAGGCGGCTGTCGGTGACAATTATGCCGTTGAAGCCGTTCGCGGCAGCCGCTATAAGGAAGCCGTTGCCTCCTGGCAGTGGCTCTACGGATGCGTAGTAGTTGAACTTCACGGGCGACGTGAGCTTCTGCGGCGTACCCGCCGTGCCGTTTGTCACTGTCCAAACGAAGACGTCGGTCTGCTGTGCCATTGCCATCGTCACTGTGGCGTTACCGTCGAGCGAGCCGCTGACGTTGAGGCCTGCCGCGCGTGGGTTGTAGGTCGTGCCGAGCGACGCTTTCGAGAACGACAGGAATTGCGTCGGGGTTGCCGAAACGTCGTTCCAGCGGTAAACCCACTGTGCGCCTGACGATATGCCGAGCGAGGAAGCGATAATGACGCCCTCGGAGTCGGTGGCGAACTTGCGTATGCCGTAGCCACCGATGCCTGCCGTGCCGGTGCTGCTGAGTTGCCCGAGCTGCTTGCCCGTGAGGTCAAACCAGATGGGCGTGTGAAGCGCGCCAGTCTTGGTGGTTAGCAGATAGTCGCCGCTGAAGCCTACCGCGCCGAGGTCGTTGCCGTTGGCTCCGAGCGAGGAGCTGCTGCTGGCGATGATGGTCTCCGGGTCGAGCTGCGGCGAAAGGATTGTGAACTCGGTGGGTTGTCCGTTGGTGCCGGTGATGGTTACCTTTGTGCTGCCACTCATGAGGTTGAGGCCTTGCCCGGTGAACGACGGGTCAATCTCGTTGCCATAGCCAGTCTCGATGGTTACATTGGCATTGGTGAAGTCGCTGAGGCTGCGCACATACGGCGTGATGGTGTCGTTCTGGGCAACAATCTTTGTTGTCGTGGAGCCGTTTATGGTCATGCTCTTGATGGTGGCGGGGCCTACGGGGTCGGTGGTGATGGCGAGCTGATAAGGATAGACGGTCGTCCCGTCAACGCCAAGCACAGAGAAACTAACGGGTGTCGTGTAGTCGCGGGCAACGCCGTTCTCGAAGCCCTGGATGGTGCCGTTGACAAACTCCATCGTCACGGCAAGCGACGTGAGGTCGATGCCCTCGTCCACTTGCACGATGATGGATTTGCTGCTCGTGTAGATGTTGCCTGACGGCACATCGACATGGGCGATGCTGAACGACGTGAGCTTCGGGGCCGACTGCACGCACAGCTTGACTTGCCGCGAATTGCCGTCGTAGCCCCTCAGGGCAACGTCAACGGGCTTGCGCATGTCGTATTGACCGTCGTTGACAAACTCTGGGGCAGTGCCGTTCTCCACGAGCAGCTGCACCTTGACGTTTGTGAGGTCGGTGCCCGCGGGCATGGTCACTACCACGCTGTCTGTAGAAATCCGTGGCAGATAGAGCGTGCCATCTACCTTGACACCTACCACCGATACAGTCTCGTAGGCGCGGTTGTCGTCGTCGTTGTCTGAGCAGGCACCGAGCAGGCAGGCTGCCAGGAGCGCGATGACGACGCTTATTTTGTTGATGAGTGCTTTCATTGTTGTTTCAGTTTTCAGTTTTCCTTGTTTCCTCTCTTAGTCGCCATATCCTGGATTTTGGGTGAGCCACGGAGCCTTGTTGCGCTCGGTTTGTGGTATTGGCCACAGGTAGAAGCGGTCGTCCCACGAGCGGTCCTTGTCGCGATGGCGCAGGTTGTAGCCCTTGGCGACGAGTGCTGCGTATGAGGAGATGTCGTTGAGGTCGCGCTCCGAGCCTGCCGTGCCGAACGACGGGACGAGGTCGGCAGGTGCTTGCTCATAGCCGTCGGGATAGATTTTCTTGCTTGCGTCAACGCCAGAGGGCTGGTAGAAGCCGTAGGTGGGCTCAGCGTTCTGTATGGCTCCCGTGCGCCAGCGGCGCATGTCGAAGAGCATTCCCATCTCTCGCGCCAGCTCAACCCTGCGCTCGCGGCGCACTATCTGCCGCATCTTGGCTTGATTGCCCTCGCGTGATGGGTCAACCGTCAGGATGCCTGGCTGCCCGGCACGCAGGCGCACCTTGTCAATGGTGCTTACCACTGACTGGTCCATCTCGCCAAGCTCAATTTTGGCCTCGGCGTATGTGAGCAGCACTTCGGCATAGCGCAGGATGTTGATATTGTAGGTAGGCTCGTAGGCGACCTCATCGTCGAAGTGGTTGTACTTCTTCCAGAGATAGCCCACACCGCTCTGTACGTAGCCGTATTGGGCTACGCTGCCAGTGTAGTCGGCATTGTTTACCTCTGTCTCCACGCCGTTCTCGTCCCATGATTTAGTCGTGGGCTTGAAAAGTTCCATGAGGAACTTGAACTTCTTTCCGGTGTTGCCGATTATGGTGTCATGATGTGTGTAGATGGTGGCCTTGAGGCGTGCGTCGCGGTGCGCGAACGGATGCTTGGGATCGTAGCCAGAGGCGGGGTCGTCGATGCGTTTTCCGTTGCTCATCTCGTAGGTGTCAACAAGCTGTTGTGTGGGAAAACGCCCGCTTTGCGCGAACATGCGCGAGCCCTCGCCCCAGGTCAGGTAGTGGTGTACGCCGTCGCCCTTGTCGGAGAACACCATGAAGAGCATGGTCTCCTTTTTGGCGTCGGCCTTGGTCTGGCCGGTGCTTGTGAAAAGGTCCTCGTAGTTGGTGGCAAGGTCGCGCCCGCTCTCGTCCATGACGCGCTTGGCGGCATTGGCAGCCGTACGGAAATAGGTCTCCGCACCCTGTGCGTCGGTTTCTGCGTCCCGCCCGAAGCCGAACTTGCACCATGAGCCGGCGTAAAGAGCCAGACGGGCTTTTAGGCCGAGGGCAACCGACTTGTCTATGCGCCCCCACTCCGACTGCTGCCACTGCATGTGGTCGGCGGCATCGTCGAGGTCGGCAAGAACGTTGTCAACGACTGTCCGCCACGGTGTGCGCGTCGCGCTGTGCTGCTCCTCCTCCGTTACGCTATGGTCAAAATAAGGCACATCGCCCCAGAGCGCGACGAGATAGATGTAGAAATGCGACCTTAAGGTCTTGATTTCAGCCAAATATGCCTTGGCGTTGTCGTTGAGCTGGTCATAGTAAGGCTCCGCGCCGTCAAGGACGGTATTGCAACGGGCAATGGCACTGTAGAGCACCGACCACATTTTCTCGACCGACCAGTTGGTGCGCAACTCAACGTTGCCCACGCCAATCGACGAGTTGTCGGCACGCTCAATGCCGTAAGGTGTGTACATGTCCCAAAGGATGGACAGAGGGATGGAGCTTGTGCTGTAATGGTCGAGCCACAGATACTGGTAACAGCCCATTGCTCCCTGCCGTATGGCTCCCTCATTGTTGTAGAAATTGGACGAAAGATATTCGCTCTCCGGCTCCTTGTCAAGGTAGTCGCTGCAACTGCCAAGCGTGAGCAAGGCCGTTGCCGCAAGAGCCAAGCCCTTGAAAATGAGGCCGTGAGCTTTCGACTTTATGATTTGCATGATATTTTGTTCTTTAGAAAGTTGTTGTTGTTGGCTTTTCAGACTTGGGAAGATTTGGTCAGAACTTGACATCGAGGCCAAAGGTGAAGCTCTTCATAATGGGATAGAATTCTCCGCCAACAGAGCCGCTGTATGAGACTTCTGGGTCGTAGCCATCGTAGTAGTTGTCGATGGTGAAAAGGTTCTGTGCGCTGAAGTAGGCTCTGACGCTGCCCAAACCAATACTTTTGATCCACTTCGCGGGAAGTGTGTAGCCGAAGACGAGGTTCTTGAGACGGAAGTAGGCACCGTTGCGTACCCATTTGTCCGACCTGACGTAGTTGTCGCTTGAGTTGGCCTCGGGCACGAGGATGGGGTAGTCTGCGTCCTGATGGTCGGGTGTCCACGAATCGAGCTGATGCTCAAACAGATTCGCGCCGTTGGCAAAAGGCTTCAAGCCGACACCGCTGAGGTAAGCCTTGCGCTTGCCAACTCCCTGGAAGAATATCGAGAGGTCGAAGCCGCGCCACTTGCCGTTGAGGGTAAGGCCATATTCGTAGTGGGGGAATGAGTCACCGAGATAGACTTGGTCGTTGCTGTCGATGACCATCGGGTCGGTGTCTTCCGACTGGTTTACCTTGACGTACTTTATGAAGCCAGGGCGGGCTGCGTTGCTCAGCTTGGGAGAGTTGGCCACGTCGTCCCAATCGGTGTAGTAGCCGTTGGTGCGGTAGCCCCATATCCCGTTCAGCGGATAGCCTTCCATGAGCGTCTTGTCTGCGGAGTTGTTTCCGTTGAGATTGGTTATCTTGTTGCTGTTGTTGTTGAGCGTGAGTTTTGCGCCATACTCAAATTCGCCGCTGTGTCCTTTGTAGCCGAGGCTTATCTCCCAGCCCTCGTTACGCATGTCGCCGGCGTTGGTGTAGGCGGGCTGCATGCCTACATAATATGGCTTGGCGAATTTCATCAGCATGTCGTAAATCTTCTTGTAGTAATACTCGCCCGAAAAAGTCAAGGCTCCGTTGAACATTGTGAGGTCGAGGCCGACGTTGAACTGCGACGATTTCTCCCAGCCTATGTCTGGGTTTGAGAGCGTGGTCTGCGCTACGCCATTGGCAATTTCCTTGTTGTCGCCAAGATAGTAGCTGTAACCGCCACTGATGACTGCTGCGTATGGATAATTGCCGATGTTTTGGTTGCCAAGTGTGCCGTATGAGGCGCGAAGCTTGAGCTGGTCGACGTAGGGAGACATCCATTGCATGAACGACTCCTTGGAAATGACCCAACCAGCTGACACGGCGGGGAAGAAGCCCCAGCGATTGCCTTTGGTGAAGCGTGAGCTGCCGTCCCAGCGTCCTACAAGCTCAAGGAGATAGCACTCGGCGAAATTATAGTTGATGCGCCCGAACCACGACATCATGGACCAGCTTGAGGCTCCGCCGCCATTGGTGGCAGTCGAGGCATCGCCGTTGCTCAGGTACCATTTGCCAAGCTCGAAGTCCTTGCGTGATCCGTTGAAATTGGAATAGTCGTTGTCTTCGGCCTGGAAGCCTCCCATCACTTTCACGTAGTGGCTGTAGAGCTGCCGCTCGTAAGAGGCCTGCACCTGATAATAATTGCGCACGGTCTCGGCCCACGACTCCGTGACACGGTCCTCGTTGGGGTAGCGGCCCATAACCATGCCCGCAAGCGACGTGGTGTAGGGCTGGACAACATCGCGGTTGCGTGTGGTGACCTGTCGCCGTGAGTACTGGCCGATAATCTCAAGGCCGTCGAGTGGCGTGAGGGTGATGGTTCCGCCAAGCACGTTCTCGCTTGTGCGGTGGCGCTTGAAGCCGCTGTCCTCGGCCATTGCCGTGGGGTTGAGACCATTCTTCCCATAGCCCCAGTTGCCGTCAAGCTCTTTCACCGCCGACAACGTTGGCAGCATGTACAGGGCTTGGTTGATAATGCTGCGCGGTGTGCCTGCGCCTGGCGTGCGCTGGGTGCTCCAACGTAATGATGCCTTCGCGCCGATGCGCATCCACTGGAATACCTGGGCGTCGGCGTTGATAATGAAGTTTGTGCGTTTGTAGTTGTCGTTGGCTATGAGACCATCTTGATGAAGATTTGTGAGCGATGTGAAGTAGTTGATTTTGTCGCTGCCACCCGAGAGGGTAACGTTGTTGTTGTACATCATGGCGTTGTCGTCAATGGTGGCATCTTTCCAGTCGGTGTCGTAGCGGTCCCAGTTGTTTGGCTTATAGTTTTTCTGTGCCTCAATCATCGCAAGCTGTTGTGTGCGCTGTGCGTCTGAGACACTGATGCCGGCATTGTCCCAGGCATCAAGCTCTGCCTGAAGATATTGCCATGCCTTTACGGGCTTTGGCATGTTTGTAGGTGTCTGTATTGTGAGATAGCCGTTGTAGGTGAGCTCCACGTGTCCTTTCTGTCCGCGCTTTGTGGTGATGAGGATTACGCCGTTGGAGGCACGCGAGCCGTAGATTGAGGCTGAGGCGGCATCCTTGAGTACAGACACTTGCTCGATGGTGTTGGGATCGACTTGGTTGATGTCCATCTCTATGCCATCAACAAGCACGAGAGGGTTGGAGTCGGAATTGATTGAGCCGAGGCCGCGAATGCGGATTGTGCCGCCGTCGCTGCCAGGCTGTCCGGAGGTCTGCTGTATGGTAACGCCAGGCATGGTGCCTTCGAGTGCGGTGCTGAGTGAGGCGACATTGCGGTCCTTGAGCACGTCGCCGCCTATTACCGACACTGCTCCGGTGAGGGTGGCCTTGCGTTGGGTGCCGTAGCCCACCACGACCACGTCGTTAAGCTCATTGACCGATGGGGCAAGCACCACGCGCATGTGCTGCCGGGCGGCATGCTGCTCGGTTTGGAAGCCTATATACGAGAAAGAGAGCGTGGCGTTGGGAGCTGTAGTGAGTGAGAAGCGGCCATTGGTATCGGTAATCGTAGCTTGTTGCGAGCCATGCACGCTGACCGTAACGCCAATCAGAGGCTCGCCGCTGTCGTCGGTTACCGTGCCGCCTGCATTTATGGTACGGGAATTTTGCTGGACAGGTGTCTGTTGTTTCTGCGCCACAGACAGCAGTATATGCTTGCCTTTAAGGCGGAATGTTACGGAAGTGCCGCTGAAAAGTTGTTGCAGCACTTGGTTTAGCGGGCGTTGCGTTACATTGACGCTGGCTGACCGGTTCACGTCAACGTCCTTGTCATAAACAAACAGATAGCGTGTGGACCGCTCAATGTCGTTGAGGATAGTCTTCAACGGCACGTTTTGCCTGTTTAGGGTAACGCGGTCAGTTTGTGCGAAAGCCAAGCTGGCAGTCATCAGGAAGACGGCGAGGAGCCATCTTCCTGGCTTCATGAAGATAGGTTTAATCATAGTGAAGCGTTTTAGTTATTAAGAGAATTTGGTTATATCAGAAGAAATCTGCCTTTTTGTTGTGTTCACTGGATGGTGATAGTGCGTCGGGCGTAGTCGTGTGTATATGTGAAGTGGAGTTCGGCTGCCATCACTGATATGTTGTAGTCGATGCCGTCGGCAAACTTGAACTTGCCAGAGAGGGTGCGCCGGGCTAATGCCTTGTTGTCAATATTGATTTTTAAGTCGTAATATTGTTGCATGTCCTGGCAGATGTCCTGCAGGGGTTTGGCTGTAATGCAGTAGAGGCCTTCGCGCCAGCGGTAATGGTCGGGGTCGTTGATACGCGACAGGGTAACATGGCCATTCTTAATACTGAGCTTTTGCCCGGTGGAAAGGAAAAATGCCTTTTGATGTTTTGGTTTTAGGACTTCCACACGTAGTCGGCCTTCGAGAAGTGAGGCCTCAAAGCGATGTGAGGCTGTGTCGGCAACTACATTGAACTTTGTGCCAAGCACGCGTATGTCCATATCGCCGGCATGTACAATAAAGGGAACTTTGTCGTTGTGCCGTACATCGAAAAAGGCTTCTCCGTGTATGCATACCTCACGATCCTTGTTGGAGAAGGCTGTAGGATAGCTGAGGCATGAGCGCGCGTTTATCCATACGCTGGAACTGTCG
>CAZTUD010000060.1:0-12779 GCA_964616945.1 uncultured Prevotella sp. | reverse complement strand
CTGCCGCGTCGACCCCAGCCAAGGCACCCACTTCTTCCAGAACCTCACGTCGTTCGGCGTGGGATATTTCACGGTGGACAATTCAAGACCTCAATCCTCAAATCTCAACTCTCAACTCTCAACTCTCAATTCTCAACCCTCAACTCTCAATTCTCAATCCGAATTGATTCGCAAGGACATCCTCGACTCCATGCCCGCCGTCTTTGAGACCGGGAGAGTGCGCCACGTGCGCTTCCCCAAGCCGCTGCGCATAATGATGGACGGCAGGAAGCAGGAGGGCGTGGTGCTGGTGCCGGGCGTATGAACGTGAATGCGGGTGTATCAAAATACGATACAGGGCTTACACGGGGGTAAGCCCCTACGGTAAACACCTGGTTGCCAACACTATGTAGGGGCATACCCCCGTGTATGCCCTGACAAAATTGATATTTGACGCATCCTCGTCGGCGTTACACGAGGAAACCGTATTCGTACACTTTCGGCTCTATCGCCCTCGCGAGGGCTTTCAGCGCGGAGCGCAGGGCGGCTATGAGGCGCATGTACTCCTCGTCGGAGCTCGTGGCGTTCATCCGCGCCTTTCCCGACCTCGAGGTGCGGGAGCCTTGGAAGTGGAGGCGTATGTCGTAGAACGACGCGTCGGTCTGCGCGCCGGGCTGCGCGTGGTAGTAGCGCCACAGGGCGCGGCCTGCGGCGAGCACGGCCTTGGCGGCGGGAGACCACACAAACGGCCCCACCGCTCCCGCCCCAGCCCTCCCCGATAGGGGTGGGGCCTCGATGGGGAACAGGGTGTTGCCCCTCCCTCCCCTGTCGGGGAGGGAGGGGGTGGGGCTGGTGAGGGCTGGGGTGAGGCCTTCCATGAAGTCGTGCATGAAGTGGCTGCTGAACGTCCCCTTCGCGCCAACCTCCTCCTCCGTGTAGGGAATCCAGTGGTTGGGGCCATACTTGGCTCGAACCACGTTGTCGAAGAGCGCGTAGGCGAGGCAGTCGCCCTGGAACTCGCGGTCGGTGCGCCAGCCGTCGTTGGGGAAGAGAAACTGGTCGCGGTCGTTTTCCCACGTCGCCGGCACGCACTTCCTAACGGCGAGGTAGATGGCCGACATCGTGAGGTTGGCGGGCGTTATGGGCTTGAAGAATGTGGATGTGGTGTTGCCTGGCCTCGACTGTATCACGATTTCGTTCTGGTGGCCGAAGTCGTTGCCGTTGCACACCAACCAGCCTATCGCCTCCCCGCCCTTGCCCCACGTGGGGCGCAGCCAGTCGTTGAGCAGGCGCATGCCGTCGTAGCTCAATATCGTCTTGCCGCCGAGCCTCCGCCCGTCGCGGCCGTAGGCGTCGGCCACTGTCCGGGCGAACACCTCCCTCTCCTTGGTGTCGAACACCATGAAGGCGTAGGGGAAGCTGCCCCTCACGTTGTCGAACGTGTCGGCGGGCACGATGAACATCTTCCTGAGCGCGGCCCCGAACTGCTGGCGGAACTGGCGGAAGTAAGGCGACTGCAGGATTTTCAGCTTCGCGAAGACGCCGATTGTGCATCCCGGCAGCTCGCGGCAGATGCGCATGAGGAATTGCGCCCCCAGTTCGCGCTTGGCGTAGCTGCCGAGCCCTGCGGCGTAGTCGCCGTGAGCGCGCGTCCGGTTGGCCACGCCCGTCTTCGCCGCCTTGCCGCGCGAGCTGCCCGCCTCGGCCGACGGCGGGTTGAAGTAGACGACGAGCCGCTTGCGCCTTTCGGGGTCGGTCACTGTCTGCCGCAGCCCATCGGGCAGGTTGTCGAACGAGTCGTTGAGGAAGTCGAAGCGGAACACGTGGCTGTCCATCAGGTTCATGCCCGCCGCGATGCGGGCGTGCAGCGTGTCGACGTCGCTCTGGTCGATGGTCGATGCCCAGACGTTCTGGCTGTTCGTCAGTCCCGCCTCCATGTTGCCCGTGCCCGCCGTGCAGTCCCACACGCAGTATTGCCGCTGCCAGTCGGCGCCGAGGCAGTCGGCGAGGCATTCGTGGCTCTTCCTCACCCACAGCTCCGGGGTGAAGAACGCGCCCTTCCAGGCCCGCGCGTCGGGCGGCGAGAGCAGGTGGCGGCGGGAGAGCATGAAGTTGCGGTCGGCCTTGCGCGCGGGCCGCCTGTAGAGGCTCCAGAAGCGCCGGTGGGCCATGCCGTCCCTGCCGCCGGCGGCGGGGTCGGCGAAAGGCACCTCTGTCAGGTCGGTGCCGCCCATCAGCGACGCGCCCCGCCTCACCACGTAGCCGCCTGCCACGGATTGGACGTTGAGCTCCGACCTTGCTCCGCCCTTGTGGAAGATGTCGGCGAGGAAGAAGTCGCGCCCGTCGATGCCGTAGCCCCGCGCCACGTCCCACACACAGCCTATGGTGGGCTTCACCACCGCCATCCACCGGTGGAACACGTAGGCGAAGTTGGCCCTCGTTACGGGCAGCCCCGCCGCGCCGCCGCATTTCAGCGTCCTGCCCACGAACCTGCGCAGGGCGCGGTCGTCCTTCCCGAAGGAGAACGTGCGCAGGCCTTTTGCCGCCCGCTTGTCCACGAGCCGCCGCAGCCGGCGCCATTCCCTTGTGGAGCGGTTGGAGGGGGCGACGTTCCAGTTGAAGTCGTTCTCGGCGAACACCTCCATCACCTCCTCGTAGGGCATGAAGGCGATGGTCTCCGCGCCTATGGCGGCGAGCAGCCGTGGCGGCGCCTGCCTCTCGTGCATGCGCTGGCGGCCTATGGCGAGGATGAGCCTCGCCAGGCCGTCCGCGATGTCTTCCTTACCCTCCATGCGGGCGGGGAGCCGCACCGCCCACATGAGCCATTCCCTCTCCGCCCCTCCGCGCCCGTCAGTGGGCGCGGCCACGCAAAGATTCGTGCCGGGCAGCCGAACGCTCGTGTCGTAGTTGCCGAAATAGTCGTCCCTGAGCCTCGCCTCGAGGCTCGTCTCCTTGTTGTCGTTGTTT
Organism: uncultured Prevotella sp.; assembly: GCA_964616945.1. GTDB lineage: Bacteria > Bacteroidota > Bacteroidia > Bacteroidales > Bacteroidaceae > Prevotella. The sequence goes on along the minus strand of CAZTUD010000060.1, from coordinate 9,833 downwards.
CCTGCCACGTCGGTATGGGTTTTTGGTACGGATGCAAATATAGCCAATTTCCCCGTGCCGCGCAAGCTTTTCGGCGGATTTTTTTTCGAGCCTCGTGGCCGGGCAGTGGCGCGTCAGTATTTTATCAGCATCCGCCTTGTGTATTCGCGGTATTCCACGGGTGTCTGCCCCTTTTTCCTCTTGAAAAGCCGCAGGAAGTTGGACATGTTGTTGAACCCGCACTCATAGCATATTTCCGACACGGTCTGGCTCGTGTCGGTGAGCAGCTGGCACGCCTTGGCGATGCGCAGCTCGTTGAGGTAGTCGATGAAGCGCGTGTTGGTCTTGCTCTTGAAGAAGTGGCTGAACGCCGAGTCGGACATTCCCACGAGCTTCGCCACGTCGGTGAGCGACATGTTGTCGGAAAAGTTTTTCTCCATGTATTCGCACACCTTTGCAATGCGCCGGCTTTTCGATGTCATCACCGTGTCGTGGGTGTCATACCGGTTGCTCACGAGCGTGTAGCTGTCTGCGTTTGACAGTTCGTTGAGCAGCGAGAAGAACTCAAGCACAGTCCGGAAGCCGTGCATGTGGGTTATGCTCACTATTTTTTCGCCCACCCGTTCGGCTGTCGCCCTTGTGAAGGACAACCCTCTTCTCGATTCCACGAGCAGGCTCCTTATGGGGGCGAAGAGACGCTTGCTCATTATTGGCAGGTCGAGCAGCTCGTCGGAGAACTGTATGGTTATCACGTGGTTGCCTTGCACCCGGTCGCCGCGCCACGCATGGGCCAGGCACGGGCCTATCATCGCGAGGTCGATGTCGCTGAAGTCGTCGATGGAGTCGCCCACGAACCGCTTGCCCGAGCAGTTCATCACGAGGTTTATCTCATATTCGTCGTGGTAGTGGATGGGGTAGTCGAAGTCGGCGTTGGGATGGTCGAGCACTATGAAGAGGTCTTCCTTGCTTATTGGTATTATTTCTTTCTGCAAGTCTTTCATCGGTTTCTACTTTTTTGAACAAGACAGTGCAAATTTATGAAATCTATCTGAAACAGCAAATACTGTTTCAAAAAAGTATAATCATTCAGCCAAAAAATAGAACCATTATAGTGGCATAATGTTTAATTTTGCAAGCAGAAAACATAAAGGCAGTAAAAAAACATATGGAAGCAATCTCAATAAGTTGGTTGGACATCTGCATTGTGGTGCTGTACATGGCATTCATAATATGGTGGGGGCTGCGTCATGGCAAAAGCTCCGACTCGCAGTCCTATTTCCTCGCCGGGCGCAACATGCCGTGGTGGGTGGTGGGGCTGTCGCTGTTCGCCGCGAGCATCTCCAGCACCACGCTGATAGGGCAGTCGGGCGACGCCTACCATACGGGGCTTGCCGTCTTCAACTACAATCTTGCCGGCGGCGTGCTGGTGATGGTGTTCTTCGCCCTGTTCATACTTCCCCTTTACATCAAGAGCCGCATCTTCACCATACCCGAATTTCTTGAAAGGCGTTTCGACAGCCGCGCGCGCTACTATTTTTCCGGTATATGCATCATCGGCAACATCTTTCTCGACGCAGCCGGCGCCCTCTATGCCGCCGCGCTGATCATCAAGCTCATCTTCCCGGAGGCCGACTTGCAGCTCATCATCGTGGTCTTTGCCCTGATTTGCGCGTCCTACACCATTCCCGGCGGACTGTCTTCGGCGATAAGCGCGGAGATAATACAGGCCGTGGTGCTCATCGTGGGCTCCGTCATACTTGCCTTTTTCTGCTACCAGCGTGGCGGCGACTATTTCTACGACCTGTTCACCCGCCACGACGTGCTTGCCAGCCTCATACGTCCCATGGACGACGTGGCGACGCCGTGGCTCGGGCTGATAGTGGGAATGCCCATCACGGGGCTTTATTTTTGGGCCAACAACCAGACCCTCGTGCAGCGCGTGTTGAGCAGCAAGACTGTCGATGAGGGGCGCAAGGGCGTGTTGTTCGCGGGTTTCCTCACCCTGCTCACATTGTTCATCATAGCCATCCCCGGCGTGATAGCCCGCCATCTCTTCCCCGGTTTGCCGAAGCCCGACATGGTTTATCCCAACATGGTGTTGCGCCTCATACCCACGGGGCTGCTCGGCATCATGCTGGCCGCGCTGCTCTCGGCCCTTACGTCCACGTTGAGCGCGATACTCAACTCGACGTCCACGCTGTTCACGATGGACTTTTATGCGAAGCTCAACAAGCGCATCAGCAACCGCCAGCTCGTCGTGGTGGGCAAGATTACGGCCTGCGTCATCATCGTCGTTGCCGCGCTGTGGGCCCCGCAGATAGGGCGTTTTGGCTCGCTGCTGAAATACTATCAGGAGATGCTCTCGTATCTCGCGCCGCCTATTGTGGCAACTTTCCTCCTCGGAGTGTTCTCCAGGAGGGTGAACGGGCAGGGAGCGTTCATCGGGCTGATGGCAGGCCTGGCTATGGCCGTGGTCTCTTATACTTTCAAGCAGCAGATATACGGCGGCCTGCATTTCTTGCTCATCGTGCCAATATTGTTCGTCTGCAGCGGCATCATCACATATATTGGCAGCCTGTGTTTCGCCCCGCCGTCGGAAGCGAAGCTTGCCGACACCATATTCCGCTGGAGCGACATGCGGGTCGAGATGAGCCGTGCTTTCTCCCTGCGCTGGTATCAGAACTATTTTGTGTATGCCATGATGCTTGTGCTGGCGTGTGCCGCAATATACGTCGTCTTTGCATAAAACTATAAACTGTAAAACTATAAACTGTCAACACATGAAATTGAAGAAGTATGAGGGCAATCCCATCCTGCGTCCTGACGAAGGCAACCCTTGGGAAAGTCTTGTAACCTGCAACCCTGGGGTCATACGTGACGGGGAAACGTTCTACATGCTCTATCGGGCCGCCGGCAATGACACCGGGCACGTCATACGTCTTGGCCTTGCCGAGAGCCGCGACGGCTTCCACTTCACGCGCATGAGCCCCCGGCCAGTATTCGCACCGAGCGAGGACGGCCCCGACAGCGGATGCGTGGAAGACCCGCGCATCGTGAAGTTTGGCGACTGCTTTTATGTGACCTACGCCTACCGCGCCGCAGCCCCGGGCCGCTATTGGACGTTTCCCCACGACGTGGTGATGAAGCCACAATGCGGGAGCGCCGCGCCGAAAGCTTACCGTGAGAACCTTGGCAACACCGCCCTCGCCATGACCCACGACTTCAGGACATTCCGCCGTCTGGGCCGCCTCACGCGCCCGGTGCTCGACGACCGCGACGTGATGTTCTTCCCTGAGAAGATAGGCGGCAAGTATTGCATGATTCACCGTCCGAAGGAGTTCGTGGGCGAGCGGTATGGCGTGAGGTTCCCGTCCATCTGGCTGCAATATTCCGATGACCTCCTCGACTGGGAGGGCTGCGACAACCATCTCCTGCTCACTGGCGTGGAAGGCACTTGGGAGGAGAAAATAGGCGGCAGTGCGCCGCCACTGCGCACAGCCGACGGTTGGCTCATGCTCTACCACGGTGTGTCGGGCGGCGGCTGCGGGCGATATTGCGTGGGGGCGTTGCTCCTCGACATTGACAACCCGCTGAGGATAATAGGCCGCACGCGTGAGCCCATACTTGAGCCGGAAGAGCCTTACGAGACGCGCGGCATGTACGACGGCTGCGTCTTCCCAACCGGCAACGTGATAGTGGGCGACACCCTCTATGTGTATTATGGGGCTGCCGACAAGTATGTCGGCGTGGCAACGTGCAAGGTGAATGAATTGACGGATTTCCTGAAATCTTCAAAATAGTACAACCATACGGCAAATTTCAAGACTTATATCATTACCAACCCCTTATTGTCAAAACACTCTTTTATGAAACAGTTAAACAAGCATTACCAGTGTGGGCTTCTGCCACGGCTGTTGGCGACACTTTGTCTGCTGCTGTCGGTGAGCCTTGCCCTCGCGCAACATGCACTAAGCGTAAAGGGCATCGTGAAAGACGAGTCGGGCGACCCTCTTATAGGAGCCACAGTTCGTGAGACGGGCTCGCAGAACGCCACGGTGACCGATGCCGACGGCAAGTTTCGGCTTGACGGCGTGCGCAAGGGCGCAAGCCTGCGTTTCTCATACGTAGGCATGAAAGATGTCGCCATGCAGGCGCAGCCCAGCATGAACGTAACTATGGACTTCGAGTCCAACTCCCTGAACCAAGTGGTCGTCATAGGCTATGGCAGCGTGAAGAAGAGCGACCTCACGGGGTCGGTGGCCACAGTCGATATGGACGAGCTCACCAACCGCCCCGCCAACTCCGTGGAGAACTTGCTGCAGGGCCGCGCCGCAGGCCTCACCGTCGTCAACTCGTCGCAAGATCCTGGCGCGTCTTCTACAGTGCGCATACGTGGCGGCAGCTCGCTCAACGGCTCCAACGCTCCGCTGGTAGTCGTGGATGGCTTCCCGCTTGGTGACGCCGGCGACTTGAAGCAAATCAATCCGGCCGACATCGTGAACCTTGAGGTGCTGAAGGATGCCTCCGCCAGCGCAATATACGGTTCGCGTGGGGCAAACGGCGTCATAATGATTACCACCCGTCGCGCCAAGACGGGCACCACCGCCGTGAGGGTGCGCCAGCAGGTGACTCTCTCGCAGTTCAGCAGCAAGCTCGACATCTGGCGTGACCCCGTGCTGATGGCGCAACTCAGCAACGAGTCGCGCACCAACGGCGGCTTCGAGCCGCTGTATGAGGGCAAGATAAACTCGGCAGGCATCTACTATCCCAGCGTGGAGGAGCTTATGACCACGTGGACGACGCGCACCGACTGGGAGGACATCTGCTTCCGCGACACGCCGGTGTCGAACAACACCACTGTCACCATATCAAGCTCCAACGACCGCACGGCGTTCAACCTCTCCGCCAACTACTACACCGACCAAGGCATGTATGTCAAGGACGGCTACAGGAAGGGCGGCTACAACCTCAGCGTTGACCACAACGTGTTCGGCAACTTCAAGGTGCGCTTCTCAAACATTCTCTCAGCCGGGCGGCGCAATGCCAACAACAGCCTTGCCTATTGGCGCAACCCAATCTACCCGGTTTATAATGAGGACGGAAGCTACTATCAGGCCAACGCCTCCGACTACAACAACCCCGTGGCCATCACCGACCTCCAGCTCAATAAGAGCAAGAGCCTCGACGTGATATCCTCAGTGGCGTTGGAGTGGCAGGTCATGCCTGAGCTGAAGATTACCGAGCAGTTCAATTACAAGTACGGCAAGACCACTACAGACCGCTATTATCCCAAGACATACACTGAGGCGGGTACAATGAACAACGGTCAGGGCGAAATATCCAACTGGGAGGGCACTAACCTCGTGTCGGAGACATTTGCCAACTTCTCGAAGACATTCGGCAAGCACGAGATTGGCGCTATGGCGGGCTTCTCATGGGAATACTATTATAGCCGCAGCAGCGACCTCGTGGCACGCGACTTCGTGAACGAAGCCTTGCGCAACGAGAACATGTCGGCGGGCAACCCGGAGAAAAGCAGCGTGTCCAACGGCTACAGCAAGAGCGTGATGAAGTCGTGGATGGCACGCCTCAACTACACCTTCATGGAGCGTTACCTGCTCACCCTTACGGCGCGGGCCGACGGCAGCTCCAAGTTTGGTGACAACAACAAGTGGGCGTTCTTCCCCTCGGGCGCGTTGAGCTGGAAAGCCCACGAGGAGAGCTTCGTGAAGCGGTGGAAGGCGTTCGACGAGCTGAAGCTGCGTCTCTCCTACGGCATCAGCGGCAACCAGGGCATAAGCCCCTACCAGACGCTGAGCCGTTACGGCACTGACAAATACTATTACAACGGCTCGTGGGTTACCACCATCGGCCCGGGCTACGTGTCGGGCTGGACGGGTCCGGGCTACATCTACCGCGTGTGGAGTGGCATACCAAACCCGAGCCTGAAGTGGGAGACCACGGCGCAGGGCGACTTCGGCATAGACATGGCGTTCTTCAACCGCCGCCTGCGCCTTACGCTCGACCTCTACGACAAGCAGACACGCGACCTGCTGCGCCAGCGCAACCTCGCCCTCTCGTCGAGCTACGACAAGATGTGGGTGAACGACGGCAAGATACAGAACCGTGGATTTGAGCTTACTGTCGATGGCGACATGCTGTCGACGCCCGACTGGCACTTTGGGGGCACTTTCATATTCTCGCTCAACCGCAACAAGGTGAAGAGCTTGGGCAACACGCTTGAGTCGGGTCTCGTGACCGACCCGCTGACAGGAATGCTGTTTGAGTATTCGGGCAGTTCGCGCGAGCAATACCGCGACTATACCAACATCCTCGCCATCGGGCAGCCCGTGTATGTGTTCTACGGTTACCGCGTGGACGGCATCGTGCAGACCCTGAACGAGGGCATCGACGCAGGCCTTACTGGCGACTACGCGCAGCCAGGTGAGTTCAAGTACATGGACCTCAACGGCGACGGCACCATAAGCGAGGCCGACAAGTGCGTCATCGGCGACCCCAACCCCGACTTCACCGCAAGCCTCAACCTGAGCCTCACGTGGAAGAACCTCGACCTGAGCGTATTCCTCAACGGAGTGTTCGGCAACGACGTGCTCAACACAAAGAAGTTCGGGGAGGCGAGCAACAACCCGCTGCGCTGGACACCCGACAACCCCACCAACAAGTATCCACGACTGAGGGAGGGGCGGCAGACGAGAATGTCAGACTGGTGGATTGAGGATGGCACGTTCGTCCGCATACAGGACCTGGCGGTGGGCTACACATTCAAGCCAAGGAAGAAGTGGCTGTCGTCGGCACGCCTCTACCTCAACGTGCAGAACCTCTACACCTTTACGGGCTTCAAGGGCTATGACCCCGAGGTGGGACTCAACGGTGTCTATACGGGCGGCTATCCGCGCCTGCGCAAATGGACTTTCGGACTTGACTTGACTTTCTGACACGGCAAAACATATAAAGACATGAAAAAGACAAGTTTATTCATAATGGCAGCCTGCGTGGCGCTTGGCTCATGCAGCCTAAAGGAGGAGCCGTATGGCTTCTATTCGGAGAAGAACTTCTACAAGACTGCCGCCGATGCCGAGGCGTCGCTCATGTACGCCTACGGCACGCTCACCTACCTGGAATACTCGCGGGCGGTGTTCTTCCTCGGCGACATGCCCACCGAGGAGCTGACGACCAAGTCGGATGCCACAGCCGACAACCAGGACTTGAACCAGTGGAAGGTGGACAACTTCAAGACCAACACCACGCTGGAGAACTACTTCAAGTATGCCTTCATCGGCGTGAACCGCGCCAACGCAGTGATACAGAACCTGCAGGGCGCAACTTTCGACGAGGAGAAAAAGAACCAGCTGCTTGGTGAGGCTTATTTCCTGCGGGCGTGGAACTATTTCAACCTTGTGCGCAACTTCGGTCTCGTGCCAATGCACACCACGATGGTCGACCAGCTCGACGAGACCTCCACGCCGTTGGCGAAGAACCTCGACGAGGTGTATGACCTCATCCTCGGCGATTGTCGCACGGCCGCTGACCTGTTGCCAGTCTATCCATCGCCCGTGCTTGGCAGAACCGACCGCGTGGCCGCACAGTCGTTGGCGGCGAAGGCCTACCTCTATGTGGCTTCGGCAAAGGAGAGCGGCGTGGCGCTATACACGGAGATGGGGCGGCAGACGGAGGAGATGTACGACAGTGCGGCATGGTACGCGGGAGAGGTGGTGAACAACCAGTCCACCTACGGTTTCCAGGACGACCTGCTCGACATCTACGACGTTGACAACCCCAACGGCAAGGAGCACATATTCACCATGTCGATGGATCGCAGCGGCACGTCGGAGGGGCAGTATTCCAAAATATCGAAAATGTTCATCCCGTACATCGACGGGGCCACCATATACCTGCGGCAGGGCGACACCGGTACGCTTATACCGTCGCACGACGGATGGGGCGAGTACCGCACCACGCCCACGTTCTACAACAGCTTCGACAGCAACGACAAGCGCAAGACGCAGCTTTTCGTCAACCGTGTGTACAGGGCCGACGGCTCAGTGAACGTGTCATACCCCGGCAGCCTGGCATATCCATTCTGCCGCAAGTATATCGACCCCAACTACGACGGCGACAAGACAAGCACGCGCCCATTCCTGTTGCGCTATTCTGACGTGGCACTAATCTATGCCGAGGCTGCCGGGCCGACGCAGAAAGCGTATGAGCTGGTCAACCATATACGCAACCGCGCGGGGCTCGGCAATTTGGCGTCAGGCCTTAGCACTGGCGACTTCCGCAAGGCGGTCATACAGGAGCGCAAGTTCGAGCTGGCGTGCGAGGGCGACTACATGTACGACCTGCGCCGCACCAACCGCATACAGTCGGTGCCCGAGGCGCAGAGCCTCACCGACGACCAATGTACGTTCTACCCAATACCGCAAGCTGAGATAAACCTCAACGGAAGCCTGAGAGGAAGTGAATAGTGAAGAATGATTTTGAATTGATTATGAGAAAGATATTGAATAATGTCCTGTTTGTGTGCTGCGTACTTGCCACGTCGTCGTGCGTGAAGGACTTGCAGGACGACATAAACAATGGCGGCTGGAACCATGAGCGGTCGGTGATAGCCATATCGTTCGAGAACCAGATAGGCGACGCCACGATAGAGAACATCGACGGGGCGACGGGCGAGATAGAATTGTCAATCAACGTGGGCGCACAGCCGAGCATGTCGAGCGTAAGGCTCGCCGGGCTTGAGGTGTCCTATCAGGCAAAGTCGTCGATAAAGGTGGGCGACGCGCTCGACCTCAGCAGCGGCTCGGCAACGTTCACCGTTGCCGCCACTACTGGCGAGACGCGCACATACACTATAAAGGCGAACGAGTTCAGGGAATCGCTGGAAGGCACGTGGACGATAGACGCGCTGACCGTGTATGGCGGCACGGGGCCAGAGTATGGCGGTGGCGCGGTGATGCAGCTCGCCGCAAAGCCGTGGTGCTGGAGCACTACATACGGGCCTGAGACAGAATGCGACAATACGTTGACGTTCAAGCTTACGGGAGTGTCGGACAGCGGCAACCCAATGGGTACGTGCGTCAACGACGCGGGACCCGACGGCAAGTACGCCGACTTTATTTTCCTCGCAAAAATGAACAAGGAGGGCAGCGGCGACATCGACCTCAAGAAGTTTTACCGCCAAATACCGGAGGGCGAGAGCACGTGGGAGCGCGACTATTCGGCAAACACCATAACGTTCACCGACAAGGACGGCAACCAGACCACCGGCACGTTCGTTGACGCAGGCGAGATAAGCGTGGGCTACGGCAAAAAGTTCACGGTTACGAACAATGCCTTCCAGTTCTCGTTGAGCGGAAAAGACGACTGGACCAACATCTACAGCGACTACGACAAGTTCGTTAAGCGGCCACGCATATACTGGATATCCGTAACAAAGCAAAATTGACAACAAGATGAAAAAGACGTATCATATATTGGCAGCCGGCGTGCTTGCGGCTCTCTTCGCCGCGTGCTCGGATGTTGACAAGATAGAGCCAGTGCCAAGCAGCATAAAGGTGCCGTCGGCGGACGTGAAGACGCTGAGGCTTGCCGACCCGCAGGCAACCGCCGAGACCAAGGCCCTTTACGCCAACCTGTGGACAATGCAGCAGAAAGGCTTCATGTTCGGCCATCACGACGACCTCACCTACGGACGATACTGGTATGGCGAGGACGGGCAGAGCGACACCAAGCAGGTGTGCGGCGACTACCCAGCAGTGTATAGCGTGGATTTGGCGGAGGTGATGGACGACGGCGCTGAGACTGCCGACGCACAGGCCTCCAATGCCATACGC
>CAZTUD010000059.1:0-12956 GCA_964616945.1 uncultured Prevotella sp. | reverse complement strand
AACGACACCGTGGAATATGCCGATGACTACTGGTCGTCGGAGGCACAGCCCATAACGGTGGGCATATCAGAGAGCAAGCTTGAGTTTCCGAATGCGTTCTCGCCAAACGGCGATGGCATAAACGACATATACAAGGCAAAGGAAGGCTACAAGAGTATCGTGGAGTTCAAGGCAACAATTTTCAACCGCTGGGGGCAGAAAATATACAGCTGGGATGACCCTGCGGGGGGATGGGACGGCAAGTTCCACGGCAAGGATGCAAAGCAGGGAGTTTACTATGTGTTGGTGAAAGCTCGCGGAGCTGACGGCCGCAAGTTCAACATCAGGAAAGATGTAAATCTGCTCAGGGGATACACTGAGACGACAGGAAGCAATTATGACTAAGGAAACAAGCTCAAAAGAGCAAGAATGGATAAACGTGTACGGCGCACGCGTGCACAACCTCAAGAATATAGACGTAAAGATACCACGCAACTCCCTGACGGTCATCACAGGACTGTCGGGGTCGGGCAAGTCGTCGCTCGCTTTCGACACAATTTTCGCCGAGGGGCAGCGCAGGTATATAGAGACATTTTCGGCGTATGCACGCAATTTCCTTGGCAACATGGAGCGTCCTGACGTTGACAAAATATCGGGATTAAGCCCCGTCATCAGCATCGAGCAGAAGACAACCAACAAGAACCCGCGCTCCACAGTGGGCACCACCACTGAGATATACGACTATCTGCGACTGCTTTATGCGCGTGCCGGCACGGCCTACAGCTATCTCAGTGGCGAGAAAATGGTGAAATACACCGAGGAAAAGGTGGTCAGCCTTATCCTTACCGAGTATGAGGGCAAACGTGTCTATATACTTGCGCCGCTTGTCAGGCAGCGCAAGGGGCATTACCGCGAGCTTTTCGAGAGCATGCGCCGCAAGGGCTATCTCTACGTGCGAGTGGACGGAGAGATAAAGGAGATAGCCAGGGGCATGAAAGTTGACCGCTACAAAAACCACAATATAGAAGTAGTCATCGACAAGCTGCAAGTAGCGGCAAAGGATGACGAGCGGTTGCGCCAAACTGTCGGCGTGGCAATGCGCCAAGGCGACGGCGCGTTGCTTGTCATGGACAAGGACACAGGGCAGGTAAGGGGATTTTCCAAGCGTCTCATGGACCCGACGACAGGCCTTAGCTACGGCGAACCGGCGCCCAACATGTTCTCGTTCAACTCGCCCGAAGGCGCATGCCCGCGATGTCATGGCCTTGGCGTGGTGAGCGAGATTGACCTGAAGAAAGTTGTGCCCGACGATGGGTTGAGCATACATGACGGTGCCATAGCACCGTTGGGGAAATACAAGAACCAGATGGTTTTCTGGCAGATTGACGCAATCCTGAAAAAATATGGGTGCGACCTCAAGACTCCTTATCGGAACATTCCAGAGGAGGCTATAGATGAGATACTGAACGGCTCGCTTGAGAACGTCCGCATCGACAAGGACGTGGTACATACAAGCAACGACTATTTCGTAGCTTTCGACGGTGTCATAAAATATTTGCAAACCGTGATGGAAAACGACGACTCCGTGGCAAGCCAAAAGTGGGCAGCGCAGTTCCTCGCCACGAGGGAATGCCCGGAGTGCCACGGACAAAGGCTGAAAAGGGAGTCGCTTTCCTACAAGGTTTGGGACAAGAACATTGCTGAAGTTGCCAACATGGACATTTCCGAGCTTAACGACTGGCTCTCGGAGGTGGAGATACACTTGGAGCCGCAACAGGCAAAGATAGCCCACGAGATATTGAAAGAATTGAGGAGTCGGGTGAGCTTTTTATTGGAGGTGGGTCTCGACTATCTTTCGCTCAACCGCCAGTCTGCGTCGTTGTCGGGTGGCGAGAGCCAGCGCATACGCCTTGCCACGCAAATAGGCTCGCAGCTTGTCAACGTGCTGTATATATTGGACGAGCCGAGCATTGGCCTTCACCAACGCGACAACCAAAGACTCATAAATTCCTTGAAAGAGCTGCGCGACCTGGGCAACACGGTGATAGTGGTGGAGCATGATGAGGACATGATGCGCTCCGCCGACTGGATTGTAGATATTGGGCCTTTGGCTGGCAGGAAAGGCGGCGAGGTGGTATTCCAAGGCACGCCAGCGGAGATGCTGAAGACGCACACCATTACTGCCGAATACCTTAATGGCGAGCGGCGTATTGAAGTTCCGCACAAACGACGTGAAGGCAATGACAAGAGTATCAAGCTGTTTGGCGCATCTGGAAACAACCTGAAGCATGTGAATGTGGAGTTCCCGCTCGGCAAGCTCATCCTCGTTACCGGCGTGTCCGGGTCGGGCAAATCTACGCTCATCAACGAGACCTTGCAACCAATATTGTCGCAACACTTCTATCGCTCGCTGAAGAAGCCGTTGCCATACGACCGCATTGAGGGAGTGGAGAACATCGACAAGGTTGTGAACGTGGACCAAAGCCCCATAGGGCGCACGCCACGCAGCAATCCCGCTACTTATACTGGTGTCTTCAGCGACATAAGGGCATTGTTCGTCAGCCTTCCAGAAGCCAAGATACGCGGCTACAAGCCAGGACGCTTCTCGTTCAACGTAAAGGGAGGCAGATGTGAAGCGTGTGGAGGCAATGGCTACAAGGTCATAGAGATGAATTTCCTGCCCAACGTGATGGTGCCATGCGAAGTATGCCACGGGAAACGATATAACCGTGAGACTTTGGAGGTACGCTATAAAGGCAAGTCTATAGCCGACGTACTCGACATGACAATCAATCAGGCAGTGGATTTCTTCGAGAACGTGCCTGGCATATTGCAAAAGATAAAGACCATGCAGGACGTGGGGCTGGGATATATAAAATTGGGACAAAGCTCGACAACCTTGTCTGGCGGGGAAAGCCAGCGCGTAAAGTTGGCAACAGAATTATCAAAGCGAGACACTGGCAAGACGCTGTACATTCTCGACGAGCCTACAACCGGGCTTCATTTCGAGGATATAAGCATCCTAATGGACGTGCTCCAAAAGCTTGTTGATCGTGGCAACACAGTCATAATCATCGAGCATAACCTTGATGTGATAAAGCTTGCCGACTGGAGTATAGATGTTGGTCCCGACGGTGGCCGCAATGGTGGCAGAATACTTACTACCGGCACACCGGAAGAAGTGGCGAAAAGCAATGCTGGCTATACACCGCAGTATCTTAGGGCAATACTCAACAAGGGCTAATGCAGGTCTTTCCTGCAAGCCTTTCTGAGCGCACAGCCTGAGCAAGGGTCTCCTGCCTTTATCCTCAAGGCCTTGTGTATGCGCCATGCGGCATAAACTACACACGCGACGAGAACGACTCCCGTTATGATGTATTGTACAATCATGTTGTGAATGTTGCTTTGTCCTTTATGTAAAAAGCAACTAAAATTATGCCAAAAGCTAAGTTTTATCCAGTTAAAGTTGGTCGATAAAGATTTTTTTTATATTTTTGCGCCATTGTTTCATTAATGATAAAATATCGATGAGTGATTCGCATAATCATTTGGTCATCATGGCCGGTGGGGTAGGGAGCCGTTTTTGGCCAATGAGCACAGAGGACAAGCCCAAACAGTTTATTGACGTGCTCGGAGTAGGCCGTACGCTTATCCAGATGACTTGTGACAGATTTGGTGAGATTTGCCCGAAAAACAACATTTGGATAGTCACAAACAAACGCTACGCCGCACTTGTGAAAGAGCAACTACCTGACATTGATGAAAACAACATATTGCTCGAACCTTGCCGCCGCAACACGGCCCCGTGCATCGCATACGTCAGCTGGCGCATAAAGATCAAAGACCCTAAAGCCAACATCGTGGTCTCACCAAGCGACCACATTGTGCTTGACACCAATGAGTTCAGGCGTGTCATTAAAGAATGTCTTGACTTCACGGCAGAGACTGATGCCATTGTCACGCTGGGCATGAAGGCCAACCGCCCTGAGACAGGCTACGGCTACATACAAGCTGACTTGTCGTCAAGCTCGCCACGCAACAAAGAAATCTATCGCGTTGACTCATTCAGGGAAAAACCTGATTTGGCAACAGCCACAAGGTATATACGCGAAAACAATTATTTTTGGAATGCCGGCATCTTCATCTGGAGCGTTGAGACTATCGTCAACGCGTTGCGGGTTTACTCTCCACGCATAAACAATATTTTCGAACGGCTGCAGAATGTTCTTGGTACAATCGGCGAGCAGGAGGCCATAGACAGCGTCTATCCCGACTGTGAAAATATTTCCATTGACTATGCCGTAATGGAGAAGGCAGAGGAAATATTTGTCTGCCCTGCAGACTTCGGGTGGAGCGACCTCGGCACATGGAGCACATTGTGGCTGCATACAAGGCGCGACATGTATGGCAACAGCTGCATTGGGGCAAACATCAAGACCTACGACACTTCCCATTGCATAATACATGCGACGCAAGAAAAGAAGGTCGTAGTACAGGGGCTTGACGGCTATATCATTGCCGAACACGACAATTCGTTGCTTGTATGCAAGCTCTCTGAAGAGCAACGCATCAAGCAGTTTGTAGAGGAATAAGCATTGGCAAAGTGCGTCAATCCATGTTTTTGAACATTGCGCAACACCAATCACCTTTGCTTGCATGGCTTATGGGGCGAAGGCCAAGTTCATGAGCCTTGTCTTCAAGCAAGAAAAGGTCGGTTGTGTAGAACCCGCTTATTATGAGCAAGCCATCATGTGCCAGCCTCACTTTGAAGGCAGGCATATCGTGCAGCAATATGTTTCGGTTGATGTTGGCGAGAATGATGTCGAATTTACCCTCAATATTGTTTTCGAGCACCGACGAGTCGCCGAGCACGACATCTATCCTGTCATTAAGGCCGTTTAGCATGGCGTTGTGTCTTGTGTTTTCCACACTCCATTCGTCTATGTCGTAGCCCACAGCCTTGCTTGCGCCAAGCTCTAACGCGGCTATTGACAGGATGCCAGTGCCACATCCGCAGTCGAGCACGCATTTCCCTTTCATGTCAATGGACAGCAGTGTGCCGACCATCATTTGGGTCGTTTCGTGATTGCCAGTGCCAAATGCCAACTTCGCATCAATCAATATTTCGTTTGCATGTGGTTTTGTGCCCTTGTATTGGGCAATGATCAGGGAGGGTGTATAGTTGCAATCTGTCTGTACAGAAGAAATGGGCGAAATGCTTATAGGCTCAAAACCAGACTGTTCCCAATTCTCGTTCCAGTCTTTGTCTTCTGCCTCCATCATAGCGTAGGCAACGCTGGTGTCTTCCAATGGAAAAGTGGTTAGACTTTGTTCAAGTGCAGTCTTGTCGAACTGCGACTTCTGGACATACCCTTTCAAACCATCGCGGGTGTCCTCAAAAGCCTCAAAACCCGCTTGCGCGGCAGTGTCTGCCAAGATGTCGCGTGCCGTTTGGAGCAGGGCTGTGGGGCAATAGATTTTGAAATCAGCAACCAAGTATCTCATGTTTCAATTAATTTATGTGCAAAATTAAAAAAAATAGGGAAAAACCTACCACAGCTTAGGGTTTTTCCTTAAATTTGCAATGTAAAAGGCATTAATTTTGTAGTATAAGAAAAAGACAACTTTACCAAACGCAAATTTGGAAAAATTTTAAAGACATAAGATATGAAAAAGTTATTGATGCTATTTGTTCTTGCGGGTGCGATGCCGCTGGCATCGATGGCACAGGACGATGTTTACTTCACTCCGAGCAAAGAGGCAAAGGAGAACCAAAAAGTGGCACAGCCTACCTATTATTCTGGCAGCAACCGTAGTGTTGACGAATATAATCGTCATGGACGGTTGAACAGCTGGTATCAAAAGGTTGGCGTTGACAGTCTTGGCAACGACATCATCACGTTCAGGGGTCCTGGAATCAAGCCCGACACATCGTATGTGGACACGGTGCATGTCTATCCGGGAAGCGCAAGCTATGATGACGACTATGTGTGCACGCGAAACATGTCGCAATGGGACGACTATTACGACCCTTGGCTATACAACCGTTACTGGCGTTACGGTTACTATGACCCGTGGTACAACCCGTGGGCTTACAGTTGGTATGGGGCATGGTACGACCCCTGGTACTATGACTGGTATGGCGGGTGGTATAGTCCGTGGTATTCCAGTTGGTATGGTTGGGGATGGCCTTACCGCTACGGCTGGTACGACTGGGGCTATCGCCCGTGGGGAGGATATTATGCATACCGTGGTGGCGCGCATTCGGGTGGATATACAGGAGCACGCACATGGACGGCTGGCCGCGACTATGGTAACCGTTCGGGCAACTACTCGGGCAACAGGTCATGGGGCGGCAGCACCAGCAGAAGCCGCAACAACCGTTCGTTTGGCTCACGTACAACAAGCACGAACAGCCGCACATACGACACTTCCAACAGAAGCTTTGGTACGACACGCTCGTCCAGCGGATTCTCCGGGAGGTCCACAGGCGGATTCTCCAGTGGTGGAGGCTTCGGTGGTGGGCACTCTGCAGGAGGCGGTGGCAGCTTTGGTGGCGGTCATTCCGGCGGAAGCCACTCTGGTGGAAGCTTTGGGGGCAGGCGTTGAACAGCTACTTGCGTGAATACAAATTTGAGCATTACAGGAAATAAATGTGAAAATCATGAAAACGAAATACTTTCTTATGGCGGCAATGGGCTTGATAGCATTGCCATTGACTGCCCAGGAGACATATCAGGACACCAAGCTCATGGAGAACGAGCTAAACGGCACAGCCCGCTATGTGGGCATGGGCGGAGCAATGGAGGCTCTCGGAGCCGACATTTCAACAATGCAGAGCAATCCGGCGGGCATAGGCCTCTTCCGTAAGTCGCAGGCCACACTCTCTGGCGGCTTCGTCTCCCAGTCAGGCGACAACTCCGACAACGACATCAGATATAATGACAGCAGAATTTCCTTTGATGGCAACAAGACCAATGCCAGCTTTGACCAGATAGGCTTTGTGTGGGCAATGAGGAATGGCCGCAATTCTTACTTGAACTTCGGGTTCAATTACCATAAGAGCCGTAATTTCGACCAAATACTAAGTGTTGCCAACAGCTTGACCAATGCGTCGCTCAACAAGATGTCGGCTCTAAAATACAACAATGGGCTTGCAGGCAACAACAGCATGGCTTGGACGGCTGTTGACGACGCGTACGCAGGGGCACTTGTCCAAAATGAATCTTATGCTGATGGGGCATCGAATGCCTACATGGACTACCTAAATGGGAATCAATACATATTTGGACAATACCAGAAAGGCTACATTGGGGAATATGACTTCAATGTCAGTGGCAACATACACGACCGCGTGTACCTTGGCATAACGTTCGGCATTCATGATGTCAACTACCGCAGCAACAAGCTTTATGCCGAGAACTTGGAGAACAGCACCATTGCGGACAACTGGGAACAGCTAAAGATTGACGGAACAGGGTTTGACATAAAGTTCGGAGCCATTTTCCGCCCCATAGAGGAGTCTCCGTTCCGCATCGGCCTTTATATCAATACGCCTGTTTGGTACGACCTTACCATGCGCAACGACTATAGCCTGACCCTTTCCCAGCAAACCGCAGATGGGCAGACATACAACAAGGACAATTCTTCTGACTATGACTTCAAGGTCTTTACGCCCTGGAAGTTTGGCGTAAGCCTTGGCCACACTATCGGGAACTATCTCGCCTTGGGCGCCACATACGAATACCAAGACTATGCCGACATCGACAACCGCATAAATGACGGTGGTTACTATGACGATTGGGGTGGCTACTACGACGAGAGCAGCAGTGATGATGCAATGAACGATGACACCAAAGCAAACCTTAAGGGCGTACATACCGTGAAGCTTGGTGTCGAGGTAAAGCCTATCCCTGAGTTCGCGATACGTGCTGGTTATAACTATGTGTCGCCACAGTTCAAAGACGATGCCTACCGCGACCAGACCATACAATCGCCAGGCGTGGGCTATGCCACTTCTGCCGACTACACCAACTGGAAGGCCACAAACCGTTTCACTTTCGGTCTCGGCTACAGCTACAAGAACTTCTTTGCCGACGCTGCCTATCAGTACAGCCACACAAGTGGCGATTTCTATCCATTCATGAGCTATACTCACGAGTCGCAAGAAACAACTGACAATGACTGCTTCCCAACATCCTCAAAGGTGAAATTCAATCGTAGCCAAGTGCTTTTCACAGTAGGCTATAGATTTTAGGGCATGACAAAGGCACACTTATCTATAAGCTTTTGCAGTGAAAGTGCGTTCCCACAATATATTCTTATTGCTTTGGGATCGGAAGACATAGCGAAAGCTGTAGCCAGCGTCCTTGAAGACTTTTAAGCTTGTGTTCTCTCTCAATTCCGTGAGCAAGGTGCTTTCTATTTGCTTGGACACCTTGCTCACGGCTTTGTTATTGTCGGCATCACCAATAAGCGTATAGTAATAGTTGAAAGTATGCCCAGTTCGGTTGAATGTGACGCTGTCAGTGCGTTGCATGTTATTGACGGGTGTAGGGCAGTATCGCTCGGTGTATTCTTGTGCCATCTTCTCAGCACTGTCCTCAAGGGTGGCATGATGACAGGACATCAAGGCGGCGACCACGACAGCTGACAACAGAAATCGTCTCATATTGTTGTACATTTTTGTTGGTATGCAATAATTGTTACTTTTGCGCAAAGTTATAAAAAATATAGGATAAATACACGCTTTTGTTCAATCTTTTTAGTAACTTTGCATAGCGAAGATAAAGCAAATGGAAGAAATAAGAAATTTTTGCATAATTGCCCATATCGACCACGGCAAATCGACCCTTGCCGACCGTATGCTCGAGTACACCAAGACCATCAAGATAACTGAAAATCAGATGCTTGACGACATGGACTTGGAGCGTGAGCGCGGCATTACCATCAAGAGCCATGCCATACAGATGGAATATGAGCTTGACGGCAAGAAGTATTTGCTTAACCTGATAGACACTCCTGGTCATGTGGATTTCAGTTATGAGGTGTCGCGTAGTATTGCCGCTTGCGAAGGGGCTTTACTGGTGGTGGATGCAACACAAGGCGTTCAGGCTCAGACAATCTCCAATCTGTATATGGCAATCGACCACGATTTGGAGATTATACCCGTCATCAACAAGATAGACATGCCAAATGCCATGCCCGACGAAGTGGAAGACGAGATAGTCGACCTCATTGGTTGCGACCCACAAGACATAATAAGGGCAAGCGGCAAAACGGGAGAGGGTGTACCAGCCATCCTTGAGGCTGTAGTAAGACGTATTCCTGCCCCAGTCGGAAACCCAGACAAGCCGTTGCAGATACTGATATTCGACTCCATATTCAATTCGTTCAGAGGCATAATAGTGCTTGGCAAAGTCGTGAATGGCACAATAAGACAGGGCGAAAAGGTGAAGTTTGTGCAGACCGACATGGAATACACTGCCGACGAAGTAGGTGTATTGAAAATGGAATTGGAGCCTCGCAAGGAATTGACGACGGGCGAGGTAGGATATATCATATCTGGCATAAAGGATGCTACGGAAGTGAAAGTGGGCGACACTATAACTCACGTTGACAATCCTTGCGACCATGCCATAGAGGGCTTCCAAGAGGTCAAGCCAATGGTGTTTGCCGGTGTTTATCCCATTGACCCCACTGAATTTGAAAACCTCAGAACATCATTGGAGAAACTTCAACTTAACGACGCGAGTCTCACTTTCCAGCCAGAGTCGTCGCAGGCATTAGGCTTCGGCTTCAGATGCGGTTTCCTCGGTCTTCTGCACATGGAGATTGTGCAAGAAAGACTTGACCGGGAATTTAACATGGAGGTTATAACCACGGTGCCCAACGTGTCGTACAAGGTTTTTACCAAGCAAGGTGAGGAGATTGAGGTGCACAATCCAGGTGGCTTGCCAGACCCCACGGAGATAGACCATATAGAGGAGCCGTATATCAAGGCGACCATAATAACATCCTCAAACTATATCGGCCCAATCATAAAACTGTGCCTTGACAAGCGTGGCGAGTTGCTCGACCAGCAATATGTATCAGGCAATCGTGTGGAGCTACATTTCATGATACCACTGGGGGAGATAGTGATTGACTTCTACGACAAGTTGAAGTCAATTTCAAAAGGATATGCATCTTTCGACTATCACATAGACAGTTACCGCCCTTCGAAGCTTGCGAAACTTGACATATTGCTAAATGGTGAGCCTGTGGATGCATTATCCACATTGACCCATCAAGACAATACCGTGACACTTGGCCGCCAAATGTGCCTAAAACTGAAAGAACTCATTCCACGGCAGCAGTTTGACATTGCCATACAAGCCGCAATAGGAGCAAAGATTGTGGCTCGTGAGACTGTGAAGCAAGTACGTAAGGATGTACTGGCAAAATGTTATGGTGGCGACGTAAGCCGCAAGCGGAAACTACTGGAAAAGCAGAAGAAAGGCAAGAAACGCATGAAGCAGATTGGCAACGTACAAGTGCCACA
Source organism: uncultured Prevotella sp. (assembly GCA_964616945.1). GTDB lineage: Bacteria > Bacteroidota > Bacteroidia > Bacteroidales > Bacteroidaceae > Prevotella. The sequence continues at coordinate 2,434 of CAZTUD010000059.1, read as the reverse complement.
GAAGGCTTTCCTTGCCGTGCTGAAGCTCGACTAAGGAAGACAAGGATGAAAAGTGAGGAACAAAGCAGACAATTTACAATAAACCTAAGATTTTATAGAGAGATGAAAGAACTTCAGAACACAACACGAGACATAGCTCGCGAGCTTGCACGCAAGTACAGCACTATGACTCATGAGGAGCTTGACACTCTGGAAAGCATTCTCATTCCGAGAAAGTATGCCAAGGGTGAAATGATTCTCAAGGAGGGGGAAGTGTGTGAGAACATCTATTATATTGACAAAGGCTTGATACGCCAGTTCTATTACAAGAACAACAAGGAACTCACTGAACACATTGGCGCCGACGGCGAAATATTCATGTGCATAGAAAGCCTGTTTAAGGAAGAGCCAACATCCTTGCAGGCCGAGGCCATAGAGGCGAGCACAATATATCTCATCCCGAAACACCGCCTTGAACAGGTGGCTCTGCACAACGTGAACATACAAATTCTCTACCGCAAGATTTTGGAAGAGAGTCTGATCATATCCCAGCAACATGCCGACCTCCTGCGCTTTGAGACCGCGCAGAACCGATACCTGCGCCTATGCAAGATGAGCCCCCAAGTAGTGTTGCGAGCACCATTGGTGTATATCGCCAGCTACTTGCAGATGACGCCAGAGACATTGAGCAGGGTAAGGGCTGCTTCAGTGTAAAACCACAAACGCCTTTCCAAGCCCCCCTCATTGGTGGCTTGGGGAGGTGTTTTCTTTTATTTTCTTCTTTATCCCCAACAAATCCCTAAGACTTGAAAAGTCTTTCTTCAAGATGAAGCCAATGCCTTGGGTGTTGAGTGAGTTGCGTGTAAAATAGCGGTCATTGGTCTTGTTATAAACATGAACGTTGAAGTTGCCCGATGGGACAATAAGGTATCGCACATCAAAATCCCCAATAAAGGATTGCGTGGCATTGGCATTATCACGATAGCCAAACTGCCCATTGATTAAAAGGCGGTTATTAAGCAGTCTTCCGCTGAGCATTCCCTCGTATTCCGCATTGTTCCAACCTTCGTCGCCAGTGGAGATGTTGGCTCCGAAATTCCAGTCGTTGTTCTTGACGACAGCACCCAATACATTGTTTATCTGTTGGCTCAGCTCCCCGCTCAATATGCTTTGCATGGCAAGCGAAGTCTGGTTATAACTCTGTGTTCCCGCATTGTTGGCTCCTCGTGAATAGAACCTGCCTATGGCAAGAAGATATAGCACTTGTTGATTCATTTCTTCCTCGCCATTTATAACACTTGAAATCATTTGCTGCTGGTCTTGGCTGAGCGATGGGAAATCAAGGTTAAAATCCACCTTGGGCGATGATGGTGTACCAGTAATGTCCATAATGCAATTCACCCTCACATTGTTTGACGAGAAGCTTCGCCCCACCTGAAGGTCGGAAAGGCTGACAGATGCAATGGGGTATTGTGCCTTCATGTTGAGAATGGCATTGTATGGGTCGCCTCCAAATACGATTGTGCCTCCCTCCGTGAACTCAAACACTCGCTTAATGATGTTTTGTATGGTGAGCTTGTAAATGCCGTGGTTAATGGTGTAAGTGCCAAAAATGTCCACACCTCCCTTGTTGAAGTACGTTGCGCGTAGCGTTCCTGAGCCATTGAGTGTGATATGGTCTCCTGATGCTTTGTCTGTAATGAGACGAAGGGTGGCATCGGGATGCGCATCTATAAGAAGACTAAGGCGTATGTCTGCCGGGATGTCGAGACTTGGAGCTTGCTTGTGCTGAATTCCCTGCGAGTTGTCGTCTGCATCTGACATGGTCTTTTTTATCTGAGAGATGCCCACGCTGTCTCGTGAAACCCATTGTATGAAATCTTGCGCTCCTACAGCTTCTGGCGAAGAGATGTCGTATATAACTTCTGAAGCTTGCTCTGGCCGCATGTTCACATCAATGTCAACTTCGCCTGACCTCCCTCTTATGGTGGCTTCACCAGTTCCGAACACTTTGCCATAGAACGAGCTACCGCCAGAGCCGTCAAAATTGAAGGCAAGCAGGTTATGGGCTTCTATGTTGAGGTCGTAAGTCATGCGCCCAAGATGTTGGTGATGGATGGCTCCTTCGATTATGCCGAGATTGCCATTGCTGTCGTAGATTGAGTCATTGACGAACTTGATCTCGTTTTCCATAAAGTTGACAACGGCGTGTGGTATGTTGTATCTTGTGCCAAGCGGCTTTACGGATGTGGAGCCGTGGGCAATCACTCTTCCTGTAAGATTTATCTTCTTTAAGTCGCCCCATACTCTCAGGTTGCCATTGCCTGTGAGATCCATGTCATCCAAAAAACTGGAGCACAAATTCTCTACAAGCTCGGCACGCGTATCTTTAAGCGATATTCCCAAATCAATGTAGTTCCTTTTAGGCGATATGTAGCCATTCACAAAGGTATGG
>CAZTUD010000058.1:0-13038 GCA_964616945.1 uncultured Prevotella sp. | reverse complement strand
AACCCGGGCATCAACAACAACAACCAGAGCTACCGCTACATGTTCATCCTTGAGGATGCCGCACAGTGCAACCCCGCAGGACTGCAGAAGTCGGCAAATACAGAGTACATACTCAGCAAGCGCCACCGTGCCACCGACAGGTTTGGCACCAACCCCACCCACGGCATGCTCGCCAACGCCTGCTACATCACACGCAAGATGGCTAACATGTATCTGTGCTCCGACGGACTGCCCGTCAGCAAGAGCCCGCTCTTCCAAGGCTACACCGGCGCTACGACAGAATTCCAGAACCGCGACGTGCGCATGGACAACACCATGCTGTGGCACGGCGAGAGCTACTGGAACAACGACTCCAAATGGCGCACCACATGGACTGACGACGACTTGAGCAACTGCCTTACGGCCAACGCCCGCTCCAACTCCGGCTACCAGAACGAGAAATGGTGCGTGGAGCGTGAGGTCGCCGACTACTATGAGAGCTTCGATTATCCCGTCATACGCTACGCAGAGGTGCTGCTCAACTATGCCGAGGCCACATACGAGCTTGACAACGCCATCAGCGATGCCGACCTGAACATCGGCATCAACCCCGTCCGTCTGCGTGTCAACCCGAACATGCCGCGACTTACCAACAGCTTCGTAACTGCCAACGGCCTGAACATGCGCGACGAGATACGCCGCGAGCGCACCGTGGAGCTTTTCCTTGAGGGCTTCCGCATAGACGACCTGAAGCGTTGGAAGACTGCCGAAACGGAAATGCCCGAAGACCAGCTTGGCGTGAAGATGACAGGCACTTGGTTCGAGAGCAACTGGACAGGGCAACGGCGCGCACTCAACAGCGACGGCTGCATCATACTCTACGAAGGCCGCCAGTGGGCACAGAAAAACTACCTCTATCCACTGCCTTCCGACCAGCTGCAGCTCAACCCGAACCTCACACAGAACCCGGGGTGGACAAACTAAAGTTAGGAATTACGAATTAGAAGATAGGAGTTTATCCTGCTCCTGCCAATTAGTCCAATACACCCCATCAACCCCATATAATCAACAACAATGAAAACCAACATATTTTCCATAAAGGCTATTCTGGCTATAGCTGCTATCGCAACTATGTCCGCCTCCTGCTCCGACAACGACACCATTCCCGACATTACACCGGCAACCTGCCCCAGCGGCATCACCCTCAACATGCCAAGCGAATACTCACGGCTGCTCTACACCGACAACACTGGCGCGACAGTCCTGCCGCTCATCGTAGGCGAGTCGGTGCAGTTCGGCTACACCCTCACCCCATCTGACGTGACATTCGACAACGTAACTTGGTCCACCACCGACGCTTCCATCGCCTCCGTCGAGGACGGCAAGGTTGACGCGATAAGCGGACGCGGACTTGGCTACGCCTTGATAACAGTTGCCCCAACCGGCATGTATTCAGGCTCTGGCGTACTTAGCACTATCAAGGTCGTTGTAGCCGACCACATGCAGCAGGCCACAGCCATAACAATCACCTCCGACGCTGACGAAGTGTATGAGGGCGAGACGCTGCAAATGAGCTACGACATCACTCCCGAGTCGGCCACCTATCGCACCCTTGAATGGACATCAAGCGACGTATCCACCGCCACCGTCGACAGCAATGGACTGGTTACGGGTGTCAGCACAGGCGGCACGGCGACAAGCAAGGATGTCACCATCACAGCCACGGCAATGGACGGCAGCGGAGTCTCGGCAAGCAAGACTATCACCGTGAAACGCCTTGTCCAGCCCCTCGACATCTCTCTTGACCAAAGCTATGCTTCGGGCAATTACGATTGCGCCGTGGCTGACCACACTCTCAAGCTCAACTACACAACATCGCCTCTCGACTGCACCACTTCCCTCATTGAGTGGTCGTCAAGCGACGAGAGCATAGCTACTGTAAAAGACGGTGTCGTTACATTCAACCAAGATGGCAACTTCGGCGAGTTCACCATCACAGCCACCTGCCCGGAAACAGGCAAGACATCGTCCATAAAGATGAACCTCGCAGCCGGACTTATCCGTGAGCAGTTCAACAACCCAGACAACTACACTTGGTACAACGCCTCGCAGAGCGGCAACGGCACAAGCTCGTCTCACGTACTGCATCCGAATGAGGACGGCGGCTATATCACCATCACCACCTACAAGCAGAACGCTACCGCACAGCGCGGCGACTTCAAGTGCTGGGAAGCTAAGTCATGGCTCTATCCAAGTGTCTATCCGCTCTTCGCCATCCGTTTGCAAGATGTAAGGGATACTTACGGCTATTCCCGCAACATCAATTTCGACACAAGCGGTAATGACCTCGCAACAGGCACGAAGTTCTCAGGAAATGTCGGTGGCAACAACAACAAGTGGAAGACAAAGTACAGTCTCTCTGACGGCAGTTGCGTACTCGTCTATGACCTCTCATCGCAGAGCTTTGCCAACGGCGGTGTGTTCCCGTCAGGCGACCTTGGTCAGTTCACTACACTACAGTTCAAGTACGCCGACATCAAGACCGTTACCACCCAGATAACCTACAATGTCTACTGGGTGCAGACATTCAAGAACGACGCGGAAATCAAAGCACTCATACAAAGCGAGGGACTGACAATAAAGTAGAAGCCCCACCCCAGCCCTCCCCGATAGGGGAGGGAGAAAACCACTCCATCGGTTTCGTACGTCCTGGCTTTGTCAGGACCAACCCCCAAAACAAACAACAACAATGAAAAACGATATAAACATAAAGGCAACAGCCAAGAAGGTAGCCTCCCTTTTACCTTTTTACCTTTTTACTTTTTTACTTTTCCCTTCCTGCCAGTCCAACGAGTACGGTACCGTTGACCTTTCCGGCTACGAGCCAGAGACAACCGACAGCCTCGTCTACAACCACCCGTGCGCACTCTACACCGCTGAGGACTTCGCACGCGTCAAGGCAGAACTTGCAAGCGGCTCTGTGCCCGACGTGGTGAAGCAGGAATTCCAAAACCTGAAGGACAATACATACACCAATGGCGACTACGGTGTCGTCACTCACGCCCACTCGCAGATTGTGCGCGGCAACGCCACTGGCACGGAAGAGGGCGTGGAGAACTATGGCGACGCCATGCGCGACGCGGCGGCAGCCTACCAGTTCGGACTGCTCTGGCAGCTCACTGGCGACCAGACATACGCCACAAAAGGCGTAACCATCCTCAACGCTTGGGCAAACACTTGCAAGGAGGTAACGGCAAGCGACAACAACTATTATCTCGCCGCCGGCGCACAAGGCTTCACTTTCGCCCTGGCTGGCGAGGAGCTGAGGGACTATTCGGGCTGGAGCGAGGCTGAGTTCACGGCTTTCAAGAACTGGATGCTCGATGTCTTTGCCGACAAGAACTACAAGTTCCTGCAACTCCACGGCAGCAGCAACTGCGGCAGCCCCAAGCACTATATGAGTAACTGGGATTTGGTCAACCTCTGCTCCTACCTTCAGATTGGCATCCTCACCGAGGACGACGACATAGTGAAATATGTGGCAAGCTATTTCACCAGCACAGGCGACGGCAATGGCTCTCTGCCAAACATCGTTCAGTACAACTACTCGTTTACCAACCCCGACGGCGTTGCCGAGACCATCGCCCAGCAGCAGGAGAGCGGCCGCGACCAGGGACATGCCTCTATGTGCATCGCTGTGATGGCACAGCTGGCACAGGCAGCCTGGGCTCTCTACCAGAGCAATCCATCCTACAGCAGTCTCGACTTCTTCTCGTCCAACGACAACGCCATCCTCCACATGGCAGAGTACAACGCCATGGCAAACCTAAAGACTGGCACCCACGCCGACATCACCGTCTCCAACAGCTCGGGCGTGCAAGGTGGCAACTGGCTCTATCCAATCGCCCAGATACCTTTCACCACCGCAGGCCCCTGGTGCTCCAACACAAGCCACGAGGCAGGCAAGCAGCAGACCGCTTTTGGCGCAACCGACCGCGGCTGCATGAGGCCCAACTGGGAAATTCTCTACAGCCACTACAAGAACGAGTCGGGCAGCTACTTCACCAAGAAGTTCGCCGAGCTTGTCCGCCCGGAGGGTGGCGCCGGCGACCCGCGCTATGGTGTCAACTCTGGGGCCTTCGACCAGATAGGCTGGGGCACGCTGATGCTCTACAGATAATCGACTAATACTGAAAAGTGAGGCAAATGTTTCAATTACGCAAACATTTGCCTCACTTTTTATTCGTTATCCATTCATCTCTTCACCCATGCTCATCGTGGCTTCGTTGCCTAAGCGACGGTTTCGAAGCATTTCTTACAAACCTTACACCTTACAGACCTTACATTAAGCACCTCCGCATTCTCACGCAGGGAGACTTTGAGTAAAAATATTATATAATAATAATTATTATATTATTATATATTAATTATTTATATCTCTTTTCTTTGGTAACGCAAATTTATATTTTAACAAAAAGCATATTGGACACACCTTAATGTAAGGTTTGTAAGGTGTAAGGTTTGTAAGATTTGGATTCATCGATGTGTCTTTGTTGGAAAACGGCAACGCCCTCGCCGCAATGCCTTAGCATCTTTACCGCGACCCGTCAACGGCGTAGCGACATTTGGGACTTTGTAACCTTACAAACCTTACACCTTACAAACCTTACATTAAGGTGGTTGCGCTCACATTTGGCATGTCACTCCCTAATGCCCCTCTCATATTCCTCACGAGTGAACGGCGGCCGGGGGTCAATCACCAAGACCTCGTCGTAAGTGAGACCGTAAAGATGATAGACAAGAAAGTCGATGCGGGACTCATCGGTAGATGTTTCAGTATTGACATTGACACGTTTTTCTTTCAGAATCTTTTGCACGATGGATTCAATGTCATGTACGACCTCTTTTGATATGACTTGTGGGAATGGAATCCGTTTAATTTCCCCTATAGGTACATGGTTGGTCTGGTTGTAGAACTTGAAATAATAGTTCACACATCTGCTGTTAAGAATGCCAAGCACTAACTCATTGCTGTATTTAGGGGTCTTGGTGAAAAGCAAATTGCATGTGTCTCCACATATTACATTACTTAAAATAGTTCCTTTAACTCTATTTGCAAGACCCATATTAGATATTTCCTGAAACACTATTCTGTCATTGGATGTCTGATTCTTATTCAAAGCATCCAAATAACAATACTCTTCTCCAGGCTGGTACCCATATTTGGAAATTTGCACACCACGCACAAGTGGCAAAGTATCAGAATTTTTTGTCAAAGTGAAATAATCTCTCTTTATAGCAAGATTAACATCCCCCTTATACCCATCGCAAACGTCCCCAAACCTTACATTGCTTTTATTCATTCGCGATATTACAGCATCCTCCGCCTTGAATACGTATTTGTTTTCCTTGCGCAGTTTGGCATACTCAATCATACTCATTTTCTCTTTCGAGTATATTGTAAAGTTGCAATTACCCTTATCCTTGGCCAGAACAATAATAGCCACAGCCTGAGTTACGTTCTCAAACACCTTGTCTTTCTCCGAATACAGCCTTATGCTTTTGATATTGGTATTCTTGACGAAATACTCCCTCAACGCCTCAGTGTCATTACCTGACAAATAGGTATCGGGTGAAATGTATGCCAATACGCCATGTGGCTTAGTGCATATAATGCCTCTTTCAAAGAAAAGATGGTAGAGATTCCGCTTTCCACCATGTGCCACCTTGTATATAGCGTCATATATTATTTTAAGCGGGTCACCCGATGCTACAATCTTGTACGGCGGATTCGCTATCACCACATCAAACCCTCCCTTCACTCCGAACATCCATTCGGGGTCGAAGAATGATGATGATGCGTTTTGGTCGAACATATCCCATGAGGCGAGAAGATTGGCGATGCCGGGCTGGACAAAGTGTGAGTCCTCAATAGCCTTGGCGAGAGCCTTCCTTGTCTCGGCAATCTTCTTTTTTAGTTCCGCTTTCTTGTAATTGCGTCCGGCAAGAAACACCTGATGGTTTAGTTCCTTCAGCTTCTCCTTGTACTTCCTTACATCGGGCAAGCCGTCAACGATTGTGTGGTCATAGTTGACAGGTATCAGCGTGTTAGCGGCAACGAAGTTGGCTTCGAGGTTCGGCAAAGGACGGATGCCGAAGTTTTTGGCAGCGTCAGTTGTCGGTCGCTGGTCTACGATAAGGGAGATGAAGAAGCGGAGCTTGGAAATCTGTATGGCTATTGGCTGGATGTCCACACCATAGATGCAATGCTCTATAAGATAGAGTTTGCGGGCATAGTCCGGGTCGTTGACGCTGCGGTCGAAAGCATTCTCAATGTCTTCAAGACGATTCTTGCGTTCTTCGTCATCGTCGGTATCGAAAGCCTTCTTTGCTTGTAAGGTGGCTTGGTCAACCATCAGCTGCCTCCACATCGTGTTGTCCGGGTCTATCCGTCTGAGCACATGCACCATTTGCTGCAGCATGCCCATCGGAAAAGCGCCAGATCCGCATGCGGGGTCGAGAATGCGGCAGTTGTAAAGGGCGTTCATAATGTTCTTGCGCAAGTCATCACTAAGAGTTATATCTTCGTCAGAATAGCTTAACAGAGCACAGTAAGCCTTCTCGCTCTCTTCGCCGCACATCCGTTTGAGATGCGCCACAAGGCTTTCCGTACACATATACTGTACCTCGTCTCGCGGAGTGTAGAACGAGCCAGTTTGCTTCCTTGCGTTAGTACCTGTTTCTGGCACGTATGCCGCCAAAAGATTCTCAAACGACTTTCCAAGCAGTTCGGGGTCAAGCGACACTTCTTGGTCTAAGGGAGTGTTCTCCTCAACGGTGAAATAATAACGATGAAAAATGTCTATTATCCCACTTACTGCAACGTGTTTCTTTCGCTTGTCGTTGTACCACACCGACAAGTCTGCGTCATTAGTTCCACCAAAGAAGAGGAAATCAGGGACTCGCAGCCTTTCCAATGACTCCTTACGTTCAGAAAAGCCATCGTAGTATCTTCCCTTTGGCTTGTCATCGAGGCAGTCGAACAATCCGCCATTAAGGAAAGGCACGGTACTGTTGGCAAGCTTCAGGAAACTCTCCGCGCCTCCAGGCTTGAAGTCCTTCTCATAGCGCATGAGGTTGTTGACATTGTAATCCCAATTCCTTCCTTTAATAGTTACGGAAGTACGGAACCGCCTGTTGCCTGCCTTGTCCTTATCTTCCGCTACTATCGGTCGGTTTAGCATTGCGAAGAAGAGATTTTGCAGGATGGCACGATAGTAAAGGCTATTTTCCGGATTGTAGAGCAAAGGCTGACTTCCATCGAGCGCAAAGTCCTGGATGAAGAGTCTGCGAATATTGTCCTCGTCAAAGAACTCTTTCGGTACGAGCCGCTTGCAATACAGAAACCAGACAAAGATAAGGCGCGTTATCATACGGATAACCGCCATGTCGTTCATGGGCTTGTCAACGTCGGAAGAAGTTATGTCATTCGGGAAACGCACAATCTGTATCGCCCATGCATACCAGTCGCTCAGCTCTCCATAAAACTTCTTCGTTAGCAGTTCGATAGAGAACACTTGCATCCAATGACGATACAACTCATCAAAGGTAGGGTAAGACTTGTCGCCAAGAGTCTCCAAGATGTCAATATGTCCACGGTGTGGCTTCAGGCAGTTTACATCACGGAGCATTGAGACTTTGCCAAGCTTTTCTCCGTCCCGCCACTGTTGAGTGTATTCCATACGCTCACAAGTGGAGAGGGTAAGCAGATTGCCATGACGAATGAAGATAACAACGGGGTTTGCCTTGGAAATGCGGTTGAAGCCACGTGTCAGCGAAGCCAATTCCGAACGGCTGACATTTTGTTCAGTGTCTATGTCAACGGCAAAGAAGAACATGCCAGAGTACTTGCCTTGAAGACTGTCAGCAGCAGAAGACGGATTACTGTTGTCAAGGTTGGGAAGGTCTGTTTCCACGCCAATGAAGTAGGATGCCTTAATCTTTCCAAGTACATCTTGCAAGTATTTTGGTATTGCTCCATCATAATAGTCGGCAAAGGCTATTGGCTCCTTCGTCTCCACGCCAAGGTTTATATGCAACTTTTCAAGTAGCGAGGTGCATGCGTCAAAGAGGTTGCCGCCGATGAAATTTGATAAACAGCCCTTAATCATAATCGTTTATATTGCCACGTATTCCCATACTATCAGGTCGAAGTTCTTGAGTTGGAAGTGTTCTTCCGTTGTCTCGTTCTTCGCGGGTTTCTTCTGCGCTCTCAGGTTCTTGGCTCCAAGCAAGTTCTTGATGTTGCTGACCGCTTGTTTCGGGGCTTTCAGCCTCATCCATTCTTGTAGGATGGATGACAGACGCTGTATCTTATCAGGGGCATTGCTCTCGTCAATCCAGTCAGGAACACGACGCTCTTCACTCTTGTGAAGCCTCAGCAACTCCAGGACTTCCGCACGGTTGAGCTCGTAGAACGTCGGTCTTGTCGTTTCATTGGCATCGACAGGCTGGCACATGAGATAAAGTTCGGTGTATTGTTTGTCACTACCTTGCTCACGATGCGGATAGCCAACAACGGCGACAAGACTTTCGGGAATGTCGTCTGTAAACAAATCACGTTGGAAACGGAAACCGGAATATATTCCCGAAGGCATACGACGGAAAAACTCACGGTTTTTGTTGAGATAGTCGATAAGGTCTTGACGGTAGACCTCGAAGGAGAAGTCTTTCAGCGACAGCGTGCGCGGTGACTCTATGTCTGATATGCTGTTGTTCTGCAACTCTTCAAGGAGCCTGTTGGCATTTTTGTCCACAAGCGGGTTGTCGGCTATCATCTTCTTGAACTCATCGTTAAGTTCCTGTGTCTCAGAACCAACGAGAGTCATCGTCGCCATACGGTCTTGGATGCGTGTTTCAAGATGCAGGTATTCCTCAAACGACTTCGCCGGCCAGAAATTGACGCAACGGATGGTCTTGTTAGGCGAGCCGATACGGTCTATACGTCCGAAGCGCTGGATCAGACGGACAGGATTCCAGTGGATGTCGTAATTGACTTGCATGTCGGCATCCTGGAGGTTCTGGCCTTCGGAAAGACAGTCGGTAGCGATAAGGATGTCAATCTCATCATCAAGCAGACGGGAGTAATGAGAATTGTATTTACGAATGAGTCCCTTCCAAATGTCGTAAGACACTTCCCACCGTTGCTTCTCATCGTCGTAATATTCGGCATGGCTCAGTTTAGCTTGCTCATAAAGGCTGCTCCAGTCCAGTTCCTTATATAGCTTGCTGTAAGGCGCAAAACTCTGCAAGACCTCGGTGAAGTCATTAGTGCGCTGATTGCCTGTAGTACTCACACTTTGCCCTGATACTACCGCCATACGGGAGAATCCACGCTTCCGCAACTCATCGTAGACAAATTGCGCGGTATCGGAGAAGGCTGTGAATACGACTATCTTCTTGTTTGGCCGTTTAGCCTTGTCATGGAGAATCTCCACAAGTTTGTCAAGCTTCTTGTCGTGTTCTTCTCCTTTCTCGTAAGCATCCTTAAAGAGTTCGAAGTTCTTGTATATTTCCCTTAGTTTGTTGACATCAATACGCAATCCACGCTCGAAGCCGCCAAGGTTCTTCATGTCCTGCAAGCGGATGGTACCTTTACGCAAGGCGAAGTCGTCGTTGAAAGTATCGTCTTCCTCGTCGGCTATAATGTCTACATCACCCACTTGCAGGGTAGTCCCTTGTGGATTACCGCCGTTGTCCTTATGCTCTTTATAATCTACGACAAGTTGCAACGTCTTTTCGTGGACATCAAGCACCTTTTTCACCGTGGACATGCAAGAGAACCATGAACTTTCAAGTCGCTTCATGAAGAGAATGCCCATCATCTTGACAAGGAATCGTTCCCGGTTGACATTGTCGTTCCAGTCTTGGGAGGCCTCCTTCTTGGCCTTCTTTTGGGTCTCGGTTATGTAAAGACTTGGCTGATAAGCGGTAAGGCTAAGCGACTCAAAGGCATCGTAGATGTTCTTTGTCGTTTCCAGTTTGCCCAACTTCTCCACGCCTTGATAAATGTTCTCAGGTTTTTCCTTATCCGGGAAACCAAAGTCTTCGCCAAGTGCCTTTTCTATGAGCTTGCGAGTACGTGCCACTATCAGCTTGTCGGTAAGGTTGAAGAACTGTGGCGGCAGCATGGCTATAAAACCGCCTATCGTCCTGTTGTCATCCTTGCACCACGATGTATAGTCCTTTTGAGCCTGCTTGAAAAGGTTGTCAAGAGACTCCACGCCAAACACGTCGTTGTCGAAAGCATTGTCACGGTTGCGCCCTATAAGGTTGAATTGTCCTTTCACGTCACGCAAACCAGTATTGATAGGTGTAGCGGAGAGCATAAGTACTTTTACGTCACGGTTATCGTGTCCTTCTTTGTTCTCTATAAGTTGGCTGATTAGCTCCTGATAACGTCCCGACTTCTCGTTGCGAAGGTTGTGGCTCTCGTCTATGACCAGAAGAATCTTGTTCCGACGCTGTAGATAGTCGAGCTTGAAGTCTGGATACGAATCCTCTAGACGGTTGTTCTGTAAATCAGTATGGAAGCGCACCAAATATTCAAACTCATCCTTCTCGAAGCGTGAGTCACGTCCTTTCTTGTATTGTTGCCAGTTCTGCTCCAACTTCTTAGGGCATAGCACAATGGAAAGATAGCCTTGCGTCTGGAAATACTTTATCACGGCAAGGGCAGAGAAAGTCTTTCCAAGTCCTACGGCGTCAGCAAGTATCGCCCCGTTGTATCGGCGAAGCATCTTGATAAGCGATATGACACCCTTTTGTTGATAGTTGAAGAGAGTTTTCCAAATGACGCTTGTCTGCAAGAGCGACATGTCCTTGTTGTGCTCTATGCTGTAGTCGAGCTCTATGTCGGAATGGAACAGCTCGAAGAGAATCTTGTAGTATATTTCCTCCGGCGTGTATTTGCGGAAATACTCGTCTATTTGCTTTATGAAATATTCCTTCACGCTGATACGTGACGATTTCGGATTCTCCGGGTCTGTGGGAATGGTGTCGCTTGCCGTTTTCCATAAGTCCTCAAACCATTTTGTTACCTCCCTGTAGTTGTTATTGTTCTGGTTGACAGCCTCACCCATATTCAGCTCTACGTTAGCCGACTGCTTAAGTCCGAGTCCCGCATCCGTCAGATTGCTGCTGCCCGTGAGGTAGAAGCTGAGGTTGTGGGGATTCCGGTTCTTGAACATATAGGCTTTCGCATGGCAGAATGCGCCGGTTATTGCCTTTATCTCTACGGTGTCACGTTCAAGAAACGCCTTTGCGTTCTTGGCACATTCTGTAAGGCTGAAAGTCTGGTTTATACCTTGGTCGCCATTTAGCAGGTCTATGACTCTCTCGCTGTCGGCATCCTTGCCAATCATTTCAGAAGAGACAATGCGGAAGTGGTCTTCCTCAGGTATTTCGGTGTAAAGGACGCTGAGCGCGCGAATGGTGAAATAGCCAGTAACAATGTCGAGCTTGCCGCTCTGCAAATTATCGGGGTTGGCAATGTCCTTCCCCGCATATTCCCGTATGAAGTCCCATACGGTCTTTATGTCAAGACCGTCATCGGGGTACCTGTCCTTCTTGTTGTCTATAAGCATTTACTGAGCCTTTAGGTGTGTGTTGTCGTTGGTATACGAAAAAAGCGTGAACTCTTGCAGTTGTTAGTTCACCTGTGAGGCTCTGGTAATGCCTATCGTCAGAACTAACTAAATAGAGTCCACGCCGATATGTATACCACACCCTATAAGCATACCTTATATAATAAGGTACACTGATAGGGCTGGTGGCTAACACACCAAACGGACATCTATCTTTGTCTTGTCCTCTTGACGATATTGGAAATTTACCAGATTTCACAGGTCAAGCACAAGCGTCAGATAAACGCCTTAATCATAAAGTTGATTGCCATGCCGCAGCCTTTGTAAGGCATTCGGCATGGTTCTCAATGGCAAAGTTAAGCAAAAAGATTTATATCAAGAAAGAAATATGAAGAAAAGTTTGTTAAGCACATTGTGGCGTTGCAGCCTCATGAAAGACACTTCAGGTTTGAAGTTGACATTTTCGGATAAAAACCTTACCGGTTATCTTGCCATCTTTCAATCGGTCAGCCGGCATGTTGCTATTGTCATATCCTGAATCCGTAGAAAGCCCTTATGCGCCATTTCTCACGCATCAGGTGAAAGTCATTCTTGTCGCCAATGCTTGAGAAATTGAACACCATTGTGGCACCTACAAACTTGTTTTTCCAAGAATAGACTGCCGCTCCGCGTCCGGTGATGATGACGCTTGGGAAATGATAGGAGAGATCCTTGCGCTGGTCACCTATTGTAATGTGTGACTTTATAAAAACGTCGAAGGTGGGCACTGAGGATAGATGGAAGAGCCAGCGCTTGCCCGCGACAAGGTTGTAACCGTAACCCGCGCCCAAGCCGACCTCCACGACCCTAAGCTTGATTTCTTCATAATGGATAGCCTCCATTGCCGCAATGTCGGTATTCTGAGCGTCCACACTCATGCCCACCATAAAGCTTCCAGCACTACGCCTCTGCTTGTAACTCTGTGTAAAGGCGGCGGGCATGGAGAACCGTCTGCCGTTGAAGGCATAGTAAGCGTTGAAATTGAATGCTTTTTGGCTTACCGTGCCTTTGTTGACATCTACTTTTACATCCCCTAACGATACGGTGCCATTGTAAGTCTTTGATGAAAGAACCGTTGCCTCGAAGCCGAACTTGTTGCCGTAAGATACGAAGTTGAATTCGTTGTCCTTGCTCTTCCCGGCAAGTTTCGCGGGATTGATTGCAAAACCGAGAGAAATTCCACGGTAGGTCACGGCCGCGCTTGCCGTAGCCCGCATGTCAGCCTTGATGTGCCCGTTGAACGGGATGCCGTCACGGTTGCCTTCCGTCTCAACTTCCGCGCCAGAGACATTCCCACGGAACTTTATCGTCCATCTGCCACCCGGACGATGTATATAAAGCGTATCATAACTTATCTTCCCATACTTGCTTGCCA